>NZ_JAYJJS010000024.1:0-71562 GCF_020181635.2 Mycobacterium zoologicum | reverse complement strand
CCCCCCCCCCCCCCCCCCCCCCCCCCCCCCCCCCCCCCCCCCCCCCCCCCCCCGCTCCGGTGTGACGGTGGGCTAGAAGATCAGCCCGGAGGTCTTCGACGTGGCCGCCGCGAACCGCGACTGCACGTCGGCCCAGTTGACGACGTTCCAGAACGCCTTGACGTAGTCCGCCTTGACGTTCTTGTACTGCAGGTAGAAGGCGTGCTCCCACATGTCGACCTGCAGCAGCGGGATGATGCCCAGCGGCACGTTGGCCTGCTGGTCATACAGCTGGAAGGTCAGCAGCTTGCCGCCCAGGGTGTCGTAGCCGAGCACCGCCCAGCCCGAGCCCTGCAGGCCGTTGGCGGCCGCGGTGAACTGAGCGCGGAACTTGTCGAACGACCCGAACGCGTCGTCGATGGCTGCGGCCAGTTCGCCGGTCGGCTTGTCACCACCGTTGGGGGACAGGTTCTTCCACCAGATCGAGTGGTTGACGTGCCCACCGAGGTGGAACGCCAGGTTCTTCTCGTTGAGGAAGATCGCGGCGTGGTCGTCGTTGGCCCGCGCCTCTTCGAGCTTGGCCACGGCGCCGTTGACGCCCGCCACGTAGGCGGCGTGATGCTTGCTGTGGTGAATTTCGTTGATCTGGCCCGAGATGTGCGGCTCAAGGGCTCCGTAATCCCAGTCCAAGTCGGGCAAGGTGTAGTCGGCCACGGGGTTCCTTCCTTCGATCAGTCCTGATCCGGTGTCGATCACCGTTGATCATTGTCGACTTGCGTTGACGCGCTTACAGCACCCCACCTTTCGGCGCGCGCGAGGTGGTGGAGGCACCTCGATCCACATTGCTCCACCGCAGGAAGTACCGCAAGGAGGACAGTGCCGGCATGTGCGGCGATGGCAGTGCTCAGGTCAGGATGAGCACCAGCAGGACGGTCAGCAGTATCAGGGCGACCACTCCGGCGCGCAGCGATGCCAGCAGGTAGCCGCGCTTATAGGTCGCCGATCCCGGGTGTGCCGTCATTGCCCTGCCCCGACCATCTCGTATGCCCCCAACTTCACCGTGCGCCCACGTCAGTGAGGCGCATCACAACCGATCTGTGACGACGATCATAGCGCCCGGGCGCGCGGGTGGAAAAACTCGACTGGTAATACCCGGTTGGCCTGCGGAGATGCAGCTGCTTAGCGGATCAAGCGATTTCGCCCGGGGCTGTTAGTCGGCGCGTGTCGCTGACGGCGCGTCATCCACAGCTGGTGTATCGGCCGACCGCAAAAAAGCACTTCACCGACGGGTTCACCGCCGGGGTGATATGTGGATAAACCTGTGGAAACTGTGGATAGCCGGGTGGTTGCTGACCGGGGTCTCTGGCCGGCCGGAGGACCTATCCCGCGCCCGTCCTGTTCGCGCCTCGCTACGCTGGTGCCGTGATTCAGGTGTGCTCCCGCTGCGGTATGCGGTGGAACGTGCGCGATCAACAGCGGGAGTGGTGCCCCAACTGCAACGGTTCGCTGTGGGCGCCGTTGACTCCCGCCCAGGAAGCCGAGCTGATGCGGCCCCCGGGGCCGTCTGCTGCTCCGGAGGGGCCGCCGCCCCGCACTGCCTATCGCTGGATCGCGGTGCGCCCCGGCCCCCCGCCGCCGCAGGAGCGCCCGCAGCGCCCGCTCGGGCCCACCCCTCGGTACCCGGTGATGCCACGCTGGACCCTGATGGGCGCACCGAATCCTGCTGTGGCGCAGCGAAAGACATCGGAGAGTGTGGCGCCGTCGCCGCAGCTGCTGGAGAGGGCCATCGGCGGTGCGATCGCCGCGCTGGGTATCGCCGCGGTGGTGCACACGCTGATCTATCTGCTGATGATCATCAACCGCACCCGGCTGCTGCATCCGCTGATCGCCGGCGCCGCGGTGTGGCTGGGGCGGCTGGCCGGCCTGGCCGCGATCGCGGCGGTGATCTGGTGCGCGGTGGTGCTGACCCGTTGGCTGCGGGCGCGCCGGGCGGCGGCGTTCGCCAAACTGCACCTGCCCGAGTCGCGCCCGGACTGGGCGTTGCGCGCCGGGTGCCTGGTGCCGCTGGTCAACCTGGCCTGGGCACCGGTCTACGTGCTGGAGCTGGCCGGCCGCGAGAACCGGCTGGCCGCGCTGCGCAAGCCCATCGTGGTGTGGTGGCTGGTGTGGGCGGCCGCCACCGCCGCGGCGGTGTTCGCCACCGCCACCAGCTGGACCGACGACGCCCAGGGCATCGCCAACAATGTGGTGGCGACGATCCTCGCCTATCTGCTGGGCCTGGCCGCGGTGCTGACCGTGGCCCGGGTGGTCGAGGGCTTCGAGCAGCGGTCGATGGGCCGGCCCACCCACCACTGGGTGGTCGCCGACGACCGGGCCCATGTCCCGGTGGCGCCGCCATCGGGGCTGCCTTCGGGGACGGGAACCGGCGCGCCACCGGCCGCGGCTCTTGAGTCCGACGGGCGGGAACCGGCAGCATAAGGCCATGGCGCGGCCCGGCGATGTGGTGACAGAGCACCCATTCGTCGTCGCGCATCGTGGCGCGTCGGCAGACCTTCCGGAACACACCCTGGCCGCCTACGACCGCGCGCTGGCCGAGGGGGCCGACGGCGTCGAGTGCGATGTGCGGCTGACCAGCGACGGGCACCTGGTCTGTGTGCACGACCGGCGGGTGGACCGGACGTCCAGTGGCGTCGGGGTGGTCAGCGAGATGACGCTGTCGCAGCTGCAGAACCTGGATTACGGCGGCTGGCATCCGAGCGGGATGGCCGGATCGCCGAACTCCGAAAAGAGCGGGGACACCGGGCTTCTCACGCTCGATGCACTGGTGGAACTGGTGCTGGACTGGCATCGGCCGGTGAAGATCTTCATCGAGACCAAGCATCCGGTGCGCTACGGCGCACTGGTCGAGCGCAAGGTGTTGGCACTGCTGGCGCGGTATGGGATCGCCGCACCCGCCTCGGCGAGCCGCTCACGCGCGGTGGTGATGTCGTTCTCGGCGGCTGCGGTATGGCGGATCCGCCGGGCCGCGCCGCTGATGCCGACCGTTCTGCTCGGCTCGGCGGCCCAATACCTCGGCGGCAGCGCGGCGACCACGGTCGGGGCCACCGCGATCGGCCCGTCGATCGAGACGCTGCGGGAGCACCCGGAGCTGGTGGACCATGCCGCTGCCCGCGGCCGGGCGCTGTACTGCTGGACTGTCGACCAGGCGGCGGACGTCGACTTCTGCCGGGATGTCGGCGTGGCCTGGATCGCCACGAATCAGCCCGCCCGAACCAAGGCGAGGCTGCGGGCGGGCTGATTCGGATCGCCGGTTACCCGCCGGCCATCCGGGGTGCGCTGCGGTCCAGAGCCGGCCCGGCGACCTCGCGGGCGATGAAGTTCTCCAGTTCGAACATGTTGTGCCCGGCGCGGTCGGCGACCCGCAACAACCGGGTCATCACCGACACCTCCTCGACCTGCTCGGTCAGGAACCAGCCCATGAACTGCTCGCCGAGGTGATCGCCCTCATCGCGGGCGGCGCTGGTCAGCCGGCTGACCTGTTCGGTGACGGTGTTCTCCTGGTCGAGCATGAGCGCCAGTGCGTCGCGCGGGGCGTCGAACCGGTTGCGGACCCCGCCGGTGCCGGGGATGTCGACGGCGATGCCGCGGTCGAGCAGGTACTGCACCATCATCATCGCGTGGCTGCGTTCCTCGACGGCCTGGCTGTAAAAGAACTTCGCCAATTGTGGTAAATCACTGCCGTCGAAATAAACGGCTACCGCGACGTATTGTTGCGCTGCGGTGAATTCGTGGTAGATCTGCTCTTGAAGCAGTGCGTGGAATTTCGAAGTGTGGTTGTCGTTCTCGCTCATGGTCACGACACTACCCCTGGTCAGACCGGGTGCGCATCCAAGGCGAGGCTTACTCAGGGCAGCGTTGCCTAAGTAAAGATAGGATAGGCTCAAAGGGTTCTCGAGTGAATTAGTCGGAATTCAATTGGCATGCGAGTCGGTGCCTGTCGGCGGCGCCTGGTCGCGGCGCAATGCGTCGAATAGGGCTGCGGCCGCCTCGTGATCCCAGACCACCGCCTCCCCGACGTCGGTGTCGGCGAACTCGCCGATCGGGACCGTCAGCGTCGCGGTGTGCCCGCCCAGGCCCCAGCCCAGCGCGGCCAGGTCCCAGACTCGCGTGGAGGCGTCCACCGTCACCGCGTGTGCGGCGGCGCGCGGCACGGTGTACCAGCGCAGCGGGTTGAGCCAGACCAGCGGGCTGGTGATGCGATCCAGCAGCGCGGCCAGGAACAGTCGCTGGTGGTCCATCCGGTCCAGGTCGGCCCGCGGGGTGGCCCGGCTGCGCACGTAGCCCAGGGCCGCCGGTCCGGCCAGCTTCTGGCACCCCGCCGGCAGGTTCACTCCCGCCAGCGGGTCGTCGATCGGATCGTCGGGGCACAGTCGCACCCCGCCGAGCGCGTCCACCAGCGCGGCGAATCCGTCGAAGCCCACCTCGGCGTAGTGGTCCAGCCGCAGCCCGGTGGCCTGCTCCACGGTCCGGGTCAGCAGCGGTGCCCCGCCGAGGACGAACGCGGCGTTGATCTTGTCCTCGCCGTAGCCGGGGATGGACACATAGGAGTCCCGCGGGAGGGACACCACGGTCGCCGGCGCGGGCGAGCCCAGCTCGGGCAGGTGCACCAGCAGCAGGGTGTCGGTGCGGCTGTTGCCGCCGTCCTCGCCGGTGCTCAGCGCACGCTCCTGGGCGGCGGTCAGGCCGGCGCGACTGTCGGATCCCACCAGCAGCCACGTCGTCCCGCGCTCGGCCGGTGGACGGTCGGGGTAACCGGCGAACACCGCGGCCCGTTGCACGGCGGTGTCGAGCCAGACAGCCGTGCCGAGCAGGCCGGCCGCGCCCAGCAGCGTCACCAGCAGTGCGGCTACCGCGAGGCGGCGCGGCCAGGAACGCCGGGAAGGCGGGGAAGGCCGGGAAGCCGGGGAAGGCCGGGAAGCCGGGGAAGGCGGGATGCGTGGTGGCGGAGGCTGCCGGAGGGCGATCGGCGGTGGCACCGGGGGATAGGGGCGATGCAGCATCGGCGGCGGTTCACGTCGCGGCGGCTGATCCCAACCCGGCTGGTTCCACCTCCTCGGGGGCCCGCCCGGTCCGCGATCGCCGTTCACCTGACCAATCTACGCAGTGCCTGGTTGCCGAACCGCTCTCCCCGGCTTTCAGCGCAGCCAGCCGAGCTTGTCGGCGAACACCGCGTAGCCGACGAACGCGACCGTGTCGATCAGGCCGTGGGCGAGGATCAACGGCCACAGCCTGCCGTTGCGCTGCCAGGCGTAGCCGAACACCAGGCCCATCGCGATGTTGCCCAGGCCGGCGCCGAAGCCCTGATAGAGATGGTAGGAACCGCGCAGCAGTGCTGAGCACGCCAGCGCGACCCGCCGTGAGACCCCCAACTGCGCCAGCCGGGTCAGCAGGTAGCCGACGACGATCGTCTCCTCGGCGAAACCGTTGGCGAACGCGATCACGATGAGCATGGGGGCGCGCCACCAGGTGTCGTTGACCGCCGCGGGGACGACGTCGGCATTGAGGCCCACCGCGCGTGCCAGCAGATACAGGCCCAGCCCGGGCAGGCCGATCAGCGCGGCCAGCCCCAGCCCACCGGCCAGATCGGGGCGTCGGGGCAGGCGGGTCAGCCCGATGCGGTCCGGGCGTAATCCGCTGCGCCACAACAGATACAGTGCCAACCCGCCCCACGCGATCAGCTGGATGGCCCACGCGGCGTTGAGGCCCAGATCGATGACGTCGAAGTGGGAACGGCGCGGGTTCAGCGGTATTCGTTGGGCGGCCAGATCGCGCATCACCGCGTCGGCCAGCTGCAGCACGGCGGTCAGGGCGCTGAGCCCGTAGGTCACCGCCAGCACCACGAGGATCTCCAGGCGCAGGCCGGCCGGCTCGGTCACCTCGACACGGTAACCGCTACCGGGGGCGGGCCTGCAGTCCGTTGAGGAACGGGCAGCCCAGCAGTGCGCGCACCGCCCGGTTCAGGCTCAGCACGTCGGCGACCGGCCGCGGGAAACTCAGCCGGACGTCGTGGTCGGCTTCGGTCTGCTCGACCCGCAACCACATGCCGTACTGGTCGACGGCCAGTGGGCGGACCTGCCCGCGCCGCAACCGAGGCGGCAGCGTGGCGCCCGCCAGCCGTGCGATCAGCTCGGGGTGCGCTGAGTCCAGATGTTGCAGCCAGTGCGCCTCGATCGCGCAGAACGGATCGGGCCGCGCCGACAGCAACTCGTCCACGGCGACCGACTCGGCGCCGGTGGTATCGGCCAGCACCGCCGACTCCGGGGTCAGCCGAAGCAGCGTGTAGGAGCCGTCGGCGTTGTCGGGTTGCGCCGGATTCCGTGGTGATATCACCTGCAGCAGAGCAGGATTGGGATCCACTTCGGCGATCTGGTCCAGCAGTGGGGTGATCTCGGGCGCAGGTACCGACTGCAGCTGTCCGCGGATCCACACCAGTGCCCGCACTCGTTCCCGCAGCCGCAGCGGGGCGTGGTCGGTGAGTTCCAGCATCGCGGGCACCCCCGCAACGGCCGCCTCGGCCACCGGGTCGCCGGCCGGGACCGCGATCACCACCGAGCCGTCCGCCAGCAGGTGGCATACCGGCGCGGTGACCGGTTCGGCTCTGGCTGCCTCGGCTGAGTCGGCGATGGCCAGTAGTGCCTGCCCGCGGATGCAGGCGCTGCGAATGCGCTCCGCGGATGTCGGGACGGTTTGTGCGGTGCTGGTTGGCATCGATCAACCCTTCGCTAAGTGAGGTAAGGCTAACTTAATAAGTGATGGCGCTCGGCGCAACCGTTCCGCGGATTCGACGCCGGCGGCCGATAAGGTTGACCGGTGACCCGCATCAGCTATCTCGGCCCGGCGGGAACCTTCACCGAAGCCGCGTTGCTCGCCCTGACCGGCGCCGGGCTGGTTCCCGGAAGCGAGCATCGACCGGTGCCGGCCGAGAGCACCCCGGCCGCCCTCGACGCGGTACGCGCCGGAACATGCGAATACGCCTGCGTGCCGATCGAGAACTCGATCGAGGGTGGGGTGACACCCACCCTGGACGGGCTCGCGGCCGGGTCGCCGTTGCAGGTGTTCGCCGAGATCACCCTGGATGTGGAGTTCTCCATCGTCGTCGCGGCCGGTCGGACCGCGGCCGACATCCGCACCGTAGCAGCGCATCCGGTGGCCGGAGCCCAGGTGCGACGCTGGCTGGCCGAGCATCTGCCCGGTGCCCAGATCGTGCCGTCGAACTCCAATGCCGCTGCTGCGCAACAGGTCAGCGACGGCTTGGTTGATGCCGGGGTGAGCACAATGCTGGCCGCGCAGCAGCGTGGCCTGGCGCGACTGGCCGACGGCGTCATCGACGAACCCAACGCGCGCACCCGCTTCGTGCTGGTGGGTACGCCCGCCCCGCCGCCGGCGCGAACCGGCATCGACCGGACCTCGGTGGTGCTGCGCCTCGACAACGCGCCGGGGGCGCTGGCCGCCGCACTGATCGAATTCGGGAGCCGCGGAATCGATCTGACGCGCATCGAATCTCGCCCGACCCGCACCGAGCTGGGCACCTATCTGTTCTTCTTGGACTGCGTGGGACACATCGACGACGACGCCGTCGCCGCCGCGTTAGAGGCGTTGCGGGGCAGCTGCGCCGACGTGCGCTACCTGGGTTCCTGGCCCGTCGGCCACGACGGTCGGGCTGGGGCGGCGAGGTGAGCGGGCGCCTGGTTCTGGTGCGGCACGGCCAGTCCTTCGCCAACGTCGACCGTCGGCTCGACACCCGTCCGCCCGGCTCCGAACTGACCCCGCTGGGTCGCGATCAGGCCCGGGCATTCGCATCGGCCGGGGCGCATCGCCCGGTGCTGGTGACGCATTCTGTGGCCATCCGGGCGGCGCAGACCGCCGCCGAGATCAGCGGAGCGCTGGGCGTGACCGCCCGCGCGCTCGATGGCATCCACGAGGTGCAGGCCGGCGCGCTGGAGAACAGCAACGACGACGACGCGATCGCCGAGTTCAACGCGATCTATCAGCGTTGGCACTCCGGTGAGCCCGGACTCGCCCTGCCCGGTGGGGAGTCGGCCGAGCAGGTGCTCGACCGCTACCTGCCGGTCGTCACCGACCTGCGGATGCGCTACCTCGATGACGACGACTGGACCGGCGACATCGTCGTGGTCAGCCACGGCGCGGCGATCCGGCTGGCGGCGGCCACGCTGGCCGGGGTGGACGGCAGTTTCGTGCTGGACAACCACCTGAACAACACCGATGCGGTGGTGCTGGCCCCGATCACCGACGGCAGGTGGAGCTGCGTGCAGTGGGGCTTGCTGACGCCGCCGTTCTATCCCGAACCTGATGCGGACCCGGTCGACGACGCCTTGCGGTCCGACACCGATCCGATGGGCTGAACCCGCTTCGCCACTATGGTGTTCGGCGGGTCAGCCCGGTTTGGATTCGTCGTTTTGTGCGTCAAGTTGCGAGCGGGCGATTTCGATCTCGTCGGCGAGAACCGTGCGTAGGTCCGGGGCATGCTGGTCGACGACCGCCCAGACGACGTCGTCGTCGACGGTCCAGTAGTTGTGGGCGATGCGGTTACGCATGCCTTTGATGAGGCGCCAGGGGATACCCGGGCGGGCCGTGATCCATTCTTCACCGAGCCGTTCGAGGTCGGCCGCCAGCCGGATGATGTTGTACTGGCACGCGCGGGCCACCGCGATATCGGCGATGTACGCCTGACGACCACGCGATGCAAGCTGGATCATCTCGGCCAATGTTGCGTCGATGTAGAGCAGCTGCTCGGCGTTGCGGTCGTCCATCTCAGGCTGCGATCTCCAGCCTGCGTCGATCACGGTTCACCCGTTGCCGCAAAAGGTCATTGGACTCCAGTTCCCCTGTGGTGATGACGTCGACTGGGCAGGCCAGGAGTTCAGCGAGGTCGTCTTCGAGGCCTACGTAGTCGGTGAAGGAAGCGGCGGGAGTCGGCTCGATTAGGAGGTCGAGATCGGACCCGGGACGGTCATCGCCGCGCGCCACGGAACCGAAGACCCAGGCACGGGCAATGGGGTAGCGGGCGAGCAGGCGCGCTACCCCCTCGCGGTGTCGCTCCAGCAGCTCACCGGGTCGCACCGTGTTGACCAGCCGTGGTTCGAGGCGAAAACCTGCCGCGTCTAGGAGGCGTTCGAGCATCGCAACAGAGGGCTGCTGTCTATTGGACTCAACGTTCGCCACGGTTGACTGCGGCACGCCAGCAACTCGCGCGAGATCACGCTGCGACATGTCCCGGCGCTGGCGGGCTTCGCGCACGAGCACAGCGGCGGTCGCGCTCGGTGGTTGGGCGCGAGTTGCCATGGCTCCATGATAGTGGATTCACTATCGGATGTCTCGGGAGCGTGCGACCATCAGCGCTTATCACGGTATGGGCGAAACGGATCAGTCGGATCAGCAGCAGCGCGCCAAGGCTAGGCCGCGCCAGCGACCGCGGACCCGGTGTCCGCGCACCGGCAACCGACCGCCTCGCAGTCCACGGCGAACGCATGCGCCAGCACCTCGCCCGCGCAGCCGTCCTCGGTGCACTCCCCCGCGTGCAGCACGTGGTGGATGAGCGTGCCGTGGCAGTGGTCCAGTCCCGCTCGGCAGGCTCGGCAGTCGTCATCCATGATTCGTTCCTAGCACCGCGCACCGATACCATCGCCTCGACTCGCCGCGCCGCGGTGGCGAGTCTTGAGGCCATGCATCTCGCCGCATTACGCATAACTTTGATCCGATGCGCGTATCTGCGTCATGGAATCATAACTTTTGATAGTTATGAGGCTCGGCTACAGCACCGGGCGCCGGCTGGCCTGCTCACGCCCACGCACGGTCGGTTCCTGTCCCGAAAGTCAAGGTCTAGAAATTCTTGACTTTCGTTGTACCTTGACCCGAACTCAGGCCCAGCCCAGCTCGTGCAGCCGGTCGTCGTCGATCCCGAAGTGGTGGGCGATCTCGTGGATCACGGTGATCCTGACCTCGTCGACGACCTCGTCGTCGGAGTCGCACATCGCAAGCAGCGCGCCCCGGTAGATCGTGATGGTGTCGGGCAGCGCGCCGGCGTAGTTCGAGTCGCGTTCGGTCAGCGCCACGCCTTCGTAGAGGCCGAGCAGATCGGGCTCCTCGTCGTTGCGGTCCTGGACCAGGACGACGACGTTGTCGATGGCGGCGGTCAGCTCGGCCGGGATCAGGTCCAGGGCATCGCCGACGAGTTCGTCGAACCGGCCCGGATCCATCTGCACGCTCACCGTGGCTGGCTACCCGCGGGCAGTTGGCTGAGCCGCTCGGCGGGGATCGACGGCGGTGGGACCGGGGGCTGGCCGTTGATCAGCAGTGGACCGCGGGCACTGTTGATCAACGCCGCCCAGCCGCCGTTGCCCAGCGTGGCGCCCAGGCTGCAGGCCACCTCACGGCTGCCGGCCGACCAGCTCGGCAGCGAGATGGTGGCATAGGTAAGGGTCAGCGTCGTGTCGCGCAGCTGCACCGGGGCCAGGTACTCGTCGGTGAGCTGGGTGCAGGTCTCCTTGATGAAGGCGTCCTGCTCGGGCTCGGGCGGCAGCGCGTCGGGGAAGCGTTCGGCCAGGTTGACCGTGCCGCTGACCTCCTTGGTGTGCGGCGCCGCGCAGTCGACCGGAATGTCGTTGGGCTGATTGGTCGCCGGGTCGATACCCAGGCAGGTGCCCGGCGGCCAGACCTTGGACTGGTCGATGTCTGCGACCTTGCCGGTGAAGCCGAGCTGGTGGCCGCCGACGCCGGGCAGTTGCAGCCCGCACAGCATGCGTCGCTCGCCGTGCTGGCGCCACGCCCGCTCACCGGCCCACAACATGCTGGCGACGAACTTGCTGTGCGGATCGAACTTGGGGCCGAGGTAGCGCCGCACCGCCGACTCGCACTGCTCCTGGGTGATCTGCTCGATGCGGGCGGTCGACGGCGGCGGCGCGTCCGGCCCGTACTCCGCGCCCGGGAACATCTTCATGTCCACCGGACCGGCCACCTCGAACTTGTGCTCGACGTCGCAGCCGACCACGGTCGCCGCGTCCAGGTCGTCATCGGGCCAGTTCAGACAGTCACCGGCCGCAGCGCGGTCGACGGCCTCGTTGCCCTTGCCGATCCCGATCCCCAGCCCCGGCCCGGTGCCTGGCCCGGCGGTCGGTGCGGACGTCAGATGCCCGAGCAGCCCGCCTGGGCCGTCGCCGACGACCGGAACCACGGTGACCAGCCCGGCGATCAGCAGGGCGCCCAGCGCGGTCAGCAGCAGGGTGCGACGGGTGGCGGCCGCCTGCAGGGTACGCAGCCAGGAGATCCTCGACATCGCGTCCATTCTGACAGGGCGGCATCTGTGGGTGACAGACGAAGCGTGGCAATTGATGCGAAAGTGATGCCTCCGAACCCGGGTGGTCCAGGTTGTAGGGTTGCGCCGTGATCGACCTGAACCTGCTGCGCGAAGACCCCGACCGCGTCCGCCGCTCCCAGGTGGGTCGCGGTGAGGACCCTGCCCTGGTGGACGCCCTGCTGGCCGCCGACACCGCGCGGCGCTCCGCGATCGCCACCGCCGACAGCCTGCGCGCCGAACAGAAGGCGGCCAGCCGTTCGGTCGGCGCGGCCTCTCCGGAGGACCGCCCCGCCCTGCTGGCGCGGGCCAAGGAACTGGCCGAGCAGGTCAAGGCCGCCGAGGTCGCCCAGAGCGACGCCGAGGCGGCCATGACCGGCGCGCACATGGCGATCGCCAACGTCGTCATCGACGGGGTGCCGGCCGGTGGGGTCGACGACTTCGCGGTGCTCGACGTGGTCGGCGAACAGCCGGCGATCGACAACCCGCGTGACCACCTGGAGCTCGGCGAGGCGCTGGGGCTGATCGACATGGGCCGCGGCGCCAAGGTGTCGGGGTCGCGGTTCTACTTCCTGACCGGCCGCGGCGCGCTGCTGCAGCTGGGACTTCTGCAGCTGGCGATCCGGGTGGCGGTCGACAACGGTTTCACGCCGATGATCACCCCGTCGCTGGTGCGTCCGGAGATCATGTCCGGCACCGGGTTTCTGGGGGCGCACGCCGACGAGGTGTATCGGCTCGAGGCCGACGATCTCTACCTGGTGGGGACCTCCGAGGTGCCGCTGGCCGGCTACCACTCCGACGAGATCCTGGACCTGTCGAGCGGGCCGCTGCGCTACGCCGGATGGTCGTCGTGTTTCCGGCGTGAGGCCGGCAGTTACGGCAAGGACACTCGGGGCATCATCCGGGTGCACCAGTTCGACAAGGTGGAGGGCTTCGTCTACTGCCGGCCCGCCGAGGCCGAGGCCGAGCACCAGCGGCTGCTCGGCTGGCAGCGCGAGATGCTGGCCCGCATCGAGGTGCCCTACCGGGTGATCGACGTCGCCGCGGGGGATCTGGGCTCGTCGGCCGCCCGCAAGTTCGACTGCGAGGCCTGGGTGCCGTCGCAGGAGGCCTACCGGGAGCTGACGTCGACGTCGAACTGCACCACCTTCCAGGCGCGCCGGCTGGCCACCCGCTATCGCGACGAGAACGGCAAGCCGCAGACCGCGGCGACACTGAACGGCACGCTGGCCACCACCCGCTGGCTGGTGGCGATCCTGGAGAACCACCAGCAGCCCGACGGCAGCGTGCGGGTGCCGCAGGCGCTGGTGCCCTACGTGGGCGCCGAGGTTCTGGAGCCGCAGTCCTGACCGCGACCGTGCATATCTGTACGCCGCGAACTGGGCTTTTAGCGGACACCGGTGCACGGTCGCGGCGGGGCGCAGGCTCCGGCCGGACGAGGCTAGCCTGACTAAACACTTGATTCGACTTTACTGATCGTATAACTTCGCCTTCGGGCGGACACAACCATCGTTCCGGCCGGAACGGGGGCGCTGGTGAAGCCGTTGAAGCAGGCCTGGCTGCCGCTGCTCATCGTGGCCGTGATGGTGCTGGGGACGCTGATGGTCCTGCGCCTGCGGACCTACTTCGGCGGGGAGAACTCCAACCTGATCAGCACCAAGGTCGACGACAGCGCGCCCTACGACCCGAAGACCGTCACCTACGAGGTCTTCGGGGAACCCGGCGCGACCGCCGACATCAGCTATCTGGATCTGGAAAGCCGGCCGCAGCATGTCGACGCCGCGAGGCTGCCCTGGTCGGTGACCATGAGCACCACGCTCTCGGCGGTGTCGCCCAACCTGTATGCGCAGGGCAAGGGCTCCACGCTGGGATGCCGCATCAGCGTCGACGACGAACTCAAAGACGAACGAACGGCCACCGGAGTCGGCGCACTGACCTTCTGCCTGGTGAAATCCGCATGATCGCCCGAGTGATCCGGCGGCTGGCCATTCCGATCATGCTGGGCTGGATCGCGATCATCGTGGTGGCGAACGCGACCGTCCCGCAGCTGGAAAAGGTCGCCGAAACCGCTGCGGTTCAGATGACGCCCGACGAGGCGCCGTCGATGATCGCGGTCAAGCGCCAGGGCCAGCTCTTCGAGGAGTTCAGCTCCAACAGCTCGGTCATGCTGGTGCTCGAGGGCGAGCAGCCCCTGGGCGAAGACGCCCACCACTACTACGACGCCATCGTCGCCAAGCTCAAGACCGACACCGTCCACGTCGAGCACATCCAGGACTTCTGGGGCGACCGACTGACCGCCGCCGGCGCCCAGAGCCCGGACGGCAGGTCCGCGTACGTGCAGATCTACACCGCCGGCAACCAGGGCGAGGCACTGGCCAACGAATCGGTCCACGCGGTCCAGTCCGTCGTCGACAGCGTCGCCGCGCCACCGGGGGTCAAGGCCTACGTCACCGGCGGTGCCGCGCTGACGGCCGATCAGAACAAGGCCAGCACCCGCAGCATGAAGCTGATCGAGGGACTGACCTTCGTCGTCATCATCACGATGATGCTGCTGGTCTATCGCTCGATCACCACCGTGCTGCTGGCGCTGACGATGGTGGTGACCGGCCTGATGTCGGCCCGCAGCATCGTCGCGCTGCTGGGCTATCACCACCTGATCGGGCTCTCACCGTTCGCGACCAGCCTGCTGGTGACGCTGGCGATCGCGGCGGCCACCGACTACGCGATCTTCCTGATCGGCCGCTATCAGGAGGCCCGCGGTGCCGGCGAGGACCGGGAACAGGCCTACTACACCATGTTCCGCAGCACCGCGCATGTGGTGCTCGGTTCGGGTATGACGATTGCCGGTGCCACGCTGTGCCTGCATTTCACCCGGCTGCCCTACTTCCAGTCGCTGGGCATTCCGCTCGGCATCGGCATGACGGTCGTCGTGATCACCTCGTTGACGATGGGCGCCGCGGTGATCTCGGTGGCCAGCCGGTTCGGGGCACTGCTGGAACCCAAGCGGGCCGGTCAGGGCCGCGGCTGGCGGAAAATCGGTGCGGCCGTGAGCCGTTGGCCGGGGCCGATCCTGATCGCCGCGACCGCCACGGCCATGGTCGGCATCCTCGCCCTGCCCGGTTACCAGCCGGGCTACAACGATCGCGCCTACATGCCCGCCGACCTGCCGGCCAACCAGGGATTCCTGGCGTCGGACCGGCACTTTCCGTCGGCGCGGATGAACCCCGAGATGCTGATGATCGAAACCGACCATGACGTCCGCAATTCCGCCGACTTTCTGGTGATCGAGCGAATCGCCAAGCGGGTTACCGCGGTGCCGGGCATCTCCCGGGTCATGTCGATCACGCGGCCGCAGGGCACACCGATGGAGCACTCCACGTTCGGCTTCATGCTCGGCATGCAGGCGGTGAATCAGGACATGACCCGCAAGTTCAACGACAACAGCACCGCCGAGATGCTGGCCCAAGCCGAGGAGATGCAGGGCTCCATCGACAACATGACCAAGATGATCGAGCTGATGGAGCAGATGAACGCCACCATGGGGCGGATGGTCTCCAAGATGCACCTGATGGTCTCCGACATCGAGGAATTGCGTGACGACATCGCCAACTTCGATGATTTCTTCCGGCCGATACGCAGCTACTTCTATTGGGAACCGCACTGTTTCGACATCCCGGTCTGCTATTCACTGCGGTCGGTGTTCGACGCGATGGACGGCGTCGACACGATGACCGACAGCTTCGCCCAGATCGTCCCGGACATGGATGCGATGGCCGCGCAACTGCCGCAGATGCTCGCCATCATGCCGGCGATGATCGCGATGATGAAGAGCGCCAAGGCGATGATGCTGACCACCTACGCCACCCAGAGCGGGCTGGCCAAGGCGTCGCAGGAATCCCAGACGAATCCCGCCGCGATGGGGGAGGCCTTCGACAAGGCCCGCAACGACGACTCGTTCTACCTGCCGCCGGAGATCTTCGACAACGCCGAGTTCCAGCGCGGCATGAAGATGTTCATCTCCCCGAACGGTCACGGGGTGCGGTTCGTCATCACTCACGAGGGCGATCCGCTCAGCGCGGACGGCATCGAGCACATCGACGCGATCAAGCTCGCGGCCAAGGAGGCCATCAAGACCACCCCGTGGGAGGGTTCCAAGATCTACGTCGGCGGAACCGCCGCGATGTTCAAGGACATGCAGGAGGGTTCCGACTACGACCTGATGATCGCCGGGGTCGCCGCGCTGTGCCTGATCTTCATCATCATGCTGCTGATCACCCGCGCGGTGGTGGCCGCCCTGGTGATCGTGGGCACCGTGGTGGTCTCGTTGGCCAGCGCGTTCGGCCTCGCGGTCCTGCTGTGGCAGGACATCATCGGGCTGCCGGTGCACTGGATGGTCTTGCCTATGGCGGTGATCATCCTGTTGGCCGTCGGCGCCGACTACAACCTGCTGCTGGTGTCACGGCTGCGGGAGGAGATCCACGCCGGCCTGCACACCGGCATGATCCGCGCCATGGGCGGGTCCGGGTCGGTGGTGACCGCGGCGGGTCTGGTGTTCGCCTTCACCATGATGACGATGGCCGTGTCTGGACTGCGGGTGGTCGGGCAGGTGGGCACCACCATCGGATTGGGTCTGCTGCTGGACACCTTGATCATCCGCTCGTTCATGACCCCGGCGATCGCGACACTGCTCGGCAAGTGGTTCTGGTGGCCGCAGGTGCCGCGGCTACGGCCCAAGCCGGCGCCGTGGCCAGCGCCGCTGCAGCGCGAACCGGAGCTGGTCGGATCGGGCGGCGGCGCGCACCGCAGCTGGTGACGTGCGGCTCACGCCAGCGGGGATACCATCCGCTGTGCGGTGGCCAGCAGGATCTCGTGCAGCTCCTCGTCGTCGATATCCTCCAGCTGGGGATCTGCTGCGGCGGTGAAGGTTCCGGACAGCAGCGCGGTCGTGATCACGCGGGTTGTCGCGTCCGGCTCGGGGCCGTGCAGGATCGCCGCGACGTCATCGCGGACGGCCATGAAATCTTCGCGGGATCGCACCGCGTGCTCCACGGCGCGGTCGTAGAACAGGAACGTCAGCCGGCGGTATCGGACGGCGAGTTCGACTACGCCACTGACCGTTACGTCGCGTTTGCCCTGACCTGTCGGCATGGCCTGGGCGATCTTGATGATGCGGACGATGTCGTCGAACATCGGTTCCACCAGTGCGATCACGATGTCGTCGCGGGACCGGAACTGGTAGTAGACGGCCGGTTTGCTGACGCCCAGCTGGTCGGCGATCATCTGCATGGACGTGCCGCCCACACTGTTGTCCATGAACAGCGTCAGCGCCGCTTGCAGCACCCGTTCGCGCGCGGATCCACGCGGCGCCACCGGCTTGGCCACGACCTGCCTCCCGTCGTCGCGGCCAGCCTATCGCGAGGCGGTTTTGACGCGGTCCCGCTATGACGAAGCCGCGGCGTGCCGGTGCTGGCGGTGCATGGTCGCGAAGTAGAACGCGTAGGCGAACGCGCAACTGGTGAACAGGCTCGACACGAAGTACAGCCAGGGCCGCCGCAGCCCGCGCCGATACCCGTCGACGATGGTGAACAGCGGCAGCAGAACCACATTGATGATGGTGTAGTCCTGGCTGGCCGACCCGGCAGCGGGATTGGTGAACATCAGCTGGATGTACTGCGTCCAGCTGCCCGGCCCCCAGATCGGATTGTGGTTGGGGCCGTGCGCGTATTCCTGGACGAAGCGGATGTTGAAGTACCAGCCCAGCCCGATCGAGGCGATGCCGATCACGTAGTACACGATCTCCAGGGGTGAGAAGGATTTGCCCCCAGAGGGTTTCGCGAAGACCGCGCGGTTGGATGCCACGATCCACCAGATGGTCGCCAGGCCCAGCACTGCATGCACGATGAGCGAGATCATGCGGCCAGTCTCACCAGGCGCCGCAAGTTTTGTCAATAATGACATTTTTCGCCCGCCCACCCTGAGGTACGTTTACCGGCATGGCCCGGCCGCCGCAGACCGCTCGCAGCGAGCGCACCCGCGAGGCGCTTCGCCAGGCGGCGCTGGTGCGGTTTCTGGCCCAGGGCGTCGAGGACACCTCCGCCGAGCAGATCGCCGCCGACGCCGGGGTCTCGCTGCGGACCTTCTACCGGCACTTCAACTCCAAGCACGACCTGCTGTTCGCCGACTACGACGCGGGCCTGCAGTGGTTCCGCGCCGCGCTGGCCGCCCGGCCGCCCGGCGAGCCTGTGGTGGAGTCGGTCCAGGCGGCGATCTTCGCGTTTCCCTACGACGTTGAGGCGGTGACCCGGATCGCCGCGCTGCGCGCCGAGGAGCTCGACCCGGAGC
Source organism: Mycobacterium zoologicum (assembly GCF_020181635.2). Lineage (NCBI taxonomy): Bacteria > Bacillati > Actinomycetota > Actinomycetes > Mycobacteriales > Mycobacteriaceae > Mycobacterium > Mycobacterium zoologicum. The sequence goes on along the minus strand of NZ_JAYJJS010000024.1, from coordinate 53,870 downwards.
GCATCGTGCGCCACATCCGTCAGGTGGAGGCCGATTTCGCCGACGCGGTGGCCGAGCGACTGCGGATCGCCGAGCCGGCTGACCCGCTGCGGGTGGCGGTGACCGCTCGGTGCGTCGGCGCGGCAGTGTTCGCCGCGATGGAGGTCTGGATGCTGGGTGAGGACCGTTCGCTGGCCGAGCTGGCCCGGATGTGCCGCACCGCGCTGGATTCGCTGTCGAACCTCTAGTTCCGTCAATATTGACAAAACTTATCGGCCCGTGTCAGCCTGCCCAAGTCGAGAAGGGTGGGTGTGATGGCCGATTACGACGCGATCGTCATAGGCGCGGGACACAACGGGCTTGCGGCGGCGCTCATCCTGCAGCGCGCCGGACTGCGAACCCTGTGCCTGGAGTCCGGGCTGTACGCCGGCGGGATGGCCTCGACGGTGGAGCTGTTCGACGGCTACCGATTCGAGATCGCTGGCTCGGTGCAGTTCCCGACGTCGCGCGCGGTCAGCGCCGAGCTGGGCCTGGACGACCTGGACAGCCTCGACCTCGAGGTGATGTCGGTGGCGCTGCGCGGCGTCGGCGATGACCCGCTGATCCAGTACACCGACCCGATGAAGCTGTTCACCCACCTGTCCGAGGTGCACGGCGCCGAGGCCGTCAACGGCATGGCCGGGCTGCTGGCCTGGAGCCAGGCCCCCACCCGGGCGCTGGGCCGCTTCGAGGCCGGCCTGCCACTCAAGACGCTTGACGAGATGTATGCGTGCGCCACAAACGAATTCGAACGTGCCGCCATCGACGACATGCTGTTCGCCTCGGTCACCGACGTGCTGGACCGCTACCTACCCGACCGGGAGAAGCACGGGGCGCTGCGCGGGTCGTTCACCGTGCTGGCCGTCAACACGCTCTACCGCGGCCCGGCCACCCCCGGCAGCGCCGCGGCACTGGCCTACGGACTGGGGGTTCCCGACGAGAACACCATCCTGATGAAGAAGCTGCGCGGCGGGATCGGCGCGCTGACCGGGCATCTGGCCGACACCTTCACCCGCCTCGGCGGTGAGCTGCGGCTGCGTGCCAAGGTGGCCGAGATCCTGGTGGCCGAGGGCCGGGTGACCGGAGTGCGTACCGAAGCCGGGGACACCGTCGCAGCGCCGGTGGTGGTGTCGGCCATAGCGCCCGACGTCACCATCGGCGACCTGATCGATCCACACGCGATACCCGAGGACGTCCGCGCCCGCTACGCCCGCACCGACCACCGCGGCTCCTACCTGCAGATGCATTTCGCGCTGGACGAGGCGCCGCGGTTCAGCGCGCCCTACGAGCTGCTCAACGATCCCGCCCTGCAGGCGTCGCTGGGGATCTTCTGCACCCCCGAGGAGGTGCAACAGCAGTGGGAGGACGCCCGCCGCGGTATCGTGCCCGCCGATCCGACTGTGGTGCTGCAGATCCCGTCATTGCACGATCCCGACCTGGCCCCGGCCGGCAAGCACGCGGCGTCGGCGTTCGCGCTGTGGTTCCCGATCGAGGGCGACGGCAACTACGGCGAGATGAAGGTGGAGATGGGCCAGCGGGTGATCGACAAGATCACCAGGCTGGCACCGAATTTCGAGAGCAGCATCACCCGGCACACCACCTTCACCCCGCGTCATATGGCCACCATGTTCGGCGCCCCCGGCGGTGACTACTGCCACGGCCTGCTGAACCCGAATGCGATCGGCCCCAACCGCCCCGGCGCCAAAGGCTTTGTCGGGCAACCGCTACCGGTCACCGGACTGTATCTGGGAAGCGCGGGCTGTCACGGCGGGCCCGGGATCACCTTCATCCCCGGCTACAACGCGGCGCATCAGGTGCTGGCCGACCGCTAAGGACGGGTCAGTTCGCCCGAGACGTCGACCGAGAGGATGGAGCGGTCCTTGCGGTGGTCGAAGGTGTCGCGGCACTGGCCGTTGAGGTCGACGCCGACGTGGCTGTGGAACGTCTGCCCGGGGCGAGCCGGTGGCACCACCGTGACGATGGCGTTGACGTCGCCCTTGCGCAGCGTCGGCGAGTGCGAGATGAAATCGGAGTCGGTGCTCCAGCCGTGTGCGGTCATCTCCGCGATGACACGCTGCGGATCAGCGGGCTGGTCGTGCGGGACGCCCGGCATCCAGAACGACATCATCACCACGCCCCGAAACGGCGGTTCGCCCTGGTCATTACAGGATTCGTAGCGGAACAGCGCCTCGGTGACATCCGCGTGCAGGTCACGGACCACCTCGCGGGCGGCGTCGACGACTTCGGCACGGGCCTGCTCGGGAGTGATGGGGTCGCGCACCTCAGCACACCCGCCCAGCAACAGGGCGGTAATCGACGCCGCCGCAGCGGATTTCCAGAAGATCCACACTCGTTCCGTCCTCTCCGTAGGGTTCGTCGTGCATGCTCAGCCGCCGGGTGTGCTGTGGTAGTGGCCGACGGTGCCGTCCCGGGCGGATTCCGGATCGAGGACCGGCGGCAGGAACGAATCCCGGCGGTGCGGCGCAAGCATGCCGTCGTGCTCGAGGGCATCGCCGTGCCCGGAGGCCACATCGGCGATGCTGAACAGCGATTCCGAGCCGTTGTCGAAGTAGTGCGAGTGCGCGTAGACGGGGTTGAGTGAGCGATCGGGGAGTTCCGCCTTGAACCGCGTCGCGCCGAAGTCTTCCATGGCCGGGTCGTCACCCAAACCGATTCCGCCGAACGGCGTCCGAATGGTGTTGTGCCCCAGCCAGCCCACCTCGTCACGGGCGGAGTCACCGACGAAGACATGCCCGCCTTCTGGAAGGTGAAAGTCGGCGGCCGAGTGAGCGAGGTCGGTCCCCGGGCTGCCGACCAGGACCACGTCGTCGGCGTGCATGCCGTAGCCGGCCGCGGCGTCGGCCACCGTCGTGGAACCGTAGGAGTGGCCCACCACGGTCAGGTGCGTCGGCGCGCCCTGGTGGGTGGCTGCCAGCGAGTTGACGTCGAGTGCCAGCGCCTCGCCCCCGGTGCGCGCCATGTTCGGTTGGTACAGGCCGGGATCGAACACCGAGTCGGGTGCGTCGTAACCGACCCACATCACCACCGCGGTGTCCTTGTCCCAGTCGGCGGCGTTGGCCTCGTGGTACAGCCGGGTGCCGTCGGGGTTGGACAGGGTTCCTTGAGCGACACCGGAACCCAATCCCTTCACCAGCACGGTGGTGTTGGCCGCCTTGTCCGGATTGCCCATCGCGATCGCCGCGGCCCCGTCGCCGCTGGCGAATGCCTCGGGCCGGTAGCGCCAGAGGAACACATCCGGGTGATCGCCTCGCTCGTCCTTCACATCCGCTGAGGTGGACAGGCCGTCCTGGGTGTTGCGGGCGATGTTGTAGCGGTGGATGGCGGTAGCCGACATGCCGTACTTGCCCGGGTCGGCCAGCACGTCGTCGACGGACACACCCCGCGCGTGCGCGACGTCGGTGACGCGATTCAGGTCGTCGGTCATCACTGCGCGGTTGATCTCGTTGGACACGTCGACCGGGATACCCGGCAGGTTGCCCAGATCCTCGGAGTGCTGGGCGATGTAGGTCGCCCGCTGCTGCGGGGTCAGCGAGTTCCACCAGTTCGTGACCGCCTGCGAGTCGGTGCCGGCCGGCGGGATCGGCAGCAGCGGATCGCCCAGCGGTGACGTCGGCTGGTCGAGATTCTTGACCAGCCCCGGATCGTAGCCTTCGGCCCGCAGCCGGGCCTCGGCGGCGCGCAACGCCGTCAGGTAGGTGTCGCGGATGGCCTTGACGCGGCGCAGGGTCTCCGCGGTGTCGTCGATCGCCGCCTGTTGCAGCTCGTGGATGTTGTCGTGGACGTCTTGGCGTTGCTCGGCGGTGAGCGTCGGGTCCCGGTCCAACTGGAGCCAGCGCGTCAGGTGTTTGTCGATGTCCTCCAGGACGGTCTCGAGTTCGGCGATGCACGCCGCCGACGCTTTCTGCGCCTCGGCCAGGGCCGCGGCAATGCTTTCCAGGTCGGCGGCGATCTTCGGCAGCTGGGCGGCCTGCACGCCGAGTGAGCCGGTGACCAGCTGTACCTGGGCGGCGTCGTTGATCGGATGGTCGCCGGTCTCGCGGTTCCAGGCGCCCTCAAAGCGCTTGCGGGCCTGCTCGAAGGCGGTGTCGGCGTCGGAGGCGGACTTGCCGGCGTTGTGGAACGCACTCGCCAGGTTGTCGATCTGGCCCGGACGGCCGTGCTGCAGGGCCGCATTGATCACCCACGGGTCACCGCCGGCCTCGGCGACCAGCAGGGGAATGCTGATCGACTCTAGGTGCACCGCACGTCGCGCAGCGCTTGGGCGTTGCGTTCGTCCATCGCGCCGAACTGCTGCTCGGCGTAGTTCGCATGGTGGGCAACGCCATTCAGGATTCGCTGGTGAGTGTCCAGCGCTGTGGTGTGATGGTCGTGGGCCGCGCCGACCACCTCATGCAGGCCGGCGGCCTCCGGGAAATCCCCGAACATCCCCTCCACCGGCGAGGACCCCGCAAGGTGTTGTCCACCGGTCTGGGCGTGCTCGCCGGCGGCACTCGAATCACGAGCGCCGTAGCGCAATCCTGCCCGATCGACGAACATGATCACCCCCAACTGTCAGCGGCGTCCAACGCTACCACTTCCCCCACCCCGCGAGGGTGCACAAAGGTTCGGCAAAGCCCCAGGTGGGGGTGTACGTTTCTGCACGACCGGCAGAGGGATCAGCCGGCCAGCAGTTCGTCGAGCAGCTTCTGGAACTTCTCCGGTTCGGCCGGGGTGAAGGCCGGCTGCGGCCACGGGGAGCCCGCGAGATCCAGGGTGACCAGCGTGCTGCGCATCGGCCGCCCGATGTCCAGTGGCAGCCAGCGCCGCAGATCCGAGCTACCCCAGATCCGAAACCGGTGAACCACCCCCAGCGGTTCGGCGCGGTAGCCGACCACCGCAGACAGCGGGATCACCTTGGCCGTACCGGAGGGAAAGTGGTAGCGGCGCAACGTGATCGCCTGGGCGTCCAACACCACCAGGCCGTCGTCGTAGGAGCCGGTCACAGTTTCTCGCAGCGCAACTCGTGGCCCTTGGCGGTCAGGCAGCGGCCGGTCTTGAGGTCCCACTGCCAGCCGTGCTGGTTGCAGGTCAGGGTCTCGCCCTCGATCACCCCGAACTTCGACAGGTCGGCCTTCATGTGTGGGCAGCGACGCTGAATCTGCCAGTCACCCAACTCGATCATCGCCGAGTCGTCGTGGCTCTCACCGAACCAGCCGTCGGCGTAGACGATCCGGTCCTCGGTCAGGCACTTGAAGAACGTGTAGAGGTACTCGTTGTAGCCGCCGACCCGCCAGGCCCGGAACCGGGTGGACAGGAAGATGGTGTTGACCCAGTCCGGTTCGTTGTCGCGCAGCACGGTGCGCACCAGCTCCGGTGGTATCCCGAAGCCGTAGCGGAACTTCTCGCCCGCCACCGGCTCGCGCACCATACGTTGGGGGAAGTCCAGCACCACTGTCTCCGTGTGACCGTCCCCGTCTAGCACCAGCTCCACCGGATAGCCGATGCCGTCGCAGATCTCGTTGCTCTTGCCCATGATCGGCTCGAACAGCGCGCGCAGCGGCTCCAGCATGGCCGGGCCCGCCGCCGGCGCCCAGGACGCCTTCTCGGCGGCCAGCACCGGAGCCATCCGATCGGCATAGGCGGCGATGTAGTCCGCCTTGCCGGAGGTGAAGATCGCCTCGACGTCGGCCTCGGGGATCGGGTGGGTCAGCGAATCCAATTGCGCGCCGGTGAAACTCGCGGTGGTGCCGGGGATCATCAGCAGACCGCGGTCGTGGCCGTTGCGGCGCATCTGGTCCAGGAACACCATCTCGTCGGGGAAGATGTTGGCCGGGTCGCCATGATCATCGTTGAGGTCACGCAGCTCGGGATCCAAGAAGCACGGCGGGCCGGCTGAGGGCACCACCCAGGTCGCGCCGACATGGTCGATGTACTGGCGGGCCCGGTCCATCTGCCGTTGCCGCTTCTGGGTGCCGAACGCCTCCTTGGCGCGGGCCGGCATGTCGTAGACCATCGGGTACCAGATCGCCCCGGAGTACTGCAGCAGGTGCACGTCGATCGCATCGAACGCACCGAGTACGTCCAGGTCGATCGGCCGGCAGTCGTTCATGTTGAACACGGTCGTCGTGCCGTCGTGCACCACCAGCCCCGAGTCGCCGATCGGGCCGTCGGCCGGGGCGCGCAGCGCGATGATCATCACGTCCAGCTCGCCCTTGGGGCCGCTCACCGTGTGCCGCACCGAGTCTTCTGTCTCGAAGAACCGGTGGAAGCCCAGCTTCTCCAGCTCACCGCGCAGGTCGGGCACCGGGAAGTCCGGCAGCAACACCACCGCATCCTTGTTGACGTGCTTGCTCAGGTGCCGCGGGTCGAAGTGGTCGTGGTGCAGGTGCGAGATGTAGAGGTAGTCGCAGTCGCCGAGGGCATCCCAGTCCAGCTCGGAGTTGTCCGGGAACGGGAACCACGACGCGAAGTAGGCGGGGTTCACCCAGGGGTCGCAGAGGATGCTGCCCGCCGGGGTCTCGATCCGGAAGCCGGCGTGCCCGACGCTGGTGACCTGCACTAGTTCCCACTCCCGCCTCGCCTGAAGAGATTCCCTCCGAGCTTAACGGCGGTAGAGCCGGGCGGATCGCCTAGGCTGGACCCCTGTGGAGCTCTGGTACGGAAGTGTCGCGACGGCTGCCCGCACGCTTTGGCGCTTCGAGGGGCTCAAGATCACCGTCGTCGGCGCCGAGAACGTGCCCGCCACCGGCGGTGCGGTGATCGCGATCAACCACACCGGCTACCTCGACTTCACGTTCGCCGGGATGGCCAGTTACCTGGGCAAGCCGCGTCGCCGGGTGCGCTTCCTGGTCAAGCAGGAGACGTTCGACAACAAGTTCACCGGCCCGGTCATGCGCGGCTGCAAGCACATCGCGGTGGACCGCGGGCAGGGCGGCGACGCCTACACCTCCGCCGTGGAGTACCTCAAGGCCGGCGAGTTGGTCGGCGTCTACCCGGAGGCCACCATCAGCCGCAGTTTCGAGCTGCGGGAGTTCAAGAGCGGTGCGGCCCGGATGGCCATCGACGCGCAGGTGCCGATCATCCCGCACATCGTGTGGGGCGCCCAGCGACTCTGGACCAAGGACCACCCCAGGCGGCTGGGCCGCAGCAAGATCCCGATCTCGGTGACCATTGGCGAGCCGATTCCGCCGACGCTGCCGGTCGAGGATCTGCGTGCGCTGCTGCAGACCCGGATGCAGCATCTGCTCGAGCAGACGCAGGACGCCTATCCCGAGCACCCGGCCGGGGAGTTCTGGGTGCCCCACCGGCTCGGCGGGGGCGCGCCGACACCGGCGGAGGCACTCGAGCTCGACGCCGCCGAGGCCGCACGCAAGGCGGAGGCGCGGGCCGCCCGCCGTCACGCCTCGGAGTAGCGCTGGCATGGCCGAACCCTTCTTCCGCATGCTGGAGATCGTGGTGCCGCGGGTGGTGAACGCCAACGGGCCGCACCTGACCATCGAGGGCCTGGAGAACATTCCCGAACACGGCGGCGCGGTGCTGGCGCTGAACCACACCAGCTACCTGGACTGGTACCCCGGCTCCATCGCTGCTTTGCGGCGGGGACGCCGGCTGCGGTTCATGATCAAGGCCGAGATGACCCGGGTGCCGGTGGTCAGCTACGTCATCAGGCACGTCAAGCTGATCCCGGTGGACCGCTCCGCCGGGTCCGGCGCCTACGACGTGGCGGTGCGCAAGCTGCGCGACGGGGAGCTGGTCGGCCTGCACCCGGAGGCCACCATCAGCCGCAGCTTCGAGTTGCGCGAGTTCAAGACCGGTGCGGTGCGGATGGCCGCCGCCGCCGGGGTGCCGATCATTCCCGTCATCGTCTGGGGCATCCACCGGGTGTGGACCAAAGATCATCCGAAGCACCTGTGGCGCAACCACATTCCGGTGCTCGCCAAGATCGGCACGCCGATAACCCCGTCCGGCGACATCGAGGCCACCACCGCCGAGCTGCGCGACACCATGGTCGCCATGCTGGAGCAGGCGCAGCTGCAGTACCCGCACCCGTCCGGCGCGTACTGGGTGCCGCGGCGCTTGGGCGGCAGCGCACCCACGATGGCCGAGGCGCTGCGGATGCGCGAGGCCGAACTGGCCGAACGGGACCGCAAACGGCTGAAGCGGGGCAAGCGCTGATGGGCGGCGTCGCATCGCCGGCGGTGATCGCCAGCGACGTCGACGGCACCCTGCTCGACGACACCGAGACCATCACCGCGCGGACCCGGGCGGCGGTGGCTGCGGCCGTTGATTCCGGCTCCCGGTTCATTTTGGCCACCGGGCGCCCGCCGCGCTGGATCGCCCCGGTGGTCGACGCCCTGGGCTTCGCCCCGATGGCGGTGTGCGCCAACGGGGCGGTGCTCTATGACCCCGACACCGACCGGGTGATCTCGGCGCGCACACTGTCGGCCGACCAGCTGATGAAGCTGGCCGAGGTGGTCGGCCGCGTGATGCCGGGAGCGGGTCTGGCGGTGGAACGGATCGGCGAGCGGGCCCACGACGCGGCGACCCCGCAGTTCGTCAGCTCACCGGGCTACGAACACGCCTGGCTCAACCCGGACAACACCGAGGTGTCGGTGGCCGATCTGCTGTCGGAGCCGGCGATCAAACTGCTGATCCGCAAGGCGGGTGCGGCCAGCGCCGACATGGCCGCGGAGTTGACCGCCCACATCGGCGACGCCGCCGAGCTCACCTATTCCACCAACAACGGCCTGATCGAGGTGGTTCCGGCGGGTATCACCAAGGCCACCGGCATCGAGGAATTGATCACGCCCTGGGGCATCGGCGCCGGCGACGTGGTGGCGTTCGGCGACATGCCCAACGACCTGCCGATGCTGCGGCGGGCCGGGCACGGTGTGGCGATGGGCAATGCTCACCCGCAGGTGCTGGCCGCCGCCGACGAGATCACCGCGCCCAACACCGACGACGGTCTGGCGCGGGTGCTGGAGCGCCTCTTCCTCAACCGAGGTGGCTAGCCCACTCCGAACGGGTCGACTACCCGGGTGAAGCGCTCCAACTGCACCGGCGGGCCCTCCGGCGGGGGCGGCGGCAGCACTTCGGCGTTGCCGTCGACCACCCGGGTGACGGTGGCGGTGGCCCGGTTGTAGTTCAGCGTGCCGTGCTGGAAGTTCTGGCCGGCCCACTCCGGTTCGTTCAGCTCGGCACTGGTGGGCAGTCCCAGCACGCCGCGCTCGTAACCCAGTGACGCCCAGGCGTCGTAGATCGCTCCGGTGACGGGTTGGGCGCCGGTCTCCGGCGACCAGTACACCGCGCCGTGCTCGAAGTTCGCGTACTTGGTGCCGCCCTCGCCGATGGCCTCCATCGTGGTGGGCGCGCCGAGCGGGCTGTCCATGCCGCCCATCTCCATCCAACGGGTGTGGATGGCGCCGCCTTCCATGATCCGAGCGAGGTCCTCGGGCCCGGGCGGGTCGCCGAACCGGGCGGCGATCTCCCGGATCTCGTTGAGCGAGGCGTAGCCCTGGCTGCCGGGGCATTCGGTCTCGTCGACGTCGCGGTGGCCGATGATCGCCGGCAGCGTCAGCTCGGCGCCGCGGGCGAAGGGGGTGAAGGAACCGCCGGCGGACACCAACTGCGCCGTGCCGCGCGGGTCGGTGTGATCAAGCCCCAGCCGCCAGCCCAGCAGCCGGCCGACGGTCTCGAGTTGGATCGCCGGGGGTGGGGCGTCTTCGAAGGTGCCGATCATCGACACCCCCCAGGTGTTGCTGTTGAAGCCGCCGGCGTGGCTGCCCATGATGCCCTTGGTCACGCCGCCGGCCCTGCCCTCGAACACCTGGCCGTACTTGTCCACCAGTGCGTTGTAGCCGATGTCGCACCAGCCCAGAGTCCGGGTGTGATACGCGTAGATGGCCCGGATGATGTCCGCCGAATCCTCCGGCGCGTAGTTGTTGGAGCCGGCGGTGTGATGCACCACCGCGGCGTGCACGGCGCCGCTCTCCACCGGCTTGCCGCACCGGAATGCGGTGCCTGCGCCCCAGTGGCTGCGCGGAATGATGTTGGGCGGCTGCCCCGGGCCCAGCACCGCGCGCGGCAGGGTCCAATGGGCGTCGACCGGGGCTTTGGGCGGGGTGATCAGCACCGCGGAGACGTTTTGGGCGAACGGCTGCGCGGCGGTGGCCGGGACGTAGCCGAGGTCGGGTTTGGTCTGGGACTGTTGGGCCTTTTCGGCCTTCTCCGCCTTCCCGGACTTCGGGGGCTTCGGGGACTGGGGGGCCTTGCCTTTGCCGTCTCTGTCCTTGGTGGTGACCGCGATCTGCACCGCGGTGGTCCGTCCGACGAACACCGGCTCGGTCCCATCCGGCCCGGGGGCGGGCGCGTCGACCGCGTCGCCGGCGGCTTGGGGTTCCTGCTTGACCTCGTGCGCGGTGGAGTACCAGGGCCCCCACGACCCGTCGTCCTGTTTGGCGCGAATCCGTGCCGAGGTGCCGCGCAGGTCGGCGCCGGTGAGTGCGACCATGCTGAACGGTTCGTCCTGGGTGATCTCGCGGACGGTGACGCCGGGTTCGAGGTCCAGCGGCTGCTGACTGAGTTTGGTGGCGGCCGCGCTCGGGGTCGCCGGTTCGGGTTTGGGCCCTGATCCGTAGCCCAGCGCCCACGGCAGGATCAGCACGGTCGCGACGGTGGCGGTCAGCTTGATCGTCGGTGGGGGGCGACGGGTTGGCACGTGCTGATGTTACGTATGTGTCAAGAGATGCCAGTGATGCGACACGCAACTAAAGGGACGCAAGGGGTCAACGGCACCGCAGAGTCCCACGCTGCCCGCCTGATGCGGACTGACTCTGCGGTGCCGTTTGGAAACAGGCTCCTCTGGGTTACGGCAGCGGCGGTGCGGGCACGGCCGCGGCGGCCGGCGCCGCGCCCTGTGCGGCCTGCGCGATGGACGGGATCACCACACCCTTGAGCAAATCGATGGCCTGTCCGGCGCCCAGCTGGTTGGCGGCGCTCATCAGGTCGCTGACGAGCCCACCGCTGCCGCTGCTCTCCGGCATACCCAGCGAGGGGTCACCGAGGATCGGGTAGGTGCCGTCCAGGCCCGGGTCCAGTCCCACCGGAGAGGTGAGCGGCAGGTCGCCGGCACCCAGCCCCAGGCCGGTGTCCGGGCTGGTCAGACCGGGGCTGGTCAGGGGGCTGGTCAATCCCGGGTTGGTGAGGCCGGGGCTGGTCAGGCCCGGGTTGGTCAGCGACGGCGTGGTGAGCCCGGGCGTGGTCAGGCCCGACGTCGTCGACACCCCGGGCGTACCCAGAGGTGGGGTGGACAACGACGGGTCCGCCAGACCCGGCGTGGTCAGGCCGGGCGAGGTCAGACCGGGCGAGGTCAGACCCGGAGAGGTCAGACCGGGCGAGGTCAGACCCGGAGAGGTCAGGCCGGGGTAGGTGCTCGGCGAGGCCAGGCCGGGGGTGGCCAGCGACGGGTCGCCCAGGCCCGGGTAGGTGCCCGGCGAGGTCAGCGGCATCGAGCTGGAGCCGCCGAAGCCCGGCACCGGCGGCAGGTTCACCCCGAACTGGGACAACCCCTGCGAAAGAGCCGAGATCAGCTCACCCGGCAGGTCGGCCACCGAAGCGGCGGCGACGAAGTCTTGGTGCTGCGGCGCGCTGTTGCGGGCGGCCAGCTCGGATACTGCGATCACAGCAAACGGACTTGCGACTGCCAGGGCGGCGACTGCGCTCATGGTGGTCGAGAGCCTGCGTCGACGTCGGTTCGGCACGGAAGTCTCCTCAATGTGTTTTGCCGTCGTACCCCGGTTGTCCGGGGCCTTCGGGCGCTTACTGCACTTGCATTGGACTTACAAAAACGACGGTACGCGTGTGACTGGTGTGAATAGAGTGACGAGATTGAATCGTGAGGAAACCGCGACCAATCGTTTTTCTGGCCGCCCTGGCCCGGTGATCACCGCGAGCCGGAATCTGACGACGCGACACGCCGCCGGAGCGTCGTGAGATTCAGGCTGGGCGCCCAGCGGGCCCAAAAGGGAGGTCTGGCGATGTCGCGGGGCGCCGACGATGCTCCTCGGCGCTGGTCCGATACCCTAGGCGCCGATGACTTCTCGTTTTGACCTCTACGTTGTCGGCTCTGGATTCTTCGGCCTGACCATTGCCGAGCGCGCGGCCACGCAGCTCGGCAAGCGTGTCCTCGTCGTCGAGAAGCGCCCGCACATCGGCGGCAACGCCTACTCCGAGGCCGAGCCGCAGACCGGGATCGAGGTCCACAAGTACGGCGCGCACCTGTTCCATACCTCTAATAAGCGGGTCTGGGACTACGTGCGGCAGTTCACCGACTTCACCGGCTACCAGCACCGGGTCTTCGCCATGCACGACGGCCAGGCCTACCAGTTCCCGATGGGCCTGGGCCTGGTCTCGCAGTTCTTCGGCCGCTACTTCACCCCCGATGAGGCTCGCGCGCTGATCAAGGAGCAGGCGGCCGAGATCGAGACCGCTGAGGCGGCGAACCTGGAAGAGAAGGCCATCAGCCTGATCGGGCGCCCGCTCTATGAGGCCTTCGTCAAGGACTACACCGCCAAGCAGTGGCAGACCGACCCCAAGCAGCTGCCCGCGGCCAACATCGCCCGGCTGCCGGTGCGCTACAACTTCGACAACCGCTACTTCAACGACACCTACGAGGGTCTGCCGGTCGACGGCTACACCGCGTGGCTGCAGAACATGGCCGCCGACGAGCGCATCGAGGTGCGCCTGGACACCGACTGGTTCGACGTCCGCGACGAACTGCGTGCCGAAAGCCCCGACGCGCCGGTGGTGTACACCGGCCCGCTGGACCGCTACTTCGACTACGCCGAGGGCCGGCTGGGCTGGCGCACCCTGGACTTCGAGCTGGAGGTGCTGGGCACCGGCGACTTTCAGGGCACCCCGGTGATGAACTACAACGACGCCGACGTGCCCTACACCCGTATCCACGAATTCCGGCACTTCCACCCCGAACGCGAGTACCCGGCCGACAAGACGGTGATCATGCGGGAGTACTCGCGTTTCGCCGACGACTCCGACGAGCCCTACTATCCGATCAACACCGAGTCCGACCGGGCGCTGCTGGCGGCCTACCGGGCCCGCGCCAAAGCCGAGACCGAGTCGGCGAAGGTGCTCTTCGGCGGCCGGCTGGGCACCTATCAATATCTGGACATGCACATGGCCATCGCCAGTGCGCTGAACATGTACGACAACACCCTGGCGCCGCATCTGGCCGACGGGGTGCCGCTGGGAGAGAGTAAGGCATGAACGAGGGTTCCATTGCGGTGAGCCGGCTTTCGCGGATCATCCTGCCGCGCCACGGTGAGCCGCTGGACGTCCGCAAGCTCTACATCGAAGAGTCCGACACCAACAGCCGCCGGGCGCACCCGTTGTCGCGCACCAGCCTGGAGATCGGCGAAGAGTCCGAGGTGTCGTTCGCGACGTACTTCAACGCCTTCCCGGCCTCCTACTGGCGGCGCTGGTCGACACTCGAGTCGGTGGTGCTGCACCTGGAACTGACCGGGTCCGGCCGGGTGGACGTCTACCGCTCGAAGGCCACCGGTGCGCGTATCGCGGTGGACGGCAAGTCTTTTGACGGGTCCAAGACACCCACGGTAGTCGAGTTCGAGGTCGGCTTGCAGCCGTTCGAGGACGGTGGGTGGATCTGGTTCGACATCACCACCGACTCGTGCGTGACCGTGCGCCACGGCGGCTGGTATGCACCGGTCGAGGCGCCGGGGCGCGCCGACATCGCCGTGGGCATCCCGACTTTCAACCGGCCCGACGACTGCGTCAATGCGTTGGCGGCCTTGACCTCAGACGCCGATGTGGACGCGGTGATCAGCGCGGTGATCGTCCCGGACCAGGGCACCCGCAAGGTGTGCGACCACCCGGACTTCGCCGAGGCCGCCGCCGCACTGGGCGATCGCCTGTCGATCTACAACCAGCCGAACCTCGGCGGCTCCGGCGGATACAGCCGGGTGATGTATGAGGCGCTGAAAAACACCGGCTGCGAACAGATCCTGTTCATGGACGACGACATCCGCATCGAACCGGACTCGATCCTGCGGGCGCTCGCCCTGAACCGGTTCGCCAAGACGCCGACGCTGATCGGCGGTCACATGCTGAACCTGCAGGAGCCGTCGCACCTGCACATCATGGGCGAGGTCGTCGACCCCGGGGTGTTCATGTGGACCAACGCCCCGCACACCGAGTACGACCACAACTTCGCCACCGACCCGCTGGCCGAGAGCCCGGATCTGCACCGGCGCATCGACGTCGACTTCAACGGCTGGTGGATGTGCATGATCCCGCGCGCGGTCGCCGAGGAGATCGGCCAGCCGATCCCGTCGTTCATCAAGTGGGACGACGCCGAGTACGGCATCCGGGCCGGTGAGCACGGCTACCCGACCGTCACCCTGCCGGGGGCGGCGATCTGGCACATGGCCTGGAGCGACAAGGACGACGCGATCGACTGGCAGGCCTACTTCCACCTGCGCAACCGGTTGATCGTGGCGGCGCTGCACTGGGACGGCAACATCGCCGGCCTGATCCGCAGCCACCTCAAGGCCACCCTGAAACACCTTGCCTGCCTTGAGTATTCGACCGTGGCGGTGCAGAACAAGGCGCTGGACGACTTCATGGCCGGCCCGGAGCACATCTTCTCGATCCTGGAGTCGGCGCTGCCGGACATCCACGCGCTGCGCAAGACCTACCCGGACGCCGTGGTGCTGCCGGCCGCCAGCGAGCTGCCGAAACCGTCGCGACGTGGCAGAGCGATGCGCCCGCCGGTGCAACCGCTGACCATCGGCTACCGGCTGGCCCGCGGCATCGCGCACAACCTCAAAGCCACTGCACCGCAGCATCATCGGCGTCCGCAGCTCAACGTTCCCACCCAGGACGCCCGGTGGTTCCTGCTGTGCACCCAGGACGGCGTCACCGTCACCACCGCCGACGGCCGCGGGGTGGTCTACCGGCAGCGTGACCGGGAGAAGATGTTCTCGCTGCTGCGCGAATCCCTGCGCCGCCAATACCAATTGGCTCGGCGTTTCGACGAGCTGCGCCGCACCTACCGTAAGGCGCTGCCGACGCTGTCGAGCAAGCAGCAGTGGGAGACCGTGTTGTTGGGCCACGATGACTGAGCCGGTGGTGGGCCCGCCGCACGGCGAGGACGCCGTGCTGGTCGGGGTGCAGTCGGCGCTGACCGGCCGCACCGGAGTGCTGACCACCGCGCGCACCATGTCGCACTTCGGCGAGCACAGCCTGGGCTGGCTGGCGCTCTCGGCGGCCGGGGCACTGGCCCAACCGCGCCGGCGCCGGGCCTGGCTGGCCGCCGGTGCGGGGGCGTTCGCCGCGCACGCCGCCGCGGTCGTCATCAAGCGCGTCGCCAAACGCCAGCGGCCGCATCACCCGGCGATCGCGGTCAACGTTGCCACCCCGAGCCGGCTGAGCTTCCCGTCGGCGCATGCCACCTCCACCACGGCCGCGGCGATCCTGCTGGGGCGCGCACTCGGGCTGCCCGGGGGACTGCTGCCGGCACTGCTGGTGCCGCCGATGGCGTTGTCACGCTTGGTGCTCGGGGTGCATTACCCCAGCGACGTGGCCGCCGGCGTCGCGGTCGGCGCGAGCGTCGCAGCCCTGACCAGCCGCGTGGCCGGACTGGAAAAAACGGGAGCATCAGATGACTGAGAAGCAGCCCGGCCCGCCGGCGAACCTGGCCGCCGGGATCGTCAAGGCGATGCGGCCCCGCCAGTGGGTGAAGAACGTCTTGGTGCTGGCCGCACCGCTGGCCGCACTCGGCGGTGACGTGCACTTCGACTACGCCGACGTCGGCAAGAAGGTGCTGGTCGCGTTCGTGGTGTTCAGCCTGGCGGCGTCGTCGATCTACCTGGTCAACGACGCCCGCGACGTCGAAGCCGACCGGGCGCATCCCACCAAGCGGTACCGGCCGATCGCCGCCGGGGTGGTGCCGGCGACGCTGGCCTACGTCCTGGCCGCGGTCCTGGCGGCGGTGGCGCTGGGCATCTCCTGGTGGCAGTCCCCGAACCTGGCGCTGGTGATCGGGGTCTACCTCGTCATGCAGCTGGCATACTGCTTCGGCCTCAAACACCAAGCGGTGCTGGACATCTGCGTCGTCTCCTCGGCGTACCTGCTGCGCGCGATCGCCGGCGGTGTGGCCGCCGACATCTATCTGTCACAGTGGTTCCTGCTGGTGATGGCGTTCGGGTCGCTGTTCATGGTGGCCGGCAAGCGCTACGCCGAGAAGCAGCTGGCCGAACGCACCGGAGCCAAGATCCGCAGATCGCTGGAGAACTACACCAGCACCTACCTGCGCTTCGTCTGGACGCTGGCGGCCACCGCCGCGGTGGTCTGTTACTCGCTGTACGCGTTCGAGCGCGACAACGGCTCCGGCTCCTGGTACGCGGTCTCGATCATCCCGATTCTCGTCGGGATCCTGCGGTTCGCGGTCGACGTCGACGGCGGTAACGCCGGCGAAGCCGAAGACATCCTTCGCCACGACAAGGTGCTGCAACTGTCCGCGCTGGCCTGGATCGGAACCATCGGTGCGGCCGTCGCCTTCGGCTAGCGCGGCCCGCGGGGCCGCGGCAGGCAGAGCACCGGACCGTCGGGTACGGCCGCTGGGCTGGCCCGCGGTCTCCTACAGCCCGTCGGTGCGGCTGAGCTCGTGGGCCGGCGTGGCGGTGGTGCTGCTGATGTTCGGCATCGGCGCGTGGCGACGACGCTGGATCTCCGACGACGGGCTGATCGTGCTGCGCACCGTGCGCAACATGCTGGCCGGCAACGGGCCGGTGTTCAACGCCGGCGAACGGGTGGAGGCCAACACCTCCACCGCCTGGACGTACCTGATGTACGTCGGCAGCTGGCTGGCCGGCCCGATGCGCCTGGAATATGTAGCCCTGGTGTTCGCGCTGGTGTTCAGCCTGGCCGGGGTGGCGCTGCTGATGTTGGGCACGACGCGGCTGTACGCGCCCGGACTGCAGGGCCGCCGCGCACTGCTGCTGCCGGCCGGCGCGCTGGTCTACATCGCGCTGCCGCCGGCACGGGACTTCGCCACCTCCGGCCTGGAGGCCGGTCTGGTGCTGGCCTATCTGGGCCTGCTGTGGTGGATGCTGGTCTGCTGGGCGCAGGCACTGCGGATGCCCAGGTCGCGGGCTCGCGGGCCCTGGTTCGCCGGGTGTCTGGCGTTCGTGGCCGGCGCCAGCGTGCTGGTCCGGCCCGAGCTGGCGCTGATCGGCGGCGGCGCGCTGGTGATGCAGCTGATCGCGGCGCCGAAGAACTGGCGGGCCCGCACCCTGATCCTGGTGGCCGGCGGCGCGCTGCCGGTGGCCTACCAGATCTTCCGGATGGGCTACTACGCACTGCTGGTTCCGGGTACCGCGCTGGCCAAGGACGCCGCCGGCGACAAGTGGTCGCAGGGCATGATCTACCTGCGCAACTTCAACTCCCCCTACGCCCTGTGGGTGCCGGCGGTGCTGCTGGTGGCATTGGGCGGGGTGCTGTGGGTGGGCGCCGCGGTGCGTCACCGGACCCGCAATCCGGTGCCCCGGGGCGTAGGCGGCTGGGCCCGGCTGGTGCGCAGCCCGGCGGCGGTGGCCTTCTTCTTCGTGTTCAGCGGTTTCCTGCAGGGGGCCTACTGGGTGCGCCAGGGCGGTGACTTCATGCACGGCCGGGTGCTGCTGGCGCCGCTGTTCTGCATGCTGGCGCCGGTGGCCGTCATCCCGGTGCTGTTGCCCGACGGTGTGCGCTACCGACGCGAGGCGGGCGTGCTGCTCAGCGGCGCGGCCGCCGTCGTCTGGGTGGCGGTGGCCGGCTGGGCGCTGTGGGCGGCCAACTCGCCCGGCATGGGGTATGACGGCACCCGGGTCACCTACTCCGGGATCGTCGACGAGCGTCGGTTCTATTCGCAGGCGGTCGGCAACGCGCACCCGATGACCGCGGCGGACTATCTGGGCTATCCGCGGATGCGTGCGGTGCTGACCACCATCGCGGCCACCCCGGACGGCGCGCTGCTGCTGCCGTCGGGCAACTACGACCAGTGGGACGTCGTCCCGGTCATCCTGCCGCCGCCCCCGGGCGTCGGCGTCGCAGAAGACCCGGCGCGGGGCGACAGCGGACCGCACACCGTGTTCTTCACCAACCTGGGCATGCTGGGCATGAACACCGGCCTGGACGTCCGGCTGCTGGACCAGATCGGGTTGGCCAACCCCATCGCGGCGCACACCGGACGACTGGAGCATGGTCGGATCGGCCACGACAAGGACCTGTTCCGCGACTTCGTGGTGGCCGACGGCCCGTGGGTCAAGTGGTACCCGATCATTCCCGGCTATCTGGACCAGGACTGGATCGCCCAGGCCGAGGCGGCGCTGCGCTGCCCCGACACCGCGGCGGTGTTGGGTTCGGTGCGTGCCCCGATGGGCCCGCGCCGGTTCCTGTCCAACGTGCTGCACTCGGCGAGCTACACCCGCTACCGGATCGAGCGGGTGCCGCGCGATGAACTGCTGCGCTGCGGGCTGGCCGTGCCCGAGCCGACTCGCCCCCCCTACACCGGGATGCCGCCCGAGCTTCCCTGACGCGGAGTCCGCGCGGGGCGAAAATGTGACCGACGTCATGTCCGCGCAAAATGCCTTGTCAGGCCGTCTCCGCGGCCGGCTGGCCGAGCCTGAACGGGTTTGGTGGCGAGCATCTGTGGTTGACTACTTCCGCACTGTCGCGTTCGCGCGGGCAGATCGAGCCCGAATCGGGCCACGTTATTTCAAGACTATTGAGGCCGGATACGGCGACGATACGAATGAGGATGCCAAGGATGAAGTTGCTTGACAGGTTGTTGGTTGCTGCCGCCGGCGCGACCGTACTCGCGGGCCTGGTCGGTTTCGTGGGTGGTACGCCCGAGGCGGAGGCCTTCTCGCGGCCGGGTCTGCCGGTCGAGTACCTGCAGGTGCCGTCCGCGGGTATGGGTCGCGACATCAAGGTGCAGTTCCAGAGCGGTGGCCAGGGTTCGCCCGGTCTGTACCTGCTCGACGGCATGCGCGCCCAGGACGACTTCAACGGCTGGGACATCAACACCCCGGCGTTCGAGTGGTACCTGAACTCGGGCATCTCGGTGATCATGCCGGTCGGTGGCCAGTCCAGCTTCTACAGCGACTGGTACAAGCCGGCTTGCGGCAAGGCGGGCTGCTCCACCTACAAGTGGGAGACCTTCCTGACCAGTGAGCTGCCGGCCTACCTGGCCTCGGAGTACGGCGTGAGCCAGAGCAGCAACGCCGCGGTCGGCCTGTCGATGGCCGGCTCGTCGGCGATGACGCTGGCGATCTACCACCCGAACATGTTCACCTACGCGGGCTCGCTGTCGGGTTACCTGAACCCGTCCACCGGCAAGGGCTGGATCGGCCTGTCGATGGGCGACGCCGGCGGCTACAAGAAGAACGACATGTGGGGCGAAGACAGCGACCCGGCGTGGCTGCGCAACGACCCGACGGTCAACGTGGACAAGCTGGTGGCCAACAACACCCGGCTGTGGGTCTTCTGCGGCAACGGCAAGGCCAACGAGCTCGGCGGCGACAACATCCCGGCCGTGTTCCTGGAGCAGAACTTCATGATCGGTGCGAACAAGAAGTTCCAGGAGCTCTACACCGCTGCCGGCGGCAGCAACGCGGTCTTCAACTTCCCGGAGTACGGAACTCACTCCTGGGAGTACTGGGGTCAGCAGTTGCAGGCCATGAAGCCGGACCTGCAGGCTCACCTGGGTGCGACCCCGGGTGGCGGCGCCAGCAGCTCGGACTCGGGCGAGTAGCCACAAGCGCAAACGCAACGCCGACGGCGGTGACCTCCGGGTCGCCGCCGTCGGTCGTTTCCGTCCCGGCCCGCCACCGGCGTGTGGTTGACTACCGGGGGTGAATCGGGGCGCGCGGACGGCGGCAAGTCTCCAAGAAGCAGGTCCCCGGAAATCTCTTCCGACGAACGAGGTGGGCATGATCGGACTGTCGAAGTTGATGCGGACGCTGGGCGTGGCCGTGCTGACACTGGGACTGTGGGGCGGCGGCGCGATGGTCGCCACCGGCGCGCAGGCCGCGCAGTTCGAGAACCTGATGGTGCCGTCGGCATCGATGGGCCGCGACATCCCGGTCGCGTTCCTCAACCAGGGTCCGCATGCCGTCTACCTGCTCGACGCGTTCGACGCCCACCCCGACCTGAGCAACTGGGTGACCGCGGGAAACGCGATGAGCACGCTGGCCGGCAAGGGCGTCTCGGTGGTGGCTCCCGCCGGTGGGGCCTACAGCATGTACACCAACTGGGAGCGTGACGGCAGCAAGCAGTGGGACACCTTCCTTTCTGCCGAGCTGCCGGACTGGCTGGCTGCCAACCGGGGCCTGGCTCCCGGCGGCCACGCGGTGGTCGGTGCGGCCCAGGGCGGTTACGGCGCGATGGCGCTGGCCACCTTCCACCCGGACCGGTTCGGATTCGCCGGATCGATGTCGGGCTTCCTCGGGCCGGCCAACACCACCGAGAGCGGTGTGATCAGCGCCGGCCTGGAGAACTTCGGCGGCGTGGACCCCTACGGCATGTGGGGTGCGCCGCAGCTGGGCCGGTGGAAGTGGCACGACCCGACGGTGCACGCCACCCTTTTGGCGCAGAACAACACCCGGGTGTGGGTCTACAACCCGACCGGCGGCGCCTCCAACCCGGCCGCGATGATCGGCGACCCGTCCGAGGCGACCGGCAGCGGCCGCTACTTCAACATGCAGTACCGCCAGGTGCGCGGGCACAACGGACACTTCGACTTCTCGCCCGGTGACAACGGGTGGGGCTCGTGGGCCTCGCAGCTGGGAGCGATGTCCGGCGACATCGTCGGCGCGATTAGGTAAAACCCCCATCGACTCTGCGCTCACCAGACAAAAGTGCGAGTAGGCACCCTGGTACGCGCAGAGTCGATGCCATGTGTCGCTGATCTGTACCGTGATAAGCGCTATGGCCAACAAGAAGACACCGAAATCGCCGCGCAAGTCTCCCCGCAAAACGCCGCGTAGAACAAAGCGTGACCGCCGCCGCCTGCTGGCGTGGATCGCCGCCGGGGCGATGGCGCTGGTGGTGGCCCTGGTGATCGTGGCGGTGGTGATCTGGATTCGCCAGCCCGATCGGCCGCCCGTCGCCGAGCCGCCGACCGGGGTGCCGCCCACCAGCTCGACGCAGCCGCACACCAAGAAGCCGCGACCGGCCTCGCAGGACGCGTCCTGCCCGGACGTGCAGTTGGTGTCGGTGCCGGGCACCTGGGAGACGTCGCCGACGGATGATCCGCTCAACCCCACCCAGTTCCCGATCGCGCTGCTGCTCACGGTCACCCGCGGAATCGCCGAACAGTTCGACGCGGCCCGGGTGCAGACCTACACCGTCGCCTACACCGCGCAGTTCCACAATCCGCTCTCGGCCGACAAGCAGATGAACTACGACGACAGTCGCGCCGAGGGCAAGCGTGCCACCGTCAAGGCGATGACCGAGATGAACGAGCGCTGCCCGCTGACCAGCTACGTGCTGATCGGCTTCTCCCAGGGCGCGGTGATCGCCGGCGACGTGGCCAGCGATATCGGCAACTGGCGCGGCCCGGTCGACGAGGACCTGGTGCTGGGCGTGACGCTGATCGCCGACGGCCGCCGCCAGGACGGGGTGGGCGTCGACGTGCCGCCCAGCCCGCCGGGGCAGGGCGCCGAGGTGACGCTGCATGAGCTGCCGATCCTGTCCGGGATGGGGCTGACCATGACCGGCCCTCGAGAGGGCGGTTTCGGCGACCTCGACAAGCGCACCAACGAGATCTGCGCGCGCGGCGACCTGATCTGCGCCGCCCCGCAAGAGGCGTTCAGCATCGGGAAACTGCCCGCCACCCTGGAGACGCTGGCCGGTGGCGCGGCCCAGCCGGTGCACGCGCTGTACGGCACCACCCAGGTCTGGGACCAGGACGGGCTGTCGGCCACCCAGTGGACGCTCAACTGGGCGCGTGACCTCGTCGACAACGCACCGCGTCCGCCACACGGCTAGAAGGCTTAAGAGACCGGAGACGGCCGTCACACGCGGTACCGTTTGATTTGGCATGAGCCCCCTGGGCCTCTAACATTAAGAACAATTTAAGAGCTGACGGCCGACGGGCCGATGGGCAGCAACGCGCGTGGGGGTTCGCCGCGGGGTATCCGAATCCCGCTACCATCTTCGGCGTGGCCAGGTGCGCCCGGCAGCTGATGAGACGTTTGTTCGCGACAGGAGTTTTGCATGGTCCCGGCAGCCCAGGCCGCATACCGTAATCCCTTCGTCAAGGACGGCAAGATCCGGTTCCCGGACAACGCCAACCTGGTGCGCACCGTCGAGCGCTGGTCGGCGCTGCGCGGTGAGCGGGTGGCCTACCGGTTCCTGGACTTCTCCACCGAGCGCGACGGCGTCGCCCGCGACATCTCCTGGGCCGACTTCGGTGCCCGCAACCGCGCCGTCGGCGCCCGCCTGCAGCAGGTCACCCAGCCCGGCGACCGGGTGGCGATCCTGTGCGGGCAGAACCTGGACTACCTGGTCTCGTTCTTCGGCACGCTGTACTCCGGCCGCATAGCGGTGCCGCTGTTCGACCCGGGTGAGCCCGGCCACGTCGGCCGGCTGCACGCGGTGCTGGACGACTGCAGCCCGTCGGCGGTGCTGACCACCAGCGACTCCGCCGAGGGGGTGCGCAAATTCCTGCGCAGCCGCCCGGCCAGCGCCCGGCCCCGGGTGATCGCGGTCGACGCGGTGCCCGCCGAGGTCGGCGCCACCTGGGTGCTGCCGGAAGCCGACATGGACGCGGTCAGCTACCTGCAGTACACCTCCGGCTCCACCCGCACCCCGACCGGGGTGAAGATCACCCAGCTGAACCTGCCCACCAACGTGGTGCAGCTGCTGGACCGGCTGCAGGGCCGCGAAGGCGACCGTGCCGTCACCTGGCTACCGTTCTTCCACGACATGGGTCTGGTCACGATCACGCTGTCGAGCGTGATGGGCCAGCAGATGACGTTCATGACCCCGGCGGCCTTCGTGCGCCGGCCCTACCGGTGGATCCGGGAGATGGCCCGCAAGGAGGGCGAGACCGGCGAGTGCTTCACGGTGGCGCCGAACTTCGCCTTCGAGCACGCCGCAGTGCGTGGCCTGCCCAAGGAGGGCGACCCGCCGCTGGACCTGTCCAACGTCAAGGCGATCATGAACGGCAGCGAGCCGGTCTCGGCGGCGTCGGTGCGTAAGTTCATGGACGCGTTCGGCCCCTACGGCCTGCGGGACCGCGTCATCAAGCCGTCCTACGGCCTGGCCGAGGCCACCCTGTTCGTCTCGATGATCGAGATGGACGAGGCGCCCAAGATCGTCTACGTCGACCGCGAAGAGCTCAACAACGCCAACCGGTTCGTCGAGGTCTCCGCGGACGCCCCGAACGCGGTCAGCCAGGCCTCGGCGGGCAAGGTCGGCGTGGACCAGTGGGCGGTGATCGTCGACTACGAGACCGGCGCGGAACTGCCCGACGGCCAGATCGGCGAGATCTGGCTGCAGGGCAACAACATGGGCGTCGGCTACTGGAACCGCGACGAGGAGACCGTCGACACCTTCCAGAACGTGCTGAAGTCCCGCACCAGCCCGTCCCGGGCCGAGGGCTCCAAGGACGACGGCTACTGGGTGCGCACCGGTGACTACGGCACCTACTTCCAGGGCGACCTCTACATCACCGGCCGGGTCAAGGACCTGGTGATCGTCGACGGCCGCAACCACTACCCGCAGGACCTGGAGTACTCCGCCCAGGAGGCCAGCCGGGCCCTGCGTGCCGGGTACGTCGCGGCGTTCTCGGTGCCGGCCAACCAGCTGCCGGCCGAGGTGTTCGACAACCCGCACACCGGGCTGAAGTACGACGCCGACGACTCTTCCGAGCAGTTGGTGATCGTCGCCGAGCGGGCCGTGGGCGCGCACAAGCTGGACTACCAGCCGATCGCCGACGACATCCGGGCCGCGATCGCGGTGCGCCACGGCGTGACCGTGCGCGACGTGCTGCTGGTGTCGGCGGGCGCCGTGCCGCGTACCTCCAGCGGCAAGATCGGCCGGCGCGCCTGCCGGGCCGCCTATCTGGACGGCAGCCTGCGCGGCGGCACCACCGGCCCGAACGCCTACCCCGACCAGGAGTGATTCCATAGATGAGTGAGGCACCGCAGATGAGCGACGGCGATGACGCAGCATTGCGCGGCACCAGCCGCACCGACCTGACCGTCGCCGACATGCGGGCCTGGCTGCGCAACTGGGTGGCGAATGCGACCTCGCAGGCGCCGGAGAAGATCAACGAGACGGCCCCGCTGATCGAGCTGGGGCTGTCCTCTCGTGATGCGGTCGCGATGGCCTCGGACATCGAGGACTTCGCCGGGGTGACGCTGTCGGCGACGGTGGCCTTCCGCCATCCCACCATCGAGGCGCTGGCCACGGTGATCGTCGAGGGCGAGCCGGTGGTCGAGTTCGACGCCGACGCCCAGGACTGGTCCCGCGAGGCCGACAGCACAGTCGACATCGCGGTGGTCGGCCTGGCCACCCGCTTCCCGGGCGACATGAACACCCCGGACGAGACCTGGGCCAAGCTGCTGGCCGGGTTCGACGCGATCACCGACCTGCCCGAGGGCCGCTGGAGCGAGTTCCTGGAGGAGCCGCGGATCGCCGAGCGGGTCGCCAAGGCGCGCACCCGCGGCGGATATCTGAGTGACATCAAGGGCTTCGACGCCGAGTTCTTCGCGCTGTCGAAGATGGAAGCCGACAACATCGACCCGCAGCAGCGGATGGCGTTGGAGCTGACCTGGGAAGCGTTGGAGCACGCCAGGATTCCGGCGTCGTCGCTGCGCGGTGAAGCGGTCGCGGTGTTCATGGGCTCGTCGAATGCCGACTATCAGAACCTGGCGCTGTCGGACCCGAGCGTCACCCACCCGTATGCCATCACCGGCAACTCCAGCTCGATCATCGCCAACCGGGTCAGCTACTTCTACGACTTCCGCGGACCGTCGGTGACGGTGGACACCGCGTGCTCGTCGTCGCTGGTGGCCGCGCACTCCGGTGTGCAGGCGCTGCGCAGCGGCGAGGCCGACGTGGCGGTGGTGGGTGGCGTCAACGCGCTGATCACCCCGCTGGTGACGGTCGGGTTCGACGAGGTCGGCGGCGTGCTGTCACCGGACGGCAAGATCAAGTCGTTCTCCGCGGACGCCGACGGCTACTCGCGTGCCGAAGGTGGCGGCGTGCTGGTCCTCAAGCGGGTGGACGACGCCCGCCGCGACGGCGATCAGATCCTGGCGGTGATAGCCGGTTCCGCGGTCAACCACGACGGCCGCTCCAACGGCCTGCTGGCGCCCAACCCGGATGCGCAGGCCGCGGTGCTGCGTAAGGCCTACAAGAACGCCGGCATCGACCCGCGGACCATCGACTACATCGAGGCGCACGGCACCGGCACCATCCTGGGCGACCCGATCGAGGCCGAGGCGCTGGGCCGGGTGGTGGGCCGTGGCCGCGCCGCCGACAAGCCCGCCTTGTTGGGTGCGGTGAAATCCAATGTGGGACACCTGGAGTCGGCGGCCGGGGCGGCCAGCCTGACCAAGGTCGTGCTGGCCCTGCAGCACGACAAGATCCCGCCGTCGATCAACTACTCCGGCCCCAACCCCTACATCGACTTCGCCGGCACCCACCTGCAGGTCGCCGACACCGCCACGGACTGGCCCCGTTACGGCGGGTACGCGGTGGCGGGTGTGTCGGGCTTCGGCTTCGGCGGGGCGAACGCGCACCTGGTGGTGCGCGAGGTGCTGCCGCGGGACGTGATGGAGAAGGAAGTCAAGGAGCCCGAAGTGGCTGCCGTCGAAGAGATTTCCGAGGAGATCGAGCACGAGTCGCCGCGGTTCGACGAGTACGGCGAGTTCATCGCGCCCGAGGGTTCGGTTGATGAGCCCGAGTACGAGCTGCCCGGTCTGACCGATGAGGCGCTGCGGCTGCGCGAAGAGGCGCGTGCCGAGCTCGCCGCCGAAGAGGTGGTGAAACCACTTATCCCCCTGGCGATCTCGGCTTTCCTGACATCGCGCAAGAAGACCGCCGCCGCGGCGCTGGCCGACTGGATCGACAGCGAAGATGGCCGCGCCACCCCGTTGACGTCGATCGGCCGGGCGCTGTCCCGGCGCAATCACGGCCGCTCGCGCGCGGTCGTGCTGGCCCACGATCACGACGAGGCGATCGCCGGCCTGCGCGCAGTCGCCGAGGGCAAGCAGAAGCCGAACGTCTACTCCGCCGACGGCCCGGTGACCAACGGACCGATCTGGGTGATGGCCGGTTTCGGTGCGCAGCACCGCAAGATGGGCAAGAACCTCTACCTGCGCGACAAGGTCTTCGCCGAATGGATCGAGAAGGTCGACGCGCTGATCCAGGACGAGCGCGGCTACTCGGTGCTGGAGCTGATCCTCGACGACTCGCACGAGTACGGCATCGAGACCTCCAACGTCGTCATCTTCGCGATCCAGATCGCTTTGGGTGAGGTGCTCAAGGCGCACGGGGCCCGCCCCACCGCCGTCATCGGTCAGTCGCTGGGCGAGCCCGCGTCGGCCTACTTCTCCGGCGGGCTGTCGCTGGCTGATGCCACCCGGGTGATCGCGTCCCGTGCGCACCTGATGGGTGAGGGCGAGGCGATGCTGTTCGGCGAGTACATCCGCTTCATGGCGCTCGTGGAGTACTCCGCCGACGAACTCAAGGAGGTCTTCGCCGACTTCCCCGGACTGGAGGTGTGCGTCTACGCCGCCCCCACGCAGACCGTGATCGGCGGACCGCCCGAGCAGATCGACGCGATCGTCGCCCGCGCCGAGGCCGAGGGCCGCTTCGCCCGCAAGCTGCAGACCAAGGGCGCCGGGCACACCTCCCAGATGGACCCGCTGCTGGGCGAGTTCGCCGCCGAGCTGGCCGGCATCGAGCCGAAGACGCCGCAGATCGCGATCTTCTCCACCGTGCACGAGGGCAACTACATCAAGCCCGGCGGCGAGCCGATCCACGACGTGGACTATTGGAAGAAGGGGATGCGGCACAGCGTCTACTTCACCCACGGGGTCCGCAACGCCGTCGACAACGGCTACACCACCTTCCTGGAGTTGGCCCCGAACCCGGTGGCGCTCATGCAGGTCGGACTGACGACGGCCAGTGCCGGTCTGCACGACGCCCAGCTGATCGCCACCCTGGCCCGCAAGACCGACGACGTCGACGCCATGACCATGGCGATCGCCCAGCTGTATGTCTTCGGCCACGACGTCGACTTCCGCACCCTGTTCCCGCGTGAGGTCGACGGCCCGGTCAGCCCGGCGGAGTTCGCCAACATTCCGCCGACGCCGTTCCGGCGCAAGCCGCACTGGCTCGACGCGCACTTCTCCGGCGATGCCACCGGTGTCATGCCCGGCTCGCACGTGGCGACCCCGGACGGCCGGCACGTCTTCGAGTACGCTGCCCGGGGTTCGGACGTCGACCTGGCTGCCCTGGTGAAAGCGGCTGCGGCCGTGGTGCTTCCGGACGCCACCGTCGCCGCCTCCGAGCAGCGGGCGGTGCCGGCCGAGGGTTCCCGGCTGGTGACCACGCTGACCCGGCATCCCGGTGGCGCGGCGGTGCAGGTGCACTCGCGCATCGGTGAGTCCTTCACTCTGGTCTACGACGCCCTGGTGACGCGCGGGGGTGCCGCCGGAGTCCTGCCGGTCGCCGTCGGTGCGGGTACTGCAGTCGCGACGGAATCCGTTGTTGCACATGTCGAACCCGAGGTCGATGATGCCGAGATCCTGCACGACAACCTGACCGCGGGCGCCGGCCTGGCGGCGGGCTTCGCGAAGTGGTCACCGGAGTCCGGCGAGACCATCGCGGACCGGTTGGGCACGATCGTCGGCAGTGCGATGGGCTACGAGCCCGAGGACCTGCCGTGGGAGGTGCCGCTGATCGAGCTGGGCCTGGATTCGCTGATGGCGGTGCGGATCAAGAACCGGGTCGAGTACGACTTCGACATGCCGCCGATCCAGCTGACCGCGGTGCGCGACGCGAACCTCTACAACGTCGCGGAGATGATCCATTACGCGGTCGAGCACCGCGACGAGATCGAGGCGCTGCACGAGCACCAGAAGACCCAGACCGCGGACGAGATCGCCGCGGAGCAGGCCGCCATGATCGCGGCGGCTAAGTCGGCGGAGACCGCTCCTGTTGAGCCCGAACCCGTTGCGGCACCGCCCGCCTCGGACATCCCGATTCCGCCGCCGCCGACCAACCCGGCCGGCCCCAGCGCGATGAACACCAAGACCGCTGCCGCGGCGGCCGCCAAGGTGCTCACCTCCGAGGCCGTCACCGAAGCGCTGGGTGCCGACGTGCCGCCGCGTGACGCCGCCGAGCGGGTCACGTTCGCCACCTGGGCGATCGTCACCGGTAAGTCGCCCGGCGGCATCTTCAACGAGCTGCCCGCGTTGGCTGACGCCGCCGCCGAGAAGATGGCCGAGCGGCTGTCCGAGCGGGCCGAGGGCATCATCACGGTCGACGACGTCAAGGCCGCCGGCACCATCGAGGCCCTGGCGACCGTCGTCCGCGACCAGCTCGAAGACGGTGTGGTGGACGGCTTCGTCCGTACTCTGCGCGCCCGCAAAGAGGGCTCGAATGCGGCGCCGCTGTTCGTGTTCCACCCGGCCGGTGGCTCGACGGTGGTCTACGAGCCGCTGATGAAGCGCCTTCCCGCCGACACCCCGATCTACGGCATCGAGCGGGTGGAGGGCTCCATCGAGGAGCGCGCCGCCGAGTATGTGCCCAAACTGCTTGAGCTGCATGACGGTCCGTTCATGCTGGCGGGCTGGTCGTTGGGCGGGGCGCTGGCGTATGCGTGTGCGATCGGACTGAAGCGGGCCGGCGCCGACGTGCGCTACGTGGGCCTGATCGATCTGGTGCTGCCGGGCGAGCCGATCGACCAGAGCAAGGCGGGCATGCGGGCCCGCTGGGACCGCTACGCCCGGTTCGCCGAGCGCACCTTCAACGTCGAGGTGCCCGAGATCCCCTACGAGGAGCTGGAGAAGCTCGACGACGAAGGCCAGGTGCGCTTCGTCCTGGAGGTCGTCTCGCAGAGCGGCGTGCAGATCCCCGGCGGCATCATCGAGCACCAGCGCACGTCGTACCTGGATAACCGGGCCCTGGACACCATCGAGATCCAGCCCTACGACGGGCACGTCGCGCTCTACATGGCCGACCGCTACCACGACGACGCCATCGTCTTCGAGCCTGCGTACGCCACTCGTAAGCCCGACGGCGGCTGGGGCGAGTACGTCGAGGACCTGGAGATCGTGCCCATCGGGGGCGAGCACATCCAGGCCATCGATGAGCCGTACATTGCCAAGGTGGGTGCGCACATGAGCGAGGCCATCAACCGGATCCAGGGAGAGCAGTGAGTAACAAGACCACCGCCGAACTGTTGGCAGAGCTGCGTGAAAAGCTGGAACTGGCCAAGGAACCCGGCGGTGAGGCGGCCGTGGCCAAGCGGGCCAAGAAGGGCATCCCGAGTGCCCGCGAGCGCATCCATGCGCTGCTGGACCCGGGTACCTTCCTCGAGATCGGCGCGCTGGCCAAGACCCCAGGCGACCCGAATGCGCTCTATGGCGACGGCGTGGTCACCGGCCACGGCCGGATCAACGGCCGGCCGGTCGGGGTGTTCAGCCACGACCAGACGGTGTTCCAGGGCTCGGTCGGTGAGATGTTCGGCCGCAAGGTGGCCAAGCTGATGGAGTGGGTGGCCATGGTCGGCTGCCCGATCATCGGTATCAACGACTCTGCCGGCGCCCGCATCCAGGACGCGGTTACCTCGCTGGCCTGGTACGCCGAACTGGGCCGCCGTCACGAGATGCTGCGCGGCCTGGTTCCCGAGGTCTCCATCATCCTCGGCAAATGTGCTGGGGGAGCGGTGTATTCGCCCATCCAGACCGATCTTCTGGTGGCGGTGCGCGACCAGGGCTACATGTTCATCACCGGGCCCGACGTGATCAAGGACGTCACCGGTGAGGACGTGACATTCGACGAGCTCGGCGGCGCCGACGTGCAGGCGCAGCGCGGCAACATCCACAAGGTGGTCGCCGACGAGGCCGAGGCCTTCGCGTACGTGCGCGACTACCTGTCGTTCCTGCCCGCCAACCACTTTGACGACGCGCCGGTGGTCAACCCGGGCCTGGAGCCGGAGATCACCCCGCACGACCTGGAGCTGGACTCGATCGTGCCGGACGCGGACAACACCGCCTACGACATGCACGAGATCCTGCTGCGGATCTTCGACGACGGCGACATCTTCGAGATCTCCGAGCAGCGCGGCCAGGCGATGATCACCGCGTTCGCCCGGGTCGACGGGCATCCGATCGGGGTGATCGCCAACCAGCCGATGTTCATGTCGGGTGCGGTGGACACCGAAGCCTCCGACAAGGCGGCCAGCTTCATCCGGTTCTGCGACTCCTTCAACCTCCCACTGGTTTTCGTCGTCGACACCCCAGGCGCCATGCCCGGTGTGACCGAGGAGAAGAACGGGATCATCAAGCGTGGTGGCCGGTTCTTCAACGCGATCGTCGAAGCCGACGTGCCGAAGGTGACCGTGATCATCCGTAAGGCCTACGGCGGTGGGTATGCGGTGATGGGCTCCAAGCAGCTGTCGGCGGATCTGAACTTCGCGTGGCCGACGGCCCGGATCGCGGTGATCGGCGCCGACGGTGCCGCCCAGTTGCTGGTGAAGCGCTTCCCGGACCCGACCGCGCCGGAGGTCCAGAAGATCAAGGCCGACTTCATCGCCGGCTACAACGAGAACATGGCGATTCCGTGGACCGCGGCCGAGCGTGGCTACATCGACGCGGTGATCCAGCCGCACGAGACCCGGCTGCTGCTGCGTAAGTCGCTGCGGCTGCTGCGCGACAAGCAGAACGCCCCCAAGGTGCAGCGCAAGCACGGCCTGCTGCCCATTTAGCGGGGTCTCACACCGGTAAGTGTTGGGTAACGCTTCGGCAACACCGGTAACTTCTGCATCTCAGCAATTATTCTGTCTCAGAGGTGATTTCACGGCCCGGGGACAATGCAGGAGGCAGCAGTGCGTCGCAGTGACGAGGCTGCATGAGCCTGCTGCTGGAGGAGCGGCGTACCGCGGCGCCCGCATCAAGACGAAACCCGATGCTGCGCAAGGCAATTCTGGCTTCGGCTGTCGGCAATGCCACCGAGTGGTATGACTACGGTGTCTACGCCGTGGTTGCCACCTACCTGACCAAGGCGTTCTTCCCGGAAGACTTCGGCAGCCTGGGCACCATGCTCGGCTTCGCCGTCTCGTTCGTGTTGCGGCCGCTGGGCGGCATGGTGTGGGGGCCGATCGGCGACCGGTTCGGCCGCAAATCAGTGCTGACGGCCACGATCTTGCTGATCGCGGTGGCCACCACGCTGATCGGCGTCCTGCCCACCTTCGCCAGTGTGGGTTGGTGGGCGCCGGGCCTGCTGATCGCGCTGCGGGTGGTGCAGGGCTTCTCCACCGGCGGAGAATACGGCGGTGCGGCAACGTTTCTCGCTGAACATGCGCCCGATGACAAACGTGGCCGCTACGGCAGCTTCCTGGAGTTCGGCGCGCTTGCCGGCTTCATGTTCGGCAGTGCGGTGGTGCTGGGCCTGGAGTCGGTGCTGACGTCCGAGCAGATGACGGAGTGGGGCTGGCGGGTGCCGTTCCTGATCGCCCTGCCGCTGGGCCTGGTCGGCCTGGCGCTGCGCAGCCAGATGGAGGAGACGCCGGTCTTCGAGGAGTGCGCAGCGGTCGAGGCGATCACCGGCTCAGCGTGGGATCGCCTGGTCGACCTGTTCACCCACTACGCCCGCCCGATCACGGTCATGTTCGTGATGGTGTCGGCGTTGGGGTTCATCGACTACACACTGACCACCTATCAGCCGACCTATCTGCACGCCACCGCCGGTCTCGGGGAGCGCAGCCGCACCACCGTCATGCTGGTCGGCGAGCTGGTGATGATGGCCTGCATTCCGCTGGCCGGGGCGTGGTCGGACCGGGTCGGCCGCAAGCCGATGTGGCGAATGTCGTTGCTGGGCATGATCGTTCTGGCGGTCCCGATGTACTGGCTGATGGGGCGGGGCCTGGTGTGCGCGCTGGTCGCGTTCGGGGTGCTCAGCGTGCTGCTGGCAGCCCCGCTGGCGACGGTGCCGGCGATCTTCCCGGCGATGTTCCCCACCCAGGTGCGCTACGCGGGCTTCGCCATCGCCGACAATGCCGGCATAGCTCTGTTCGGCGGCACCGCACCGATGTTCGTCGACACCGTGATCGTGCACACCGGCTGGGGGCTGTTCCCGGCGGCCTGCCTGATCGTCGCCGCGGCCGTTGGGCTGGTGGCGCTGCGGTTCGCACCGGAGACCAACGGCTGCTCGCTGCGGGGCACCGACATCCCCGGGGTCGAGAGCGACCTGGCGCGGGAGCTTCGG
The DNA here is from genome assembly GCF_020181635.2 of Mycobacterium zoologicum. Taxonomy (NCBI): domain Bacteria; kingdom Bacillati; phylum Actinomycetota; class Actinomycetes; order Mycobacteriales; family Mycobacteriaceae; genus Mycobacterium; species Mycobacterium zoologicum. Next base: position 21,329 of record NZ_JAYJJS010000024.1, on the reverse strand, counting down.
GAGCTGACCGCGGGTCGCGCCGGCTTCCCGGGCGGGGCGTGGGCGGTGGACCGCTATGTGCGGCCGTGGGTGCGCGGCGACGACGGCCTGGTGCGGGTCCCGCAGCTGCCCGGGGTGGTCGGCCCCCGGGTCAGGGTCTCTGCCTAGCCCCCCATTTGCCCCGAGCGTGCACAAGCGTTCGGTATCCCCCCAGGTGGGGGCGGCCAATTCTGCACGGTCGCGGGGATGGGGGTGAGGGTTGTCCACAGGGTGAGTCAGGGGTGACTACGGCGGCGGGGCGTCAGCGCCGACGATAGGCGCCCATGAATACCGATCTGTATGACCTGATGCGAAGCCAGGGTGGCGTCGTCACGTCTGCCCAGGCGCTGACGTACCTGAGCCGCCGTCGCTTCCGATACGCGGTGGAAGACTGCGAGCTGTACCAGGTTTGGCACGGCATCTACGGTGCTGTCGAACCCGACACCGGGTTGCGGCTGCGCGGGCTAGATCTGCTGACCGGGCGGAAGGTAGCGACGTGCCTGGGCACCGCGGCAGCGACGCACGGCTTCGATACCGAGGGGCGTAACGTGTTGCACGTCCTCAATCCCGAAGGGCGCCAACTGCGTCCGGTCCCCGGCCTGGTGGTGCATCGTCGCGAAGGCGCCCCACTGGTGGAGGTCGATGGGCGGCTCACCACGGCTCCGGCGTGGACGGCGATCGAAACGGCTCGCAGCCTGTGGCGGCCACGAGCCCTGGCCACGCTGGACGCAGCATTGCGCAGTGGCACCTGTACTGAACGAGAGTTGTGGCGGGCCGCGGACCAACAGGCGGGCCGGCGCGAGATCGTCACGATACGTGGCCTGCTGCCGCTGGCCGACCCCCGAGCGGAATCGGCGATGGAGAGCGAGACACGCCTGGTGATCATCGACGGCGGATTGCCGGCCCCGCAGCTGCAGTACGAGATCGTGGACCGCAACTACCAGACCTGGCGATTGGATTTCGCCTGGCCGGAGTATCGGGTGGCGCTGGAGTACGACGGCCTGGCCTGGCACAGCGGGGTGGATGCCCTGGTCCACGACCGGCGCCGGCGCGCCGCGCTGCAGGATCTGGGCTGGGTGGTGCTGACGGTGATTGTCGACGATGTGCGGCAACGGCCCTATGAGCTGCTGCGGCGGATCAGGTTCCAGCTGGCCCGCGCAGCCTGAACCCCGTCCTTCCGCTCCCGAATCCGGCCCCTCCCCTCGCCGAGAGTGCACAAGCGTCCGCCCCGACCTGGGGACATACCGGACGCTTGTGCACTCTCGGCGGAGGAAGACGCTTGTGCACTCTCGGCGGGGGAAGCAAGGCGCGTCAGGGGCTGATCCGGATCTGGCCAGGGGACCACCAGCCCGAACGCGTCGCGCTGCCCAACTCCAGCTCAGCGGGCGTCGCCGGGGTGATCACCTCGAACTGACGCAGCGAGCCCCAGTCACGGCCCCAGTCGTAGTTCAGGTAGGTGGCCATCACGTGTGCGCGCAGCAGCATGTCGGAGATGCCCAGCAGGCCACCGTTGACGCCGTCCTGCCAGGTGTCGGTGTCCTGCTTCTTGGCGTTGTAGTCCGGGGTGATCCGGAACTGCGGCACCTCGGTGACACCGTTGGCGTGCAGCATCGGGTGCTGGCACGGGAAGGCCAGGCCCACCGCCCAGTCCAGCAGCACCGGTGTATCGGAGCCGATGTACTCCTGGATGGTCTTCACCTCGGGCAGCCGCGGCGGGGTGAACGCGATCCAGTCCCGCGGGTTCAGCGACTTGTCCACGGCCACAATGCGTACCGCCGTAGCGTCAGCGGGTATCGCCGACCGCGGGTAACGCAGGTTGCGCCACATCCGGGGCCACTCGCCGAACACGTCGTAGGGCACCAGCCGTCCGGCGGCCACCGGCGCACCGTCGGGGCCGGGCACGCCGTACTCCAACTGCACGTCCTGCCCGGTGGTGTAGCCCTTGAGCACGCTGTTGCCGGCGATGGTGCCGGCGGCGGTCACCGCCAGCAGCGGATGCCCGGCGTCGGCGGCAGGCAGTTCGTACCAGGCCGAGGTCAGCCGGGACTCCTGCTGCCCGTCGGCCGAGTAGCTGCCCGCCAACGGAATCCGGGCCGGATCCAGTCCGTAGGGCAAGGGAACGGTAGAACCGTTGATACCAGCTGCCCGCAACTTCTTGGGGGCGTCCCAGTCGTAGTCGGTGCCGGGCTGGGTGATCGGCATCCGCAGTGACTCGGCCACCACCTTCTCCGGCACGCCGCTGGCGGTGAAGCCCACCGGGTCGGCCCCGCCGAGCGGCCCGAGGTCCCCGTAGGAACCGGGCAGCGGCGTCAGGGCGCCGTCGTTGGGGTCGGGCTCGACCAGCACGTAGTCGGCCTGGCCGCAGCCCCCGAACAGGCCACGCGCATTGGCCAGGCCGTTGGAGTAGGTCGGGTATTCGCGGATGATCCCGGCCACCATCGAGGCCACGAACACGCACACCATGAACCCGGCGGCCAGCGGGACGGGGGCGAAGGTCAAAGCCCTGGCCATCCGGCCCTCGCCGGCGTCGCGCCCGGCGAAGTGCAGCCAGAACGCCCATCCCGCGGTCAAAGCGAACATCGCGAACAGGATTGTGCTGACCGTGATTCCGCCGATGCGCGGCATGTCGGCGTTGAACGGCACCCCGTAGCTGGAGACGTACCACCAGCCGTTGGTGGTGGCGAAGCACAGCGCCAGTATGAACAGCACTGCCGCCGCGAACGCCATCCGGTTCCGAGACCATCGCAGCACCTGGCGGGAGACCAGTACCGTGGTGAGCGCGGCCATCGCGCCGGCCACCGCGGCGAACAGGCCGAAGTGGTGCACCCACTTGGTGGGGGCGAACATCAGCGAGAACATGGTCGCCAGGATCACGCCCATCAACCGCCAGACCGGCCCGCTGGCCACCCCGGCAATGCGCTTGCGCCGCAACATGATGAACATCGCGGTGAATAGGCACAGCGCGCAGATCAGGAAACCGAACCGTCGCGACAGCGAGCCGTCGACGGTCGGCAGGATCAGGTAGTAGTAGCGCAGGTTCTCGGTGTACCAGGCCTGGCTGGGGCCGATGGCGGTACGAATCCGGGTGGCCTCCAACACTGCTCGCACCGTCTGGTCGGCGAACACCACGGTCAGGATCACCACGCCGGCGGCCAGCAGTGGCGCCACCAGCGGCCAGGTGCCGTGAATACGGTGACGGCGCACCAGGATTCGCAGCAGCGGACGGCCGCCGGCCAGCAGGGCGGCCACTGCGATCAATCCGGTGGGCTGGATGCCCAGGGTGAAGGCCGCGCAGATGATCGCCAGCGCCGCCGGGGTGAGCCGGCTGGAGATGATCGCCCGTTCCACCATCACCCAGGTGATCAACGCGCCCACCGCGATGATGCCCTCGGGCCGCAGGCCGTTGTTGAACGGCATCCACGCGGCCAGCAGCACCATCCCCGCGGCCCACAGTGCGGGCCGCGAAGCCGCCACCGCCGGGCCGAACCGGGGCAGCACCTCGCGCGAAAGCAGCAGCCAACACACCAGTCCCGCAACCAGATCCGGCAGCCGGATCCAGATGCTGGTGTCGGACACGTGCGTCATCAGCGCCAGCAGGTTGTAGTACCAGCCGAACGGGTCCTCTGGGCTGCCGAACCAGCGGAAGTAGTTGCTCATGTAGCCGGCGTGGTCGGCGACTCGGGCCATGCCGAGGATGTAGCCGTCGTCGGAGGAGTTCGCGCCGATCACGTACCAGACCACGAAGCCCAGCACCACCGCGACGTCGGCCCAGCTGAAGAACCGCCAGCGCGACGGGATCAGCCGGTGCATCCGGTGGCCGTCGAGGCGGTCCAGGCGCCACAGCGCCAGCACCGCGATCACGGTGGCGATGATCGCCAGGTAGATCGCGGCCCGTTTCAGCGCCGTCGGCTTGGTGGAGAACCGGGTGTCGATGTCGGCGTTGAACGAAAGGCCTTGCGGCGCAGCCCCGGCGAGGTCGGTGAACACCCCGACGATCTGCGGGCGCAGGTTCGGGTCGGCCCAGCCGTAGCGCTGGGTGATTCCGCCGATGGTGGCGTAGGTGCCCTCGTGCGACGAGGTGACCTCGATGGTGGAGCAGCCGGGGCCTTCCACCTTGGCCCGCGGTGCGGTGGCCAGCACCACGTTGCGGTCGGTGACGTCCACCCGCTTCTCGGTGACGGTGATGAACAGCCCGTTGAGGGCGGCGTCCTTGCCTTTGGCCGGCGCGGTGGCCAGCAGCGTGCCGCCGGAGGCGGGCAGCTCGCTCACCAGCGAGCACGGCACCTTCACCGACAGCGAGATCGGGGTCTGCGAGATCAACGGCGCTGTGACGCTGTGCAAGTCGCCGTGCTGGGGCCAATCCAGTGTCGCGGTGGTCTGCACCACCGGCAGCAGCGGCGTGGCCACCGACAGCAGGAAGCCGACGAGGCCGGCGATGGCGGCCACCCAGCGAGTGGTGCGAATGCTCATGGCAGTGCTCGAATCGGTCCGGGCCGGCTCCAGCCGGTAGCGGTGACGGTGCCCTGCTCGATGATCGCGTCGGGCGCGGTCTTGGCCGGGATCAGGCGGTGATAGGCCTCTATCGCCCCCCAGTCGCGATACCAGTCGCCCCGCAGGTAGGTGGGGACGGTCGTGGTCCACAGCATCGCCTGGGTGATCATGAACGGCCCGCCGTCCTCGGCGGACTGCCACAGGTTCGACGACGCCGCGGTCTGCTTGTGGTCGGGCATGATCCGGTACTCGGGGAGTTCCGCGACGCCCAGGTGCTCGGTGAAGGGCCGCTGGCAGGGGAAGTTCGCGGCGACGGCGATGTCCATCAGCACCGGGGTCTGCGAGCCCATCAGCTCGGTGATGGTCTGTACCACCGGAACTCGCGGCGGGGTGAACGCGATCCACTGTTCGGTGGACAGGTTCGGGTCGTTGGCGACGATCCGCACCACGTCGGTGCCCGGTGGTGCCCACGCCAGCGGGAAACGCAGGTTGCGCCAGGAGTTCTGCGGCCCGATGTCGATGGGCTCCACCTCGCCGTGGGCCTTGACCGTGCCGTCTTGGGCCGTCACACCCCACTCCAGCTTCAGCGGCTGACCGTAGTCGAGCTTGCCGTCCTCGCCGTGCGACCAGATGGCGCCGGCGGCGGTCACCACGACAATGGGAGCCCGCTCCTTCGAGGGCTCGGGCAGCCGGTACCAGACCGAGGTGGCGTGCGCGGCGACCTGCTCCTTGTAGGACCCGAGCACCGGGGTGACGGCCGGGTCCAGGCCGAACGGCAGCGCCACCCGGGAGCCGTTCACGCCGTCGGGGGCGTCGTCGGGGATCTTGCCGCCGGCGGTGCCCGCGGCGTCGCTCTGGTTGGCGCTGGGCTTGTTGGGGGAGGCGTCGGCGTTGGGCACGCCGGGTTTGGCGATGACGGCCAGCGAGGTCAGGTCGTCGTCGACGGCGTTGGGGTCGAAGCCGTACGGGTCGGAACCGCCGAGCGGGCCGAGCTCGCCGTAGGTCTGACCCGGAACCGGTTGCAGCAGACCGGCATTGACGTCGGGTTCGGTCAGCACGTCGTCAGCCATGCCGCAGCTGCTCAGGCCGGATAAAAGCGCGTCGGCGTTGGCCCGGGCGGTGGTGTAGGCCGGGTAGCGCCCCGCGGCGGCCTTGGCCATCGAGCCGACCATCAGCAGCACCATCAGGCTGGCGACCACCAGCAGCGGCGTCGACGCCAGGATCCGGTTGCGCCGGTTGGCGGTCACCTCGGTGTGCCCGGTGTAGTCCATCCGGAAGTGCTGCCAGCCGGCCAGCAGACCGGTGGCGATCGAGGCCGCCAGGAACATCGACGTCACCGGGCGGCTGGCGATCACCGGCGGGATGTCGAACCACGGCACCCCGTAGCCGCCGACGTAGAACCAGCCGTTGACGCCGGAGGTCGCCACGGCCACCAGGAACAGCAGTGCGGTGACGTAGAGGGTCATGTTGCGTCGGCTGTGCATCCCGACCCGGGCGAACGTGAACGCCGTCAGCGCCGCCAGTGCCCCGGCAAGCCCGGCGAATCCGCCGAACTGCACCGCCCACTTGGTCGGGGTGAAGGTCAGCAGCAGCAGGCCCACCGCGGTCGAGCCGATCAGCCGCCAGGCCGGGCCGGACGCAACCCCGCTGATCCGGCCGCGCCGCAGCAGCACCACCAGCATGGCGAACATGCAGAACAGCAGGACCAGCACGGCGAACCGTCGGGTCAGCGAGGCGTCGACGTTCTCCTCGACGGTCAGGAAGTAGTACCGCAGGAACTCCTGATACCAGGCGATCGTCGGGCCGACGACGTATTTGATCCGGGCCGATTCGGCGACCGCGGCCAGGGTCTGTGACCGGAACGCCACCACGGCCAGCACCGATGCCGCCGCGGCCAGCACGGCCAGCGGCGCGAACAGACCGTCGGCGGAACGGCGCCTGCGGATCACCGCCTCGATGGCCCGCGAGCCGGTGAGCAGCGGGGCCAGCGCGATCAGCCCGTGCGGGGCCAGCGTGACGGTGAAGACGGCCACCACGATCGCCCACGCGGTCGGTGCCAGCCGGCGGGTGGCGATGGTGCGCTCCACCAGCACCCAGACCACCAGGGTGCCCAGCGCGATCAGCGGTTCGGGGCGCAGGCCGTTGTTGAACGGCAGCCAGGCCGCGGTGAACATCATCGCCGCGGTGAACACCGCCACCCGATTGCCCGACAGTCGGCCCAGCCGGGGCAGGATGCGACGGCTGATGATCAGCCAGCAGGCCATCCCGGCCAGCGTCGCGGGCAGCCGCATCCACACGCCGGCGGTGCTGATGGTGCTCAGTTGGCCCAGCAGTGCCGGGTACCAGTCGAAGGGGGCCTCGCTGGCGCCGAAGAACCGGTAGTAGTTGGAGACGTAGCCCGCGTGCGCGACGTTGCGGGCCATCGTCAGGTTGTAGCCGTCGTCGCTGGAGATGGCGCCGATCACGTGCCACAGCGCCAGCGTGCCGATGACGCCCACGTCGGCGAGTCGGGTCACGGGGTGAACCTTGGATCTGGTCCGTCGACGCCGGGGGCCGTCCAGCACGCCGAGGGCGAAGATCGATGCGAGCACCGCCAGCACGCCGAGCGCCATCACCGCGGTCTTGATGGTGGTGGGGTTGGTGATGAAGCGGGTGTCGACGTCGATGCGGGCGTTGAGGCCCGGTTGGGGGCCGATCTTGAGTTCGGTGAAGATGCCGCCGATCTGCGGCTTGTTCTCCGGGGGCAGGGTTCCGGTCGCGCCGGGGATCCCGACGAAGTCCGCGCCGACCTCGCCGGCGTTGGCCCACAGGTGCAGTTCGCTGCAGTCGGCGAGCTTGGCGCGGGGGGCCGCGGCGGCCACGTGGTCGCGGTAGGCGGCGGCGACGATGGTCTTGTTGGCCAGCACGAACAGGCCGTGCGCGGTGGCGTCGACGCCGCCGGCGGGGACGGTCGAGAGCACCAGGCCGCCCTTTTCGGGCAGGTCCGCCATCGCTGAGCAGGGGATGGTGATGTTCAGGCTCTTCGGTGCGCCGGAGACCAGCGGGGCGGTGACGTCGGTGACGTGGCCTTGCGTGTCGAGGCCCTGCGGCCAGACGATGGCGGCGGTGGTCTTGTTGACCGGCAGCAGCGGGGTGACGCCGCACAGCAGCACGCCGGCGGCGCCCGCCACCACCGCGATCAGCCGGGCGATCCGATAGCGCTGCTTGGGCTGGTCCGGGGATTGATCGTGGTGGGAGGACACGAGCCCTGATGCTATGCGACGGGGTCGGTCTTGCGGGGAACCCCGTACCGGGGGGTGCCGTCATCCCCGCCGAGCGTGCACAAATGTTTACCCTCTCCTGCGGAGATACCGGACGCTTGTGCACGCTCGCGCCAAAGAGAGGGGGCAGGACCTCAGTGCCGGAGCGGCGCGGGGCTCCACAGCCCGGACCGGACCGTCGTCCCCAGATCCAGCTCCGCGACCGTCGCCGACGGGTAGTAGGGCGTCAACTGCTGCAGGGCGCCCCAATCGCGGAACCAGTCGTGGTTGAGATAGCTCGGCACGGTGGTCGCATGCACCAGCAACTCGGTGATCCCCAGCGGGCCGCCGCCGTTGTTGTCCATCACCGGCGAGTTGGCCTCGGCGCCGTAGCGGTCCGGCAGAATCCGCCACTTGGGCACCTCGGTCACCCCGTTGCGGTGGCCGAACGGCCGCTGGCACGGGAACGCCAGGCCCACCAGCCAGTCCAGCAGTACCGGGTCCGACGAGCCCACCACGTCCTGCAGGCTGCGCAACTGCGGCACCCGCGGCGGGGTGACGGCGATCCAGTGCTGCGGGGCCAGGTCGTCGTCGCGGACCACCAGCCGGACTACGGTGGCCTCGGCTGGGATCGACGACATCGGCGTTCGCAGGTTGCGCCAGGCCGGCACCGCCCCGATGTCACCGAAATCGACGGTCCCGCTGGAATTCTGCGGCGGTCCCAGCTTCGCCTCTCCTTCGTCGAGGCTCGCTGAACCGCCGGGCTTATCAGCCGCGGCCCCGGCGTCGGTGGCCCACTGCGCGGTGACCTCGCCGCGGTCGAACCGTCCCGCGGCGGCCACCACCAGCAGCGGCCCCGCGTTGGCCCGGTCGGCGGGCAGCCGGTACCAGGCCGAACGCAGCAGCGCCGGCACCTGCATCCCGGGCCGCCAGCTGCCCAGCACCGGAACCCGGGCGGGGTCGAGCTTGTAGGGCAGCCGGGCCCGCGAGCCGTTGATGCCCTCACGCGCCGTCGTACCGCCCTCGGTACCGGCCTCACCACTGGCGATCTGCGCGTCGTCGTCGGCCAGTCGGCCCAGCCCGGGCGGGCCGATCAACTGGTCGGCGGAGACGTCGGAGGGAATCCCGTTGGGGGAGAAGCCCACTGAGAACAACGCACCCAACGCCTCATCCGCCGGCTCGTCCACCGGCGCCAAAAGGCCGGCGTTGGGGTCCTGCTCGACCAGCACGTCATCGGCCAGCCCGCACGTCTTGCCGCTGACGGCGGCCAGGTTGGAGCGCCCGACTGTCCACGCCGGGTACTGGCCGATCATCGACGCGGTCAGTGAGACCACCTCGAACAGGATCAGCACCCAGGAGGCGATCGCCAGCGGATACCCGGACAGCCCCGGCCAGCGCGGCGGCCGGTCCTCGCCGTTGACGAAATGGAACCAGGCCGCGGCCAGCAGCGCGCACACCGTCAGCCCCACGCCCACGGTGGCAAAGGCCAAGTGCCACTTGGGGAATGCATTGGACCACGGCACCCCGAAGTTGGAGACGTACCACCAGCCGTTGACGCTGGCGAACGACAGCGCGGTGATGAACAGCACCAGCGCGGTGAAGAGCGTCCGGTTGCGCCGCGAATGCATCGCCGCGGCGCCGACCGCAACGGCGGCCAGCGCGCCCAGGGAACCGGCGAGCCCGGCGAACACACCGAAGTGGTGCGTCCACTTGGTGGGGGTGAACATCATCGCCATGAACGAGATGATGGTGATCCCGATGATGCGCCGGCTCGGCCCGGCCGCGGTGCCCGGAATCCGGCCCTTGCGCAACGCCATCGCCACCGAAACGGCCAGCGCCACCCCCAGCGCCAGCACCGGGAAGCGGCGCGCCACCGAGCCGTCGGGCGTGGCCAGGAACAGCCGCTCGTAGCGGACGTGCTCCTCGAACCAGGCCAGGCTGGGCCCGACCGCGGATTTCAGTGTGCTGGCCTCGATCTCACCGGCCAGGGTCTGGTCCCGGAAGATGACGATCGCGGTGATGCTGATCGCGGCGGCCAGCGGCGCCAGCAGCGGCGCCAGCCCGAACTGCTTCCACCGCCGGTGCAGGATCGTGCGCAGCGGCCCGATCGCCACCAGCAGCGCGCCGATCGAGGCGATGCCCGTCGGCCCGGAGAACAGCGTCATCGCGCCGATGATGCAGGCGATCGCCAGGGGCAGCAGCCGGCTGGTCGCCACCGCTCGTTCCACCGAGCACCAGGTCGCCAGGATGCCCAGCGCAATGATCGGCTCTGGGCGCAGCCCGTTGTTCAGCGGCAGCCAGAACGCCAGGAACATGCCGGCCGCGGTCCAGGCCGCCGCGCGGCTCTTCTTCACGGCGTGGCCCAGTCGCGGTATCACCTCGCGGCTGATCAGCCACCAGCAGGCCAGCGCCATCCCCAGGGTGGGCAGGCGCATCCAGATGCTGGAGGTGGACACGTGCGACCACACCGCCAGCAGGTCGTAGTACCAGCCGAACGGCGCCTCCGGGGTGCCGAACCAGCGGTAGAAGTTGGCCATGTAGCCGGCGTTCTCCGAGACCCGGGCCATGGTGAGGATGTAGCCGTCGTCGGAGGTGTTGGCGCCCACGAAGTGCCACCAGACCAGCACCAGCGTTACCAAGGCGTCCAGTGGCGACATCGACCACCAGCGGGCGGGCAGGAAGCGCCGGTGGCGGCTGCCGTCGGCGGTGTCGAGGATGTGCAGGGCGATCAGCGCGATGATCGTCAGCGCGACCCCGAGGATCATCGCGGCCAGCTTCAGCGGGGTGGGCGCGCTGGAGAACCGGGTGTCGACGGTGGCGGTGAAGTCCAGTCCGGCCGGCGCCGGCCCGGCCAGGTCGGTGTAGACCCCGACGATCTGCGGCCGGAAGTCGTACCCGTTGCGGGTTCCTTTGAGCGCGGAGCCGGGGTGTTCGGCGTGGGGCCCGTATTTGAGGCCGACGAATTCGGCGGTGACCTGGTCGGCGTGTGCGGTGAATGTCAGCTTCTGGCAGTTCGGGCCGAGCACCTGCGTCAGCGGCGCCACCACCACCGGCACGTTGCGCACCACCAGGACCAGGTCGTCGTTGACGCGCTCGATCAGCAGTCCGCGGTCGACGGCCTTGGGCGCCTGCTTGGGCACCGTGGACAGCAGCACGCTGCGGCCCGGGGTGAGCCCGGCGGCGGCCTGGCACGGCACGCTGATGTCGAGGTCGGTGGCGACGTAACCGATCAGCGGCGCTTGCACGCTGGCCATGACGCCGTTCTGCGGCCAGTTCAGCTCCGCGGTGGTCTGCTTGACCGGCAGCAGCGGGGTGAGGATCGCCAGCAGTGCGCCCAGTACGCCGGCGACGACGGCGACGGTCCGGGCGATCCGGTAGTCGGAGCGCGTATCGGTCACGGGCCTAGATGCTATCGGTGTGCTCGACAGTGCCGTGGCAGACGTCAGCGGTCGGGGATCTCGTCCAGCTCTTCGATGGTGCGCTGGATGTCGCCGGTCAGGAGGTACAGGTCGAGATCGGTGTCGTTATCGGGGTTCAGCGGGGTGAATCCGAAGCGCTGCCACCACCGCGAGGCGTCGGCGTCGAGTGCGTTGACGACGACGGCGCGGCAGGCCGCGGTGGTGTTGATCTGGACCGCGACTGCGAGCACGTGGCCAACAGGCTCGGCCGGTGGAACCGCACGCCGGGTCAATCCAGCCAGGTGAACGTGGCGGACCGTTGCAGTGACCTGCGCAGATTCTCGTTGACCTGTGCCGGGAGGGCGAGCGCGGCTTCGAACGCCTCGGCCGCATCGGGGGACAGTTGGATCACCTGACGTTCGGCAATGATTTCGTCGGCGCGCACGGAACCGCTCACACGAAGATTCCTTCGGCCATGGCGTCGATGAGGGCTAAGACGCGCTGATACTCACCATCGCGTACCAGGTCGGCGGGCTTGCTGTGCGCGAGTAGTCGGTTCGGCGAGAACATCCACACGTTGGCCTGGTCGCGGGGAAGGACCTCAGTCAGCGCGTCTGCCACGTAGGCCAGTTCGATCAGTCGTTGCTTGTTGAGGCGTTGCGGGACGACTTGACCCGACGTCCAGCGCGCCACCGAGCGCGCTGATGCATCGACGATGTCGCCGACTTCCTCGTAGGTTAATCCCAGGTGTTCGATCGCACTCGACACCGTCGAGGCGAGCGCGTTAGCTCCCATAATGTCTGCCTGTCTTCCTTTTGTCAGCCATTATGTCATGCATTCTGACACGAAGTGATGCTGGTCCGTGGACAGCTGGCCGTCAGGTGCGGATGGCGAGGACGAACGGCCCGATCTTTTCCACCGTGAAACCGTCGAACAGCGCGGAGTCCAGCTCCACGGTGTAGCGCCGCACGTTGGGCTGGTTGGGGTAGACGTCGCGGGCCAGCCGCAGCGTGTAGGTGTCCCCGGAGCCGTGGCGCATCAGGAACACCGTCGGCGCCGGCCATGGCAGGGCGTCGAGTGCGTGGGTGAACTGCTCGGACGTCTCCAGCTTGGACCAGGACTCGATGGCCGCGGCGCGCGCCGAGAACTGGGCCAGCGGGTTGGCGTAGTGCGGCGTCAGGCCCTGAAAGCCCCAGTAGGGGTAGTAGGACAGGAAGCTGTAGTCGGCGGTGAGCACCACGGTCTGGTTGCGGGGCTTGCCGGTGGCCGCCGCGACTGCTGCATCAATGGCCTCGTAGTACTTGGCCGCACTCGGCGCCCGCCGGTCGCCGCGGTCGCCGTGCCCATCGGTGTCGGTGTAGGCGACGGTGATGTCGGGTCGCAGCTGCTCGGGGATGTCCTGGCTGAACGCCACCGCGCCGATCAGGCCCACCGCGGTGGCCGTCGGGTAGACGATCCGGTGCCAGCCCTGGGCGGCGCGGCCCAGCGCTTGGGCGCCCTCGATGAAGCCGAACACCCCGGCGGTGGCCAGCAGCACCGTCAGCGTCGGCTGCAGCCGGAAACTGAGCAGGGTGGTCTGGGCCAGGGTGGCCAGCATGGACAGCAGCGACCACAGGTAGATCGCCCCGACGCCGGTGGCCAGCGCGGCCGCCCGGGTGGAGTTCCGGGCCCGCACCACCAGCCATGCCGTGCCCAGCAGGCACAACGCCCCGAGCAGGGTGAACTGCAGCATCGGGAAGCTCAGTTCGGCCCCGGCGCCGGGCAGGTAGTGGAAGGCACCGCGGGTCTCGCCCAGCGGGCGGTGCAGCGCCTGGAGCAGGTACGGCGTCCAGGTGATCGATGCGATCACCGCGGCGATCACCCCGCTGACCAGCAGCCGCAGCAGCGGGCCCACCCGCCGCCCGATGACCGCCAGCAGCAGCGCCATCAGCGTCACGGTGAACGCACCGTAGGCCACCAGCAGGGTGTAGAAGGTGGCGGCGAAGCCCAGGAAGACGCCGGTGCCCACGACCGCAGCCCAGCCCCGGCCGGTCGCACCCAGGCCCGACCAGGCCAGCACCAGCACCGGCGGCAGCAGCACGGTGATGATCGCCGCGTAGGGCTCCGGTGAGCTGTGGGCCAGCGTCACCGCCGCGCCGGCCAGGGTGACGGCCAGCGCGTACTCGAAGCGGATCATCTTGTTCCACAACACCATTGCGACCGCGACGGCCACCGCCATCGAGGTGATGGCCCACGGTTTGTAGATCTCCCAGGCCGGTATCCCGAGCCAGTCCGCGGCGCGTCCACCCAACCAGAACCAGCCGGGCGGGTAGTAGGGCGGCAGCCCCAGGTAGGTCATGTCGTGCAGCTGCGGGCTGTCGGCCAGGCGGGTGAGGTATTCGGTGCGGAACTGCTGATCCACCGAGATGCCGAACAGGTACAGCTTGGTGGCGCCCAGCGGCATCGCCAGAGTCACCACGCTGAAGGCGGTGGTGAACACGATCGCGGCCAGCCAGGCCAGTGCTTGCCGGCCGCGCCGCCACAGGGCCGCGGCCACGATCAGCCCGGCTACGCAGCCCACCTGCCCGACGGTGGTCAGCGCATGCAGTTGGTTCGACGACGGATACGCCGGCCACTGCACCCGGGCGATGGCCACCAAGGCGACGACGGCGACGACGACGGCGATGCCGCCCGCGAGCACCATCTGGCCGACTGTGGTCAGCGCGTTGCGCATCATCGTCACAGAGGTTACCGGCCGGGCTGATGCCCGGGGTTGACGGTGTCGATGTTGATGTTGCCGCTACGGCCGGGTCTGGTAGAACTCGGCGACGTCGAGCAGCGGTTCGGTTCCAGGTTTGATGTGGCGACTGATCCGTTCGCTCAGTTCGGCGAGGCTCGGCGTACTGGTGTGAATCAGCTCGCCGGCGTCGTCGCTGCCCGTCGTATCAGTGATGAAGCAATGATTCCAGATCAGATCGGCAGCCGGCGGAAGATCGCCCGCGGGACGTGCCGCAGCACCATCATCACGTAGCGGAACGCCCCGGGCGCCCAGACGATCTCCTTGCCCTTACCGGCGGCGGCCACCGCCAGTTCGGCGACGTCCTCTTTATCCACGGTCAGCGGCGCTTCCTTGACGTGCTCGGAGAATCGGGTGCGCACCTGGCCGGGCCGGATCACCAGCACCCGCACCCCGTCTTCGCGCAGCGCCTCGCCCAGGCCGAGGTAGAACCCGTCGAGTCCGGCTTTGGTGGAGCCGTAGACGAAGTTGGTGCGCCGCACCCGCTCGCCGGCCACCGAGCTCATCGCGATGATCTGCCCGAAGCCCTGGGCGCCCATCTTGTTGGCCAGCAGCACGCCCACCGACACCGCGGCGGTGTAGTTGATCCCGGCGACCTGCACGGCCTTGGCCTGGTTGTGCCAGAGCTCCTCGGCGTCGGCGTCCATGCCGAAGGCAACGATGGCCACGTCTATATCGCCCTCGCTGAACGCGGCGTCGATCACCGCCGGATGCGACGCGGTGTCCAGGGCGTCGAAGTCGACGATCCGCACCGACTTCGCGCCGGCGGCCTGCATCGCGGCCACCGCGCCGTCGCGGCCGGGGTCACCCGGCAGGCAGGCCAGGATCACCCGGGCGGAGGCGTTGCGCAGGTAGCGCGCGCAGATCGCCAGGCCGATCTCGGAGGTTCCTCCCAGCACCAGAACGGACTGGGGGTTGCCGGTTGCGTCGAACACCATCTAGAGCAGCTCCAAACGTCGGGCCATATCGGAGGCGAAGATCCCGTCGGGATCGACCTTGCGCCGCACCGCGATCCATTCGTTGATGCGCGGGTACATGGCGTGGAAGTTCTCCGCGGTGGTGCGGGAGTCCTTGGCGGTGTAGAGCCGGCCGCCGAACTCCAGCACCCGGCGGTCCAGGTCGTTGAGCAGTTCGTTGACACCGGGCTTCATCGGGAAGTCCAGGCAGACGTTCCAGCCGGGCATCGGGAAGCTCAGCGGCGCTTGGTTTCCCGGCCCGAACAGCTTGAACACGTTCAGCGCCGAGTAGTGGCCGCTGGCCTGGATGTCGATGATGATGCTCTTGAACTCCTCGACCGCCTCGGTGGGCACCAGGAACTGGTACTGCGCGAAGCCGGCCGGGCCGTAGCCGCGGTTCCACTCACCGAGCAGGTCCAGCGGGTGATAGAACTGCGTCAGGTTCTGAATCTTGCCGCGGTAGTGGCCGCCGCGACGGTAGTACAGCTCACCGATGGCGCTCAGACTCAGCTTGTTCATCAGCCCGTTGGGGAAGACGTCGGGCACCGTCATCAATTGCGGCGCATCGAATTTCAGCGGATCACGCGCCAGCTTCTTGGGCAGCTCGTCGCGCAGCGCCAGCCGCCCGCGGGTGATGGTGGCCCGGCCCAGCTTCGGCGGCGCACTGATCGCATCGAACCACGCCGACGAGTAGGTGTACTCAGCCTCGGAGCCGTCACTGTGGAAGGCGATGGTCTCATCGAGCGTGGCGGTGTTGTCGCCGTCGTTGATGAAGTACGCGGTCTCGGTCGCCGTCATCGCGATGGTCGCGCGCAGGATGATCCCGGTCAGGCCGTTGCCCCCGACCGTCGCCCAGAACAGTTCGGACCCCTCACCCTCGGGCTCGAGGTGGCGTACCGAGCCGTCGGCGGTCAGCAACTCCATCGAGAGCACGTGGTTGCCGAAGCTGCCCTCGCTGTGATGGTTCTTGCCGTGGATGTCGCAGGCGATGGCCCCGCCGATGGTGACCTGGCGGGTGCCCGGCAGCACCGGCACCCACAGGCCGAACGGCAACGCGGCCTTCATCAGCTGGTCCAGGCTGACGCCCCCGTCGAGGTCGACGACTCCGTCGGAGATCGAGTGGATCCGGTTCAGCGCCGTCATGTCGATGACCAGGCCGCCACCGTTTTGGGCGTTGTCGCCGTAGGAGCGACCGAGGCCGCGGGCGATCACGCCCCGATTTTTTTGGGACCCGCCGTCGGCGGCGCGGGCCACCGCTTTGGCGATGACCTCTATATCGGGGGTCGACAGCACCTGCGCCACGCTCGGCGAGGTGCGGCCCCAGCCGGTGAGGCGACGCGCAGTGGTCGGTAGGTCGGTGCTCAACATCGCCCATGAGGGTACCGCCAACGCACCGGTTGCCTGTTCTGCGTGACTATTGGGATTTCGACCGTTACGATCGCGCAATGTCTGAGACTCCTGCCAGCGAATCTGCTCCCACGGCCAAGGTCCCCAAGCCCACCAGCAAGTCTAAGGGCGCGGGGTTTCCGAAATCGTCCGCTCCGTCGCAGGGTTCGTCGCTGCCGACGATCGCCGCTTTGGCGCTGGCCGTGATCGGCATCGTGGTGGGTGTCTTCGGGTGGTTCTACCCGTCGAGCGGTGAGAAGTTCTCGGACGGCCAGCGCGCCGAAGCCAAGGGCAAGGTCTGCGAGGCCCAGGCCGTCGTGCGGCAGGGGACGCAGTTCAACACCAACCTGCAGAACCCGGTTCCGGGTGACCTGGCCGGCGATCTGGCGGTGGGCACCAACGCTCGTCTGTCGCTGTTCGCCGGTGGTGCGTACCTGTACCAGAGTCTGGAGGCCAACCCGGCCGCGCCGGACGATCTGACTACGGCGGCTCGCGACATGGCCAACACGCTGGAGTCGCTGAGCATCAACTACCTGGCAGGACACGCGCCGGACGACGCCGTTCAGCAGCCGCTGCGCGACCAGCTGCGCGGTGAGATCGACGTGCTGGACGGGCTCTGCCAGCAGCAGTAACTCACCAGTTGTCCGGTTCAGCACCGGTTGCGCGTGAGCGCAGCCGGTGCTGAATGGCTTTCGGGGAACTGCGCGCAGCGCGGCTATGATTATGATTCCTCGTCATGAGGCTTCTGGTCACCGGCGGCGCGGGGTTCATCGGTGCGAATTTCGTGCACAGCACCCTTTCCCAGCACCCCGAGGTGGCGGTGACGGTGCTGGACGCGCTGACCTACGCCGCCACCCGCGAATCGCTGGCCGCTGTCGCCGACGACATCCGGTTGGTGGAGGGTGACATCGCCGACGCGGCGGTGGTCGGGTCCCTGGTCGCGGAATCGGATGCGGTGGTGCACTTCGCCGCCGAAAGCCATGTCGACAACGCGTTGAGCGACCCCGAGCCGTTTCTGCACTCCAACGTGGTCGGGACGTTCACGATCCTGGAGGCGGTGCGCCGGCACGGCGTGCGGCTGCACCACGTCTCCACCGACGAGGTCTATGGCGACCTGCCGCTCGACGGCGCGCAGCGCTTCACCGAAGCCACCCCCTACAACCCGTCGAGCCCGTACTCGTCGACCAAGGCCGCCTCCGACATGCTGGTGCGGGCGTGGACGCGTTCCTACGGTGTGGCGGCGACGATTTCGAACTGCTCGAACAACTACGGCCCCTACCAGCACGTGGAGAAGTTCATTCCCCGCCAGATCACCAATGTGCTCACCGGTCGCCGGCCGAAGCTCTATGGGAGCGGTGCCAACGTGCGTGACTGGATCCACGTCGACGACCACAACGCCGCCGTCTGGCGGATCCTGGAAGACGGCCAGCTCGGCCGCACGTACCTGATCGGCGCGGACGGGGAACGCAGCAATATCACCGTGCTGCAAGACATTCTGCGCCTGATGGGTCGTGAGGCCGATGATTTCGACCACGTGACCGACCGTGCGGGCCACGATCTGCGGTACGCCATCGACCCGACGGTGCTGCGCGACGAGCTGGGCTGGCGGCCGCAGCACACCGATTTCGAGTCCGGCCTGCGCGCAACCATCGAATGGTATGAGAACAACGAATCCTGGTGGGCACCATTGAAAGACGCCGTCGAGCGTGGATACGAAGAGCGAGGGCAGTGAGATGCAGGTCCGTGAACTGGCCGTACCCGGTGCGTGGGAGCTCACTCCCAAACAGCACGCCGATTCGCGCGGCGTGTTCTTCGAGTGGTTCACCGATCGCGCGTTCACCGGATTCGCCGGCCACCACTTCGATCTGCATCAGGCCAACTGCTCGGTGTCGGCGGCCGGAGTGCTGCGCGGGCTGCACTTCGCCGAGCTCCCGCCCAGCCAGGCGAAATACGTCACCTGCGTCTCCGGAGCGGTGTGGGACGTCGTGGTCGACATCCGGGTCGGCTCACCGACCTTCGGTCAATGGGATGCGGTGCTGCTGGAAGGCGAAAACCGCCGCTCGATATACCTCTCCGAAGGGCTGGGACACGGTTTCCTTGCACTGCAAGACAACTCGACGGTGATGTACCTGTGCTCGGCGGGTTACGACGCGCAGCGCGAGCACACCATCAACGCCGACGACCCGGCGCTGGGTATCGAGTGGCCGCTGCCGGCCGGCGAGCGGCTGCTCGCCGAACGCGATGCCGCCGCGCCGACGCTGGCCGAGGTACGTGAGGCCGGTCTGCTGCCCAGTTGGGACGCGACGCGCGCCTTTATCGACGGGCTGCGCTGAATAGGGCGTGACGTGTCTAGGTTTGTGGGTCTGCGATGCACAGGACTTCGTCGAGGCTGGCGGTGCGTGGGCCGGTGGCCGGATCGAGGTTGGTGTTTTTGACGCGGAGGGCCCGGCCTAAGCGTGCGGTGTCGTACATGGCTGGGCCGCGGGCCATGACGTTGGTCAGGATGTAGCGGCCGGTGTCAGCGGCGCGATGAATCGCCTCTTCGGCTGCGCTGGCGCCGGTGAGTGCGGTTGCGTCGTTGAGGTTGATGCCGACCTGGAAGACCCGGGGGTCGGCGTCGAGCACTGCGGTCAGGCGGGTGAGGTAGTTCTCGGGGGCGAAGAACCGCCAGCCTTGGCCCAGGTGTAGCCAGAACCGTCCCCTGATCTGCGCGTGCAGCTGTGCGAGCTGGGCTCCCGGTCCACCACCGGACCTGCCCCGGGCGAACTTCAGGAAACCGTAGCGTTTGCGCAGCTGTGCGCGGTCGGCGGGGGATAGGCCAGTATCAAGCACCAGGAAATGCCCGATGCGTGATACATCGAGGCAGCAGTTCAGAAATGAGTTCAATGTCTGCTCGGTGGTCTGCAGGTCCGGTCCGGCGATCAGGCTGACGGTGACCTCGCTGTGCCTGGGGGTTGCGGTCAGGGACTGCACCAAGGTTTCGGAATAGGGGGAGGCCACCTCGATCATGGTCGGCACCGAAAAATCACGGTTGGCTGCGATCCGTTGCCGATCGGAATCGGGGAGGTCGGCGCGGGCCAGTAATTGCCGTCCCAGGGCAAACGCCTCGATATGCCGACCGATCCAGGACGCACACACCGCCTGCTCATCAACCGCACGCCATGCGTAAATCTCGGCAAAGTATCCGAGGACGAAGAGGTCTTCGTCGGGGAAGCAGATTGCGGCAGCACGCTTGGCGAACACGTAGCCAAGCCCGTACCGCCGCGCCTGGCGGTACTCAGCGGCGATGGCATGTAATGCCTCAGCGCGGGTTGGTCGGAAAGCCCAGGCGCGTAGGTAGGCGTCTTCCACAGCGTGCCACGGCTCGTCGAGTTTCTGCATCGTCGCGGCTAGCCGATACATTGCCCAGTAGATCTCCTCCTCCTCATCGCCGCCCAACTCGATGCGCCGCGCATACCACCTGCGCGCGGCGATGAAATCCTCCAACTGAAAGCAGGTCTCGGCAAGGAAAAAAACCGACCGGGCATCTTCGGGATCACGTTCAACTTCGGCCAGCCACCGATAACGGTCGGGTGCGAACTTGTGCCTGAACAGTTCGCGCTCGCGGAGCGGCTGATCGGCACCGCGGTCTCCGCCCTCCATAGGCACCTCGAGGAATGAGGGATCTGCCGCAGCGGTTTCATGGGGGAGCTGTTCTGGGCTTGCTGCCAGTGCGCGCCCGACAATCGCGACCTGATCGCGAGCGGAGAACAGTTGGTAGCCACGCACGGCGAGTTCGCGCCGTGCGTCCTCGTCACCGAGCAGCTCCACGCAGCGATCAACCAAATCCTCGTAGTCGGCGAACGCCACACCGGACTCCAACTCGTGCTCCAAAGCCGGATCATCACCCCGCTCGGAGACCACCGCGCGCTTGTTGGCCAGCAGATAGGACACCCGCGCGATCTCGAATATCTTCGCGTCCCAATAGTGCATGTTCAACACGATCTTCGAACGCGCGATCCACGCATCGCGGGCCGTACCGTAAACGTTGGACAGCCATTTTACGCGAAGACCGCGGTTGTGCAGGTCCTTAAGCACGGCGTAGCGGCGCTCGTAGGGAGCGCCGTAGAAAAGAACGTCGATGTCCTCGGGCGCCGGGGTGATCCGGGTCAGCTCTGGGACGTATCCGATCGGAACGTGGATGGGCCGGGGCAATCCCAACGCAGCCAGGTAGTCGATATTGGCCTGGCTGTAGTCCCAAGTCGGGTAGCGCCGGAACAGGTCGAAGAATGCTGGCAGCGTCGCCGAAGGCAAGTCCTCGCCCAATTGCTCCAGGTTGTAGAAGATAGGATTCTTGGGTGGCTTCAAGCCATGCCGCACGAGGACGTTTCCGCCGAGTACGATGCTCCGGCGATCGTCGAGATCGAGACGATTGGTCAGCACCGACTCATGACCAAGCGCCAAAAGCGCATGGTGCAAACCCTCTGCGACTTCGTCAAATGCCTTGCTGTGCTCGAAATTCTGAGGTGACACAATAGCCACGGCAAAGCGCATGAGGGCAGATTAACATCAACGGCGCTACCCAGACCTTTCCACCGGCAATCCCCACCGCCGAGGGCAAGATTGGGGTTCCCCCGAAAAGGTGGACACGGTTAACTTGCTTCCGTGATGGCGGTCAGCGTGCGCTCGTAGTCGATAGGTGAGCGCATACCGATTGCTGAATGCCTTCGTTGATTTGCGATTCGGCGCCGGCGTTGTCCCAGCAGACCCCGGTAGCCCCCATCGAGCGGCGCAGTCCGTGGTTGCCGCACGCGGTGGCCATATCGTGGGCGGTGTACTGGGTCCCGCGATCGCTGTGCAGGATGACCCCACGAGCGCCGCCGGATCGACGGCACTGGTGACCAGCTCGGTGAGCATGTGGTCATCGGTGTTCCAGCCCAGTGCCCGCCGAGAATGCTCGTCACGGATCGCCCACAAGTACATGTCGCCTTCGCCGCAGGTCAGATAGGTGATGTCCGAGCACCACACTGCGTCACAGTGGCCCTGATCGAAGCATCGGCCGATCAGATCCGGCGGAAACGACGCC
>NZ_JAYJJS010000023.1:0-72305 GCF_020181635.2 Mycobacterium zoologicum | reverse complement strand
GGAAACCGCCCTGAACAGCAGAAAAGCGCCCACGAAAACCCGTGGAGCGCCACATATATTCGACTATACACGGATCTCCGACAGGCCGCTTAAAAGCTCGGCTAGGTCGTAGGGTGACCCGAGTAGGTAGCGCGAAAGGAGCGACACGACGATGCCCACCTTGCTGAGCATGGCGCTGGGTGCCGCACCGGTGTTCGGTGGAGCCCTGGTCACCGCGGCCGCCGGTCAGTTCAAGGGCCCGGACCTGCGTGGCCTGATCAAACAGGACCTCGATCTGCTGGACCGGATCCCGGCCGATCAGGTGGAGCGTCGGGCGCGTCTGCAGCGCACCGTCGACGAGCGGATCGACGACCTGGTCGCGGCGTCCGACCGCAACCGGGCATTGCGGACCGCGGCGCTGTCGTATCAGGGCAATTGGCGTGACCTGGTGCTGTTCGTGTGTTCGCTGTTGTTCACCTACGTCTGGTGGCACATCAGCCATGAGCGCGGCAACTGGTTGCCCATGTTCGTGGTGCTGATTCTGGCGTGCGTGCTGACCGCCGGTTATGCGCTGCGCGGGACGATTCGCAGCCTGGCGCATCGCCGACAGGCCCGGTGAGGAAGGGCTGTTCATGGCAGACGTCATCGAGATTGCACGCAGTCACAACCCTTTTCCGTCCGCCGGGGTGGTGCGCGATGGCAACGGCGTCCCGCGCTACGAGCAGCTGCCCGCGACCCTGCTCAACGTCCTGGCAGAACAGGCCGAGCAGCGGCCGGACAGCGAAGCCGTGGTCGAATTGGGCGCAGGGTCGCTGACCTACCGGCAGCTGTGGCAGCGGGCGGCCCGGGTGGCCGGCGGTCTGCGCCAGCAGGGCCTTGGGCGCGGTGACCGGGTCGCGGTGCGCTATCCGGCGGGGCTGGACTGGGTGCTGGCGTTCTGGGGAACACTGATGGCCGGCGGTATTCCGGTGGCCGTCAATATCCGTTCGGCCGCACCGGAGGTCGACTTCGTGCTGGGCGACGCCGGGGTGCGGGTGGACCTGGGACCCGGCACCGCACTTCCCGACGGCCAGCCCTACGTGGCCGACGGGCTCGAGCAGGCCGACGCCGCCGCGCTGTTCTACACCTCCGGAACCACCGGGCGTCCCAAGGGCGTGCCCACCACCCACCAGGCCTTCCTGACCAACGCCGAGAACATGGTGCGCTCCATGGGCCAGTCCCGCCAGGTCGGTGAGCAGTTGCGCACGTTGATCTCGGTTCCACTGTTCCACGTCACCGGATGCAACTCGCAGCTGCTGACCGCCGCCTATGCCGGTGGTGCGGCGGTGATCATGCCGGAACTGAACCTTCCGGAATTGGTCACTGTTCTTTCTGGGCAACGGATTTCGTCGATGATCACCGTTCCCGCGGTGTACGCCCTGCTGCTGCGGCACCCCGAGTTCGCACACGCCGACGTGTCAGGGGTGCGGTGGGTCGGCTACGGCGGGGCCCCGACGGCACCGGTACTGGTGCGCGCGCTGCGCGACGCCTTCGGTGCGGCAACGGTGTTCAACGGCTACGGTATGACCGAGACCGCCTCTCTCATGACGGTGCTGCCCGATGGCGAGGCGGTCGAGCACGCGGACTCGGTCGGCTACGCGGTGCCCTCGGGTGACATCGGCATCGCCCCGCTGGGCGAGGAGGCGGGTGTCGGGGAACTGGTGGTGCGCGGCGCGAATGTGATGCGCGGCTACTGGAATCGCCCGGAGGCCACCGCCGCCACCATCATCGATGGGTGGCTGCACACCGGCGACGTGGTGCGCGTCGACGACGCCGGCCGGGTGCACATCATCGATCGGCTCAAGGACATCATCATCCGCGGCGGCGAGAACATCTCCAGCGTCGAGGTGGAGGCCGCGCTGCTGTCGGCACCAGGGGTCGCCGATGCCTGCGTGCTGGCGGTACCCGACGACGTGATGGGCGAGAAGGTCGGCGCGGTGCTGGTGGGCGATGACCTCGACGTCGCCGCGGTGCTTGAGCACTGCCGCACAGAATTGGCGGACTTCAAAGTTCCGCAATACATCACGATCCATGCCGACGCGCTGCCCCGCACTGCCAGCGGGAAGGTGCTCAAGGGTCACCTGCGTCAGCGGGTGCGGTGGGGTGCCCCGCTGCGTTGAATACCACTGCTGCTGTGACGAAAACGGTATTGATCGCCAACCGTGGTGAGATCGCGTTGCGGATCATCCGCACCGCAACCGAATTGGGCTTTTCCTCGGCCGCCGTCTATGCCGAGGACGACGTGGACAGCCCGCACGTATCGGCAGCCGACGTCGCCGTCGGCCTGCCCGGCACCGGTCCGGCCGCCTACCTCGACGTCGCGGCCGTCTTGGCCGCAGCGGCGAAGTCCGATGCCGCCCTGATCCATCCCGGATATGGATTCCTGTCGGAGAGCGCCGAATTCGCGCGGGCCGCTGCCGCAGCGGGACTCATTGTCCTCGGACCCGGACCCGAGGTGCTCGCCGTCTTCGGTGACAAGTCGGCGGCGCGGCGGGCCGCGGTCAAGGCAGGTCTGCCGGTGCCCGCGGCCACCGAAGGTGCGGGCACCGTCGGGCAGATCCGCGAGTTTCTCGGCGCCCACCCCGGCGGGATCATGCTCAAGGCGCTCGCCGGAGGCGGAGGGCGGGGGATTCGCACGGTCCGCGACGCCGGTCAGATCGAGGACGCCTACCGGTGGTGCGCCGCAGAGGCCCGTCTCGGGTTCGGTGCCGCGGAGGTGTTCGCCGAAGAGATCATCGACGCCGCACGCCACATCGAGGTGCAGATCATCGCTGACGGGGTGCACGCCCTTGCGGTGGGCGACCGCGACTGCAGCATTCAGCGGCGCTATCAGAAGCTGATCGAGATCGCCCCCGCGCCAGGAATTTCCAGCGAGCTGCGCGACGCGCTGTACGACGCGGCCGTCCGACTCTGCGTCGACGTCGGATATCGGGGCCTGGCGACCGTGGAGTTCCTGGTCACACCCGACCGGTTCGTCTTCCTTGAGGTCAACCCACGAATCCAGCTGGAACACACCGTCACCGAGGCGGTCACCGGACTGGATCTGGTGGCCGTGCAGTTCCAGATCGCCGAGGGCGCTGCGCTGGGGGACATGGCGCTGTCGACCGAGGCGCGAGGGATCGCAGTCCAATGCCGGGTCAACACCGAATCGACCGGCACCGTGTCGGCGTTCACGCCACCGAGTGGGCCCGGGGTGCGAGTCGACGCCTATGCGCGCCCGGGGCTGAGAATCGGCGCCCGCTACGACCCGCTGCTGGCCAAGGTGATCACCCACGTCCACGGCGACTCGCTCGCCACCGCGCTGCGCAAGGCGCGAACTGCGCTGGCGGAGTTCGCCATCACGGGCATCGGCACCAATATCGGACTGCTGCAGGCCATTCTGGCTCACGATGACCTGGCCTCCGGGTCGGTCACGACGGGGTGGCTGGACCGGCAGTTGCCCACGCTGGTGGGAGACCTGAGGCCCGACATCGAGGAGTACCGGCCCGGCGAGCAGCTTCTCCGCGCGCCCATGGCAGGCACGATCGTCGAGGCCGGACCCGACGGCGTCGTGCTGGAGGCGATGAAGATGCAGCACGTGCTCGCCGCTCCCGCCGGCACCCGCACCCTGCGCACGCTGGTCGACCCGGGGCAGGTCGTGAACGCGCGCGAACCCGTGCTGGTGTTCGTGGCAAGCGACGAGCAGTCCGCGGAGGGGGCCGATGCGGGCCCGGCGCTCGATTCTCCACGAGCCGACCTCGACGAGGTCGCCGACCGGCACCGCCTCACCCGGGACGAAGGCCGACCCGAGGTGGTCGCCAAACGACACGGGCTGGGCCGGCGCACTGCCCGGGAGAACATCGCCGATCTGGTCGACGCAGACAGTTTCGTCGAATACGG
Source organism: Mycobacterium zoologicum (assembly GCF_020181635.2). NCBI lineage: Bacteria > Bacillati > Actinomycetota > Actinomycetes > Mycobacteriales > Mycobacteriaceae > Mycobacterium > Mycobacterium zoologicum. The sequence goes on along the minus strand of NZ_JAYJJS010000023.1, from coordinate 68,408 downwards.
GGCGCTGGCGGTGGCAGCGCAGCGCAGCCGGCGCTCAGATGAGGACCTGATCGTCAACACACCGGCCGACGGGCTGGTTGCCGGACTGGCGACCATCGACGCGGTACCGGTGGCAGTGGCCTCCTACGACTACACCGTGCTGGCCGGCACCCAGGGTATGCGCAATCACGTCAAGACGGATCGGCTGTTCGAGGTCGCGGCCCGCCGAAAGCTGCCCGTGGTGCTGTTCGCCGAAGGCGGCGGTGGGCGTCCCGGGGATACCGATGTCGCGGGCATGGCCGGGCTCGATCTCATGACGTTTCGGTCGCTGGCCGCATTGAACGGCCGAGTTCCGCTGGTGGCCATCGTGTCTGGTCGCTGTTTTGCCGGTAACGCGGCGTTGGCCGGGGCGTGCGACGTGATCATCGCGACCCCGGAGGCCAACATCGGCATGGGTGGTCCGGCCATGATCGAAGGCGGCGGGCTGGGGGTCTTCGCACCCGAGGAGATCGGGCCGATCGGGGTGCAGCGCCGCAACGGGGTGGTGGGCCTGGCCGCGGCCGACGAGGTCGATGCGGTGACGCTGGCCAAACGTTATCTGTCCTACTTTCATGGCGCGGCCACCGACTGGCGCGCGCCCGACCCGCGGCTGTCCCGGCATGTGGTGCCGCAGAACCGGTTACGGGCCTACGACGTGCGCCGGGCCATCGAAGCGATCGTCGACGTCGATTCGGTGCTGGAACTGCGGTCCGACTACGGAGTCGGGATCGTCACCGCACTGGTGCGGGTGCATGGCGTCGCCTACGGACTCCTGGCCAACAACAGCCGTCATCTCGGTGGTGCCATCGACGCGGAGGCGGCCGACAAGGCGGCTGACCATCTGACGCTGTGCGAGTCGTTCCGGCTGCCGGTGCTGACCCTGTGCGACACACCGGGTTTCATGGTCGGCCCCGACGCCGAACGCGACGCCACCGTGCGCCGGTTCAGTCGGATGTTCATCGCCGGAGCACGACTGACGGTGCCGATGGGCATGATCGTGCTGCGTAAGGGCTATGGACTGGGCGCCATGGCGATGGCCGGCGGGTCGTTTCACGCCCCGCAGTTCACCGTCGCCTGGCCGACCGGCGAGATCGGCGGGATGGGGTTGGAAGGCGCGGTGCGGCTCGGCTTCCGCAAGGAGCTGTCCGAGATCGCTGACCCGCAGCAGCGGCAGAAGCTCTTCGACGACCTGGTTGCGGCGGCCTACCGGCGCGGGCGCGCGCTGAGCGCTGCAATGACGTTCGAACTCGACGACGTCATCGACCCGGCGGACACGCGGGCGTGGATCGCGCGGCTGCCTGACGGGTGATGTCAGAGGGTCGCGCTACGGTGCGCCCATGGACACAGCCCTGCTGATCCTCCTGACCGCTCTGGCCATGCTGGCGGTGATCCTCCAGCTCATGGTCCTGCTGCGTCCCGGCGGCGCGGCGATGGCACCCGAGCAGCTCGCGGCGTTGCGCGCCGACAACGAACGGGTGGAGCGCACCCTGCGCGAAGAACAGCACGCCGGGCGGGCCGAGCTCGCGCAGGCATTCCACCAGTGGCAGCAGACCCTGCACCGTTTCGGCGCCGGCCTCCAGGAGGCCCAGGAGAAGCAGGGCTACGTCCTGGACCGGCAGCTGGAGAAGATGCGCGCCACGGTGGACGAGAAGCTGCAAGCCACCCTGGAAACCCGGCTGGCGCAATCCTTCACCCAGATCTCCGAGCGTCTCGAGGCCGTGCAGCGCGGCCTCGGTGAGATGCAGAGCCTGGCCACCGGGGTCGGTGACCTCAAGCGGGTGCTGTCCAACGTGAAGACCCGCGGCATCTTCGGGGAGGCGCAACTGGCAGCCCTGCTGGCCGAGACGCTGACGCCGGAGCAGTACCTAACCAATGCCGTGACGGTGCCCGGCTCGAATGCGCGGGTGGAGTTCGCGATTCGGCTGCCCGGCGGGTCGGATGCCGCTGAGGTGCTGCTGCCGATCGACGCGAAGTTTCCGCGTGAGGACTTCGAGCGCCTCCTCGACGCGCAGGAGTGCGCCGACATCGCGGGGGAGGCCGCTGCGCGACAGGCTCTGATCCGGCGGATCGAGGCCGAGGCCGGCGACATCTGCGACAAGTACCTCGCGCCGCCACACACCACTGACTTCGCGATCCTGTTCCTGGCCACCGAGAGTCTGTACGCCGAGGTGCTGCGCCAGCCCGGCCTGTTCGAACGGATACAGGCCAAATACAAGGTCACTCTGGCCGGGCCGACCACGTTGGCGGCGCTGCTCAACAGTCTGCGGATGGGGTTTCGCACGCTGGCGATCGAGCAGCGCAGCTCCGAGGTGTGGCAGGTGCTCGGCGCGGTCAAGACCGAGTTCGGCAAGTTCGCGGCAGTCCTGGAGAAGACCCGCAAGCAGCTCGATCAGGCCCGCAACACCATCGAGAGCGCGGGCCTGCGGACCCGCGCCATCGAGCGCAGGCTGCGCGGTGTCGAGTCACTGCCGAATTCTTCCGGAGAGTGGGATGAACTTGACGTCGGATTCAGCTAAGCTGCCGGGGTGGAGTCCGTGCCTGCCGTGCCCCCTCGCCAGATGCCGGCGACGGTGCGCGGAGCACGCACCCGGGCGGCGCTGGTCGCCGCGGCCCGCAGGGTGTTCGAGCGCGACGGCTATCTCGACGCCAAGCTGACCGAGATCGCCAAGGTTGCCGGTTGCGCGACCGGCTCGTTCTACACCTACTTCACCAACAAGGACGAGATCTTCGCCGCGGTTCTCGAGCAGGCCCAGCAGGACATGATGCATCCGGGGATGGGCCGGGTCAGCGACACCGATGAACCGTATGCGGTGCTGGAGGCCAGTAACCGGGCCTACCTGGAGGCCTATCGGCGCAACGCCAAGTTGATGGGACTGCTCGAACAGGTGGCCCAGATCGATCCCAAGTTCCGGGCCTTCCGGGCCCGCCGTGCCGATGCGTTCATCCAGCGCAACGCCGCCGGGATCGCCGACCTGCAGCAGCGCGGCATCGCCGCCGCCGGGGTGGACCCGTTGCTGGCCTCGCAGGCGTTGTCGGGGATGGTCAGCCGGTTGGCGTACGGCATCTTCGTGGGCGGGGAGGGGTCCGAGGGTGTGGACTTCGACGCCGTTGTCGACACCGTCACCAGATTGTGGGCCAACGCCCTCAAGATGAATTCGGATTCAACTCGAGTGATAGGGACTTGCCCATGAAGGTTGCCGAACGGGTCGCGATCGTCACCGGCGGCGGAGGCGGTATCGGTGGGGCGGTAGCGACGGCGCTGGCCCGTGCCGGGGCCCGGGTGGTGGTGGCCGACCTCGACATCGAAGCCGCAACGGTGGTGGCCGATCAGATCAACGTGTCCGTGGCGGGCGCGGCGGTCGCCGCCGGCGGCGACGTTTCCGACACCGAGGTGATCCGGACACTGATCGAACTCGCCGAGCGCCACTTCGGGCCCGTCGACATGTACTTCGCCAATGCCGGCATCACCGGTGCTCCGGGACTGGAGGCCACCGACGGTGACTGGGACCAGGCCATCGACGTCAACCTGCGCTCCCACATCCGGGCGGCGCAGCTGCTGGTGCCCGGTTGGGTGCAGCGCGGCGCGGGCTATTTCGTCTCGACCGCGTCGGCCGCCGGACTGCTCACCCAACTCGGCGGAGCCGCCTACGCCGTCACCAAGCACGCCGCGGTCGGATTCGCCGAATGGCTCAACATCACCTACGGCGATCAGGGGATACGGGTCAGCTGCCTGTGCCCGATGGGTGTGAACACCAAGCTGCTGTTCGCCGGTGCGCAATCCGGTGACCCGGTGGGCGACCTTGCGACCCGGGCGGTCACCGCGGCCGGCGAGGTGCTCGAACCCGACGCCGTCGCCCAGGAAGTGCTCGCCGCAGTCGACGACGAACGCTTCCTGATCCTGCCGCATCCCGCGGTGCTGGAGATGTACCGGTTCAAGGGAACCGACTATGACCGCTGGCTGCGCGGCATGCGCCGCTACCAGCGAAGCCTGCTGGGCAACTGAAAGGAATCCGCATGTCGCTGTTTGAAACATCCGAACGTGCCAACAAGATTCGGGCCGACCTGCTCGAATTCATGGACAGCCATATCTACCCGGCCGAGCCGGTCTACGAGAAGCAGATGGCGGAGTCGGGCGACCCGCACTTTCAGCCGCCGATCATCGAGGACCTCAAAGCCGAGGCACGCAAACGCGGTCTGTGGAACCTTTTCCACCCGCACGCCGAGTGGGGCCCGGGGTTGACCAACCTGGAATACGCGCCGCTGGCCGAGATCATGGGCCGCAGCCCGCACCTGGCCCCGGAGTCGACCAACTGCGGTGCACCCGACACCGGCAACATGGAGGTGTTCACGCTGTTCGGCAGCGACGAACACAAGGAGAAATACCTCAAGCCGCTGCTGGACGGCACCATCCGTTCCGCGTTCGCCATGACCGAGCCGCAGGTGGCGTCCTCGGATGCCACCAACGTGCAGCTGTCGATGGCCAAGGACGGCGCAACCGGCGATTACATCCTCAACGGACGGAAGTGGTTCGCGTCCAATGCATTGCACGCCAACTGCAAAGTGATGATCGTGATGGGCAAGACCGATCCCGACGCAGCCACCCACCGGCAGCAGTCGATGATGGTGGTGCCCATCGATGCGCCCGGCGTCACGGTCATGCGCGGGTTGACAGTCTTCGGCTACCAGGACCGCGAAGGCCACGCCGAGATCGATTTCAAAGACGTCCGGGTACCGGCCAAGGATGTGCTCAAGGGCGAGGGGGAGGGCTTCGCGATCGCCCAGGCCCGCCTCGGTCCGGGGCGCATCCACCACTGCATGCGCTGTATCGGCATGGCCGAGCGGGCACTGGAACTGATGTGCCGGCGGGCGAATTCGCGGATCGCATTCGGCAAGCCGATCAGTGCCAACTCCAACATCCGCGACTGGATCGCCGAGGCACGCATCGACATCGAGATGATCCGGCTGCTCACGCTCAAGGCGGCCTATCTGATGGATACCGTCGGCAACAAGGCCGCCCAGGTCGAGATCGCCGCGATCAAGGTGGCCGCACCGAACATCGCGTTGACCATCGTTGACCGGGCGATCCAAGTGCACGGCGCAGGCGGCGTCACCGAAGACTTCCCGCTGGCCGCGTTCTGGGCGCACCTACGCACGCTGCGACTCGCCGACGGCCCCGACGAGGTACACAAACGCGCGATCGCCCGGCAGGAACTCCGCAAATACCTCCAGGACGTCCGATGACAGATCTGAAGGGACGCACCGCGATCGTCACCGGCGCATCGCGCGGGATCGGGTTGGCGATCGGGCAGCGGCTGGCCGAAGCGGGCGCCAACGTGGTGCTCACCTCCCGGGACCAGGAAAGCGCCGACGCCGCCGCAGCTCAGGTCAACGGCAACGCAATCGGGGTGGCCGCGCACGTCGCCGAAGACGGCGCCGCGCGGAATTGCATCGACCTCACCATGGAGCGCTTCGGCAGCGTCGACATCCTGGTCAACAATGCCGGCACCAACCCGGCCTTCGGCCCGTTGATCGACCAGGACCACGCCCGGTTCGCCAAGATCTTCGACGTCAACCTGTGGGGTCCGTTGCTGTGGACGTCGCTCGCAGTCAAGGAATGGATGGGCGAACACGGCGGCACGGTGGTGAACACGGCCTCCATCGGCGGGATGAGCTCGGCGCCATTGATGGGCATGTACAACGCCACCAAGGCCGCGCTGATCCACATCACCAAACAACTCGCGCTGGAACTCTCACCGGGCGTGCGGGTCAATGCCGTCTGCCCCGGTGTGGTGCGGACCAAGCTGGCCGAGATCCTCTGGAAGGAGAACGAGGACGGCATGGCCGCGGCGATGCCGCTGGGCCGGATCGGTGAGCCTGTCGACATCGCCGAGGCGGTCGCCTTCCTGGCTTCGGACGCGGCGAGTTGGATCACCGGCCAGACACTGGTGATCGACGGCGGCCAACTCCTCGGCGGCGCTGCGGCATTCAGGTCGGGCGCTGATGGCTGACGTGGTCGGCGTGGACCCGGTGATGGTCGCGCGCTGGATTGCACAGCTGGGTATACCGGTCACGCGCCCGCTCAGCTTCGAGCGGATCGGTATCGGTCAGTCGAACCTGACCTATCTGGTCTGCGACGCGGCCGACCACCGATGGGTGCTGCGGCGGCCGCCGATGGGGCAACTGCTGGCATCGGCTCACGACGTCGCCCGGGAGGCGAGGATCCTGACCGCCCTGCAGGAGGCCGATGTGCCCTCTCCGCGGGTGTACGGGCTCACCCGCGATGCCGAGGACGTGCCGCTGCTGTTGATGGAATACGTCGACGGGGTGGTGGTCGATCGGATGTCGGTGGCCGAATCGCTTACGCCGCAGCGCCGCCGCCAGATCGCGCTGTCCATGGTGGAGACACTGGTCAAGATCCATGCCGTCGACATCGACAAGGTCGGCCTGGACGACTTGGCCAGCCACAAACCGTACGCCCAACGTCAGCTCAAGCGTTGGTCCGGGCAATGGGAGCTGTCCAAGACCCGCGAGTTGCCCGCACTCGACGACCTGACCCGGCGGCTGGTTGCCGCGGCGCCGCCGCAGCACGAACTGACACTGGTGCACGGCGACTTCCACATTCGCAACGTGATCACCTCGCGTGCCGGTGGTGCGGTCACCGCGGTGCTGGACTGGGAGCTGTCCACCCTCGGTGATCCGCTGGCCGACATGGGCAGTCTGTTGGCGTACTGGCCGCAGGCCGGTGAGGAGCACATCGCCGGCGAATTCGTCGTAACCACGCTGGACGGCTTCCCGGACCGGGCCGAGATGGCCCGGGTGTATCTGGAGCGCACCGGACGCGACGCGGCCAGCCTGGCGTTCTGGCACGCGCTGGGTCTGTGGAAGGTGGCGATCATCGCCGAGGGGATCGTGCGGCGGGTGCTGAACAATCCGGAGAACCGGGCGGCGTCGGGGACGCCGCTCACCGGTTGGATCGACGCGCTGGTACACCAGGCCCGCAAGGTTGCCGACGACGCGGGAATCTGAGCGGGGGATGACCCGCAGGATCGCGCTGGCGTCGATGATCGGCACCACCATCGAGTTCTACGACTTCTACGTCTATGCCGCCGCGGCCGTCACGGTATTTCCGTACCTCTTCTTTCCGCAGGGAAATCCGACCGTGGCGCTGCTGGCGTCGTTGGCGACGTTCGGCCTGGCCTTCGTGGCCCGGCCGGTGGGCTCGGTCCTGTTCGGCCACTTCGGTGATCGGCTGGGCCGCAAAACCACCCTGGTCGCCTCGTTGCTGGTCATGGGTGTCGCCACATTTGCGATCGGGGTGCTGCCCACCTATCACCAGATCGGTCTGCTCGCACCGGTTCTGCTGGCTGTGCTGCGGTTCAGTCAGGGCGTGGCGCTCGGCGGGGAATGGAGTGGTGCGGCACTGCTGGCCACCGAGAACGCCAAACCGGGCCGGCGCGCGATGGCGGGGATGTGGCCGCAATTGGGCGCGCCGCTGGGTTTTCTGCTCGCCACCGTGATGTTCCTTTTCCTGTTACACAGCCTCGGGCCGGCCGCCGACGGGCAGGACGGACCGTTTCTCGCGTGGGGCTGGCGGATACCGTTTCTGCTCAGCGTGGTGATGGTGGGCGTCGGGCTCTATGTTCGGTTGCGACTCACCGAGACTCCGGTCTTCGCCCAGGCTGTCGAGAGCGGTCAGCGGGTCAGCGCGCCGATAGCAGAGGTGTTCCGGGGCAATTGGCGTCAGCTGATCATCGGAACGCTGGTGATGGTGGCGACCTACACGCTGTTCTACACCGTGACGACGTGGACGCTGAGCTACGGCACCACCAAACGTCCACCCGCCGGAACCGGACTCGGGTACAGCTACGCGGAATTCCTTGGACTACAGGCGATTGCGGTGCTGTTCTTCATGGCGGTGCTACCGCTGACCGGCGCGCTCGCCGATCGATACGGCCGGCGTCCGGTGCTGCTGGTGTTCACCTCCGGAATCGTGCTGTACGGAACCACCTTCGGCGCGTTCTTGAAGCCGGACAGTTCCACCGGCGCGGTGCTGGCCTTCCTGATCGTCGGAATGGCGTTGATGGGGTTGTCGTTCGGGCCGATGAGTGCGGTGCTGCCCGAACTGTTCCCGCCCAACGTCCGCTACACCGGCTCAGGGGTGTCCTACAACGCGGCGAGCATTCTGGGCGCGGCGGTGGCGCCGTTCATCGCCACCTGGCTGGCCACCGAGCACGGGGTGCGGTGGGTGGGTGTGTACCTGTCGACGGCGGCGGCATGCTCGTTTGTCGCGCTGCTGGTCATGCGCGAGACCAAAGACACCGCGTTCGGTGAGGTCACGATCGCCGACCATCTCGGGGACGCCCTGCACCCGGGCTAGCCGCCGAGCGCGGCGCCGAACACCTCGCGCAACGCCGCCCAGTGCCGGGCCGACGCGTCGGCGTCATAGGGCGCGTTGTCGGGGACGGCGAAGCCGTGCTCGGCGGGATAGAACTCGACGGTGTGCTCAACGCCGGCCTCGGCCAGCGCCTCGTCCAGCGTCGCTGCGTGGGCCTTGGTGAACGCGCCGTCGTTCTTGGCGCCGGCCACATATACCCTGGCCCGCATCTTCTCGGCCAGCAGGTGCGGGCTGTCCGGTGTGTCGGTGACCAACCCACCGCCGTGGAACGACGCCGCTGCGGCAACCCGCTCCGGGACACGCCCGGCCACCACCACCGAGGTACGCCCGCCCATGCAGTAGCCGCACACCCCGAACCGATCACCGCGGACCTCCGGACGCCCGGCCAGATAGTCGAAGAACGCCCCGGCATCGGTGACCATCCGATCCTGCGTCACCTGGCCGATCATCGAGAACAGCCGGGCGCGCTCCTTGGCGTCGCCGAATACCGTCCCCATGTCGAACGGCGCCCAGCCCGGATGGCGGTAGTAGACGTCGGGCAGCAGCACGGCGTAGCCGAACCCGGCCAGCTCGGCGGCCATGCCGTCGAAGGTGTCGCGGACACCCCCGGCGTCGACGTACATGACGACGCCGGGCCACGGGCCCGGACCGTCGGGGGTGAACAGCTTGGCCGGGCAGCTGCCGTCGGGCGTGGTGATGGTGTCGCTGATTGCGGGCATGGCTTCCGTTGTACTCCGCCCGATCACCGCTAGGCTGGGCGACGTGCCGATCGCGACCCCGTATGAGGACCTGCTGCGGCTGGTGCTGGCGCAGGGCACCCCCAAGGCCGACCGCACCGGTACCGGCACCCGCAGCCTGTTCGGTCACCAGCTGCGCTATGACCTGTCCGCCGGATTTCCGCTGATCACCACCAAGAAGGTGCACCTCAAATCGGTGATCTACGAGCTGCTGTGGTTTCTGCGCGGTGACTCCAACATCGACTGGCTCAACGAGAACGGCGTCACCATTTGGGACGAATGGGCTTCCGAGACAGGCGATCTCGGGCCGGTCTACGGGGTGCAGTGGCGGTCTTGGCCGACCCCGTCCGGTGAGCACATCGACCAGATCGCGCGCGCGGTCCAGTTACTGCGCACCGACCCGGATTCGCGGCGCATCATCGTCTCGGCGTGGAATGTCAGCGAACTGGACAAGATGGCGCTGGCCCCGTGCCACGCCCTGTTCCAGTTCTACGTCGCCGACGGCCGGCTGTCGTGTCAGCTGTATCAGCGCAGCGCGGACCTGTTCCTCGGGGTGCCGTTCAACATCGCCAGCTATGCGTTGCTCACGCATATGATGGCCGAACAGGCCGGGTTGGGTCTGGGGGAGTTCGTCTGGACCGGCGGCGACTGCCACATCTACGACAACCACCTCGAACAGGTCCGCGAGCAGCTGTCCCGCGAACCGCGCGCTTACCCGGAACTTGTTCTGGCGCAGCGGGATTCGATCTTCGATTACACGTTCGACGACATCGAGATCCGTGGCTACGACCCGCACCCGGCGATCAAGGCGCCTGTGGCGGTATGAGCAAGCTCGCGTTGATCTGGGCCCAGTCGGTGTCCGGGGTCATCGGGCGCGACGGCGGCATCCCGTGGCGGCTGCCCGAAGACCAGGCGCGGTTCAAAGAACTCACCCTGGGCCGCCGGGTGGTGATGGGCCGGCTGACCTGGGAATCGCTGCCGGCGAAGGTGCGGCCGCTGCCCGGGCGGGCCAATGTGGTGGTGACCCGGCAGCCCGACTACGTCGCCGACGGCGCCGAGGTGGTGCCCACGCTGGATGCGGCGGTGGCCGGTGCCGAGACCTGGGTGATCGGCGGCGCGCAGATCTACACGCTGGCACTGCCCGACGCCGACCGTTGCGAAGTCACCGAGATCGACATCGACCTGGCACGCCAGGGCGGCGATGCGCTGGCCCCGGCGCTCGACGACGGCTGGTCGGTGCACAAAGGGCAGTGGCTCACCAGTGCGGCGGGGCTGCGTTACCGGTTCTGCAGCTACCGTCGGTGACGCCGTCATTGACGGCCGCCCAGGCGCGCCGGATCGCTGTTGCCGCACAGGGATTGGCCGAGACCAAGCCGCGCGCCGAGGTCAGTCGGGCGCACCTGAGGCGGCTGATGTCGCGTATCCAGGTCCTGCAGATGGACTCGGTGTCGGTGGCGGTGCGTGCTCATTACGCACCGGTGTTCAGCCGGCTGGGCGGCTATGACCGCGCGGTGCTGGACCGCGCCGCCTGGAGCCACAGCGCACGTTCCCCGCGGCTGCTGGTCGAATACTGGGCGCACGAGGCGGCGCTGGTCGCCGTCGACGACTGGCCGCTGCTGCGGTGGCGGATGCGCCAGTACACCCGGGGCCGGTGGGGCAATGTGGCGCCCAACCCGCGACTGGCCGACGCGATCGTCGCCGCGGTGACCGAGCTGGGTCCGGCTACCGCCGGGCAGATCGAGGAGCACCTGGCGGGCCGGCCCAAACGGGGCAAGGGCACCTGGTGGAATCGCAGCGAGACCAAATGGGTGGCCGAGGCGCTGTTCGCCGCGGGGGTGCTGACCACCGCCACCCGGGTCGGCTTCGCCCGGCACTACGACCTGGTCGCCAACGTGCTGCCGGCGCAGGTGCTGGCCCGCGAGGTCGACGACGACGAGGCGGTGCGGGAGCTGGTACTGCGGGCCGCGGGTGCACTCGGGGTGGCCACCGAGGCGGACTTGCGTGACTACTTCCGGCTGTCAGCCGCCCAGACCAAGCCGGCGATCGCGCAGTTGGTCGCCGCCGGTGAGCTGGAACCGGTGCAGGTCGCCGAGTGGGGAGCCGCCGCGTATCTGCGTGCCGGGCAATCGATTCCGCGGACCGACCGCGGTACCGCGCTGCTGTGTCCGTTCGACCCGCTGATCTTCTTCCGGCCCCGCGTGCACCGGCTGTTCGATTTCCACTACCGCATCGAGATCTACACGCCCGAGCCGAAGCGGCAGTACGGCTACTACGTGTGGCCGTTCCTGCTGGACGGTGAGCTGGTTGCGCGGGTCGACCTCAAAGCCGACCGGCAACACGATGCCCTGCACGTAGTCGGGGCGTTCGCCGAAGGGGGGCAGTCGCGTCCGCGGGTTGCCGACGCGCTGGTGGCCGAACTCGAGTCCATGGCGTCCTGGCTGGGCCTGAGCCGGGTCACCGTGGGCAGCAGCGGCGACCTGGCAGGACCGTTGCGCCGACGCTAGGGTGGCGACCGGGAGCTGATCGGCGACACTGAGGGCTGGCGCGCCGATCCGGGGTCAGGGATGCCGAGGTGATCGAATGCGGATTCTTGGTGCGTGGGTGCTTGTTGTCGCGGGCGTTATACCGGCCGCTGGATGTGGCAGTCACGAACCAACAGTCCTGCCCAGCGCCACATCGTCGGTGCCCACCACCACGGCCGTCGTGCCCGTCGCCGAGGACGCCCTGCGTGCCCTGCTGCTCACCCCCGAGCAGATCAATCCGATCATGGCGGCGACCGACATGGCCGTCACCCGCACCCACACCGCCCTGTCGGACGACAGCGCCACCATGCAGCCCCAAGAATGCCTGGCCATCGACGGTGCGGCCCAGGCACCGGTATACGCCGACAGCGGCTACACCGGGGTGCGGGAACAGGCGCTGAGCGAGGGCGACGATTTCGAGCACTTCGCCGAACAGGCCGTCATCGCGTTTCCGTCGGCCAAGCAGGCTGCCGCCGTCTTCGCCGCCGCCGTCCAACAATGGCCGGCCTGCCACGAATACAGCCACCTGCAGAGTGGCACCACCTGGACCGCCGGACCCATCACCAACGTCGACGGCATGTTGAGCACGGTCGCGACCCAAGACAATGCGGGCAACGACGTGAGCTGGGCCTGCGGGCGGGCGTTGACCGTGGTCAACAACGTCGTGGTCGACGTCAACACCTGCAGCGCGGACCCCAAGGACACTGCGGTGGTCATCGCCGGGCAGATCGCCGCGAAGGTGCCGAACGGCTGACGTTCTGAACCGGATCCTGTGCAAGACCTGTTCGTACACGCGCGCCCCGGCCCGGATCTGAACTTCCTGCGCGCGCTGGTGCCCTACGAGTGGGCGCGGTGGCACTGACACCGGGCCGGCACGCCTTAAGGTGATTGCCGTGGCCGAAAAGGCGCCGCTGCGCGTGCAACTGATTGCCAAGACCGACTTCATTCCGCCGCCGGACGTGCCGTGGAGCACCGACGCCGACGGCGGCCAGGCGCTGGTCGAGTTCGCCGGGCGGGCCTGTTACCAGAGCTGGTCGAAGCCCAACCCGCGGACCGCCACCAACGCCACCTACCTCAGGCACATCATCGACGTGGGGCACTTCTCGGTGCTCGAGCACGCCTCGGCGACGTTCTACATCACCGGTGTGTCCCGGTCGGCCACTCACGAGCTGATCCGGCACCGGCACTTCTCGTTCTCCCAGCTGTCGCAGCGCTACGTGCCCGAGCCGGACGCGCGGGTGGTGGTGCCGCCCGGCATCCAGGACGACCCGGAGCTGCAAGAGATCCTGACCGAGGCCGCTGATGCCAGCCACGCGGTCTACACCGAGCTGATGGCCAGGCTGGAAGCCAAATTCGCAGACCAACCAGGGGCGCTGCTGCGGCGCAAGCAGGCTCGCCAGGCCGCCCGCGCGGTGCTGCCCAACGCCACCGAGACCCACATCGTGGTGACCGGCAATTATCGGGCATGGCGGCACTTCATCGCGGTGCGGGCCAGCGAGCATGCCGACGTCGAGATCCGCAGGCTGGCCGTCGAGTGCCTGCGGCAGCTGGTGGCGCTGGCCCCGGCGGCATTCGGGGACTTCCAGATCAGCGCCCTGGCGGACGGCACCGAAGTCGCCACCAGTCCGCTGGCCACCGAGGTCTGAGCCGGGCGGAAGGCCAGGTAATCTGGACGCCGTGAGCAGCAGCGGATTCGACGCCAAGGCGCAGTTGGGCACCGTTGTGACCGCGATGGTGACACCGTTCAGCGCGGACGGTTCAGTGGACACCGACGCCGCCGCCCGGCTGGCGAATCGCCTGGTCGACGCGGGCTGCGACGGACTGGTGGTCTCCGGGACCACCGGTGAGTCGCCCACCACGGCTGACTACGAGAAGCTCACGCTGCTGCGCGCGGTGGTCGAGGCCGTCGGGGACCGGGCCCGCGTCATCGCCGGTGCCGGCAGCAATGACACCGAACACAGCGTCCGGCTGGCCGAGGCCTGCGCCGGGGTGGGCGCGCACGGACTGCTGGTGGTGACGCCCTACTACTCGCGGCCCTCGCAGGCAGGTCTGCTCGCGCATTTCACCGCGGTAGCCGACGCCAGCGCCCTGCCGGTGATGCTCTACGACATCCCGGCCCGCTCGGTGGTGCCGATCGCACCGGACACCATCTTCGAACTGGCCGAGCACCCGAACATCGTCGCGATCAAGGACGCCAAGGGTGACCTGCACGCCGCCGCACAGATCATGGCCGAGACCGACCTGGCCTACTACTCCGGCGATGACGCGCTCAACCTGCCGTGGCTTGCGATGGGGGCCACCGGCTTCGTCAGCGTGATCGGGCACTTCGCCGCCGGACAGTTGCGCGACATGCTCACCGCCTACCAGTCCGGCGACGTCGACATCGCGCGCAAGATCAACGTCGAGATCGCGTCGCTGTCCAACGCGATGGCCCGCACCGGCGGGGTGACCTTCGTCAAGGCCGGCCTGCGACTGCAGGGCGTCGACGTCGGTGACCCGCGACTGCCGATGGTGCCGGCGACCGCGGTCGAGGTCGACGAACTCGCCGTCGACATGCGTGCCGCCTCGGTGCTGCAGTAGGTGCCGGTGAATGAGGACCTCAAGCCACCGGAGCCGCTGACTCCGGGTGGCCTGCGCATCACGGCGCTGGGCGGTATCAGCGAAATCGGCCGCAACATGACCGTATTCGAGCATCTCGGCCGGTTGCTCATCATCGACTGCGGGGTGCTGTTCCCCGGGCACGACGAACCGGGCGTCGACCTGATCCTGCCGGACATCCGGCACATCGCCGACCGGCTCGACGACATCGAGGCGCTGGTGCTCACCCACGCCCACGAGGACCACATCGGCGCGATCCCGTTCCTGCTCAAGCTGCGGCCCGACATCCCGGTGGTCGGCTCGAAATTCACCCTGGCCCTGGTCGCCGCCAAATGCCGCGAACACCGCATCAAGCCGGTGTTCCAGATAGTGGCCGAAGGCGAGCGCAGCACCCACGGGGTGTTCGAGTGCGAGTACTTCGCCGTCAACCACTCGATCCCGGATGCGCTGGCGATCGCGGTGCACACCGGCGCCGGCACCGTGCTGCACACCGGCGACATCAAGCTCGATCAGCTGCCGCCGGACGGACGTCCCACCGACCTGCCCGGCATGTCGCGCCTCGGCGACAAGGGCGTGGACCTGTTCCTGTGCGACTCGACCAATGCCGAGATTCCCGGCGTCGGGCCCAGCGAGAGCGAAGTCGGGCCCACCCTGCACCGGCTGATCCGGGGCGCCGAGGGACGGGTGATCGTGGCGTGCTTCGCCTCGAATGTGGACCGGGTCCAGCAGATCGTCGACGCCGCGGTGTCCCAGGGCCGCCGGGTGTCGTTCGTCGGACGGTCGATGGTCCGCAACATGGGCATCGCCAAAGACCTGGGCTTTCTGCGGGTGCAGGACTCGGATCTGATCGACATCGGGGCCGCCGAGATGATGCCGCCGGAGAAGGTCGTGCTGGTCACCACCGGAACCCAGGGCGAGCCGCTGTCGGCGTTGTCGCGGATGTCGCGCGGCGAGCACCGGTCGATCACCCTGACCGCCGGCGACCTGGTGGTGCTGTCGTCATCGCTGATCCCCGGCAACGAAGAGGCCGTCTACGGGGTGATGGACGCCCTGGCCAAGGTCGGCGCCCGGGTGGTCACCAATGCCCAGGCGCGGGTGCATGTCTCCGGGCACGCCTACGCCGGCGAACTGCTGTTCCTCTACAACGGTATTCGGCCCCGCAACGTGATGCCGGTGCACGGCACCTGGCGGATGATGCGCGCCAATGCCGCGCTGGCCGCCCGCACCGGGGTGCCGCAGGAGTCGATCCTGTTGGCCGAGAACGGCGTCAGTGTCGACCTGGTGGCAGGTGAGGCCGGCATCGCCGGGGCGGTTCCGACCGGCAAGATGTTCGTCGACGGGCTGGTCGACGGCGACGTCGGTGACGCGACGCTGGGGGAGCGGCTGATCCTGTCGTCGGGTTTCGTCGCGGTGACCGTGGTGGTGCGCCGGGGGACCGGCAAGCCGGTGGCGCCCCCACATCTGTATTCGCGGGGTTTCTCCGAAGACCCCAAGGCGCTGGAGCCTGTGGCCCGCAAAGTCGAGGCGGAACTGGAATCTCTTGCTGCAGAACAGATCACCGATCCGACCCGGATCGCCCAGGCCGTCCGTCGCACGGTGGGCAAGTGGGTCGGCGAAGTTTACCGGCGTCAGCCGATGATCGTGCCGACGGTGCTCGAGGTCAACGGCTAGCGCTTGTTGATGTAGCCGGCGTCCACCGGCAGCGTCACACCGGTGATGTAGCGGGCCGCATCGGACACCAGCCAGTACGCCGCGTTGGCGACGTCTTCGGGTTGCAGCACCTGCACCGGCAACGCGTTGCCCATATCCGGTCCGCCCTGGGGGTCGATGCCCTCCAGCCATTTCCGGGTGAACTCGTTGTCGATCATGGGTGTGAGCACACCGGCCGGATGTACCGAATTAACCCGAATGCTGTGCGGCGCAAGCAGGTTGGCGTAGACCCGCATCAGTCCCACGATGCCGTGCTTGGCGGCGGCGTAACCCAGAGATCCTGCGGCGGGAGCGGCCAGGCCGACCAGCCCGGCCACCGAGCTGACCAGCACGATCGACCCGCCGTCCCCTTGGGCGATCATCGGCTTCATCGCCACGTCGACGGTGTGGTAGATGCCGGTGAGGTTGACGTCGATCACGTCCTGCCAGGCGTCCTCGCCTGCCATCGGAGCGATTCCGGCGTTCGCGATCACGATGTCGAGCCGGCCGAGTTCGTCCATGCCGGCCTGCAGCGCGGTGGCCAACCCGGCGCGATCGCGGACATCGGCGGTGGTGGCCACAATTCGGGAGCCGGTGTCCTGCACCAGCTTGACGGTGGCCGCCAGATCCTCCGCGGTGGCCAGCGGGTAGGGCACGCTGGCTATCTGGTCGCACAGATCGACGGCGATGATGTCGGCGCCCTCGGCGGCCAGCCGCAGCGCGTGGGCGCGGCCCTGGCCACGGGCGGCACCGGTGATGAATGCGACCTTGCCGTCCAGCGTCCCCATGCTCTAGGCCCGCAGCCGGCCCTTGGCCGGGTCGCCGGCCGGAACCGGTTGCAGCATCTTGATGTCGGGCGGGCCGGCCAGGTGCTCGCTGAGGCTGCCGAACAGCCCGGCGACCGCGGGTGCTGCGGAGTGGGCCTTGAGCGCGTCGGCGTCGGCCCACTGCTCGACGAAGACGAAGGCGCCGTCGGTCTCGTGCAAGGAGTACAGCTGGCAACCGGGTTCATCGTGGACTTGCGGCACCGCCTTGGTGCAGATTTCGCGGACGGCTTCGACCGATTCCGGCTTGACGGCAAATGTGGCGATGATGACCACGGGCATGTGCGGCTCCTCGACAGGCGGGGGGTTTCTCCGGCCACCTTACTCAGCGCGAATCGGCCTGTGAGATGAACCAATGCGCCGGGGCCAGTGTGCCTTATGGTGCAGATGAGGCTATTGCGACTACGCTTGCCGATATGGCTAGTAAGACCACTAGTAGGGCTCCCGCACGTTCCGGCACCCGAACGACCAGGTCAAAGGCCGGCGCCAAAGGTGGATCGCGGCCGACACGTGCCCGGCAGCCGGCCAAAACCCGCCGCCCAGCACAGCAACACTCCTGGCCGGTGGCCGCCGGGCTGGCCGGCGGACGGATGGCGCGCGCAACCTGGCTGATGATGGCCAAGGGCGCCGGCGGGGCAGCCCGATCGGTGGGCCGCGCACACGACATCGACCCGGGACACCGCCGTGACGGCATCGCGCTGGCCCTGCTGGGTCTGGCCGTGGTGACCGCAGCAAGCTGCTGGCTGGACGCCGCGCGCCCGGTCGGGGCATGGGTCGACACCGGCCTGCGCACATTGATCGGTGGCGCGGTGATGCTGCTCCCGCTGGCCGCGGCCGCCGCCGGTGTCCTGTTGATGCGCACCGAGCCCGACCCGGAGACCCGGCCCCGGCTGATCCTGGGCTCGGTGATGGTCGCGCTGCCGATCCTGGGCCTGTGGCACCTGTGGTCGGGCTCGCCGCAGAGCCCCGACGGTCGTCTGCACGGCGCCGGCTTTGTCGGATTCGCCATCGGTGGGCCACTGGCGGACGGGCTGACCCCGTGGATCGCCGCGCCGCTGCTGTGCATCGGGGTGCTGTTCGGAGTGCTGCTGCTGACCGGCACCACCCTGCGCGAGGCGCCCGAGGCGCTGCGCACGATGTTCCGCGGCGCCTACGACGATGACGACTACTACGACGACTACGGCTACGGCCAAGGCGACGACTATGCCGAGGATTACGACGACGGCTACGACGATCAAGCCTTCGTCGACGAGGGTGCCGCTGCCGCAGCCGACGAGCCGGCCCCGGACTGGCAGGCGCGCACCCCGCTGGACAACTACCCACTCGACGAGGCGCCCGCCGAGGCGCCGGCCAAGCCGGCCCGCCGCAAGGCGCCCAAGGCCAAGCCCGCCAAGTCCAACGACACCGTCGTCCTGGACCGCGTGGTGGAAGGCCCCTACACGCTGCCGTCGCTGACCCTGCTCGTCGCGGGCGATCCGCCCAAGACGCGCACCGTCGCCAACGAACAGATGGCCGACGCGATCACCTCGGTGCTCGAGCAGTTCAAGGTCGACGCCGCGGTCACCGGCTGCACCCGCGGTCCTACCGTCACCCGCTACGAGGTGGAGCTGGGGCCCGGTGTCAAGGTCGAGAAGATCACCGCGCTGCAGCGCAACATCGCCTACGCGGTGGCCACCGAAAGCGTGCGGATGCTGGCGCCCATCCCGGGCAAGTCCGCCGTCGGCATCGAGGTGCCCAACTCCGACCGTGAGCTGGTGCGGCTGGCCGACGTGCTGACCGCGCCGACCACCCGCGCCGACCACCATCCGCTGGTGATCGGGCTGGGCAAGGACATCGAGGGCGACTTCATCTGCGCCAACCTGGCCAAGATGCCGCACCTGCTGGTGGCCGGCTCCACCGGCTCGGGCAAGTCGAGCTTCGTCAACTCGATGCTGGTGTCGCTGCTGGCGCGGGCCACCCCGGAAGAGGTCAGGATGATCCTGATCGACCCGAAGATGGTCGAACTCACGCCGTACGAAGGCATTCCACACCTGATCACGCCCATCATCACCGAGCCCAAGAAAGCCGCCGCCGCGCTGGCCTGGCTGGTCGAGGAGATGGAGCAGCGCTACCAGGACATGAAGTCGTCGCGGGTGCGCCACATCAACGACTTCAACGACAAGGTGCGCTCCGGGGAGATCACCGCGCCGCTGGGCAGCGAACGGGTGTACCGGCCCTACCCCTACATCCTCGCGGTCGTCGACGAGCTCGCCGACCTGATGATGACCGCCCCGCGCGACGTCGAGGACGCCATCGTGCGGATCACGCAAAAGGCGCGGGCAGCCGGTATTCACCTGGTCTTGGCCACGCAGCGGCCGTCGGTGGACGTCGTCACCGGTCTGATCAAGACCAACGTTCCGTCCCGGCTGGCATTCGCCACCTCGTCGCTGACCGACTCCCGGGTGATCCTCGACCAGCCGGGCGCCGAGAAGCTGATCGGCATGGGCGACGGACTGTTCCTGCCGATGGGGGCCAACAAGCCGATCCGGCTACAGGGGGCGTTCATCTCCGACGAGGAGATCCAGGGCGTCGTCAACGCCTGCAAGGACCAGGCCGAACCCGAATACACCGAGGGCGTCACCGCGGTGAAGCCCAGCGGCGATCGCGCCGACGTGGACCCCGATATCGGCGACGACATGGACGTGTTCCTGCAGGCCGTCGAACTCGTGGTGTCCAGCCAGTTCGGTTCCACCTCGATGCTGCAGCGCAAGCTGCGGGTCGGGTTCGCCAAGGCGGGCCGGCTGATGGATCTGATGGAGACCCGCGACATCGTGGGCCCGTCCGAGGGTTCCAAGGCCCGTCAGGTGCTGGTCAAGCCGGACGAGCTGGCCGCGACGCTGATGCTGATCCGCGGCGGCGGCGAGCCGGAACCCGCCGACGATGATTTCTAGCCACGCCTGAAACGGAAGGTGACAACCAGCTGGACGAACGGGGATAATCGTCGGGTGGATTGGGCACGACTCTTCGCTTTCGATACCCCGCCGTTGGAGATCTTCATCCGCGGAACGGTCATCTACGTAACCATCTACGCCTTGCTGCGGGTGGTGCTCAAACGCGAGGCCGGCACCAACGGCATCACGGATCTGATCGTGGTGGTGCTGATCGCCGACGCGGCGCAGAACGGTATGGCGGGCGGGTACAAGTCGATCAGCGACGGCGTGTTGCTGGTCAGCGTGATCATCGGCTGGTCGTTCGTGCTGAACTGGGCGGCGCACCGCTGGACGTGGGCGGCGCGGGTCATCCGGCCCGGTTCGCTGCTGCTCATACGCGACGGTGAGCTGCTGTATCAGAACATGCGCAAAGAGATGATCACCGAGAATCAACTCCGCGAACAGGGGCGCAAGCAGGGCATCGCGGATCTGAGCGTGGTCCGCGAAGGCCGGATGGAGTCCGACGGGCAGTTCAGCTTCCTCATCGGAGCGGCCCCCGGCTTCCTCGCCTCTACGGCGTAGCCGTCACAGCACGAGCAGCATCCGGGTGTTGCCCAGGGTGTTCGGCTTGACGTAGCTCAGGTCCAGGAACTCGGCCACCCCGACGTCGTAGGAACGCTGCATCTCCTCGTACACCTCGGCGGTCACCGGCGTGCCCTCGATCTCGGTGAAACCGTGCCGGGCGAAAAAAGCCGTCTCGAAAGTCAGCACGAACAGGCGCTGCAACTCCAGATCGCGGGCGACCCGCAGCAGCCGGGCGACGATCGCATGCCCGATCCCTTGGCCGGTCAGCGCCGGATCCACCGCGATGGTGCGCACCTCACCAAGATCCGACCACAACACGTGCAGGGCGCCGCAGCCCACGATCCGGTTGTCGGCGTCGGTGGCCACCCAGAATTCCTGAACCGATTCGTAAAGGGTGACGAGGTTCTTCTCCAGCAGGATCTTGCCTGCGTACACGTCGATGAGGCTCTTGATCGCCGGGACGTCAGAGGTCCGGGCGCGCCGGATCCGGGTCTGGTGGACCGGTTCCTCAGCCGCTGGATGCACAGCTGAACATTAACGGTTTCTGGTTTCGGGCTGGGTACCCGATATTCTGTCTGCCGTGTCAGGGCACCCTCAAATCGATCCGGCGGTGACGCGTGTCCCCGTGATCAATCTGCCCAACGCGCTGACCACGATGCGCCTGCTGCTTGTCCCGGTTTTTCTGGTCGCCCTGTTCGCTCAGCACGGCCATGACACCAATACGCGCATCGTGGCTTTCGTCGTCTTCGCCGTCGCGATCGTCACCGACCGGCTCGACGGCGCCCTGGCCCGCCGTTACGGGCTGGTGACCGAGTTCGGCGCCCTAGCCGACCCGATCGCCGACAAGGCCCTGATCGGTGCGGCATTGATCGGGTTGTCGATGCTCGGCGACCTGTGGTGGTGGGTGACGGTGCTGATCCTGGCCCGCGAGATCGGCATCACCCTGTTGCGGTTCGCGGTGCTGCACCGGGGGGTGATCCCGGCCAGTCGCGGCGGCAAGCTCAAGACGTTGGTTCAGGCCGTCGGCATCGGGCTGCTCGTCCTGCCGCTCGACGGCCCCTGGCTGGTGACGGCCTGGGCGGTGATGGCTGCCGCCGTGGTGCTGACCGTCGTGACCGGGGTGGACTACGTGATCTCGGCCGTCACCGATCTCCTAGGCTCCTCGCGGGGTTGAGTCGGGTGATTCGGGAACCCGAACGGGCTCGTGCGCGTTGTCTCTCCTGACTGGGGAGTTTTTCCAAGTCGACAAAGAGGCGTCGACCCAAGAGGGAGAGCACAGATGACAGCGTTGCTGCGGGAGTCCGTCGGCGAGATGCTGCGCGAGGCCCGGATGACGCAGGGCCGCACGCTGCGTGAGGTGTCCGACTCGGCGCGGGTCAGCCTGGGGTACCTGTCGGAGGTCGAGCGCGGCCGCAAGGAGGCCTCCAGCGAGCTGCTGAACGCCATCTGCGCGGCGCTGCAGGTCCCGCTGTCGGAGGTGCTGTTCGACGCCGGAGTCCGGCTGGCGCGGGCCGAGCGGGCCGAGCAGGACCGGCAGGCTCAGCGGGTCGGCTCCGTCACCCGCATCGACGCCGGCACCAAGGTCGTGATCCCGCCGATTCGGGCGATGGCCTCGGCGTGACGCGCCGCAACCGAGCCTGATCACCCACCCGGTGCGCACTGACCCGATAAATTGGTCACCGGGTGCGCCGCGGACCCGCTGACACTCGACCACAACTCATACGGAGCTGACTGATGGCCAACCCGTTCGTCAAGGCCTGGAAGTACGTGATGGCGCTGTTCAACGCCAAGATCGACGAGCACGCCGACCCGAAGGTGCAGATCCAGCAGGCCATCGAGGAGGCGCAGCGCCAGCACCAGGCGCTCACCCAGCAGGCCGCGCAGGTGATCGGCAATCAGCGTCAACTCGAGATGCGGCTGAACCGGCAGCTGGCCGACATCGAGAAGCTTCAGGTCAATGTGCGCCAGGCGCTGACGCTGGCCGACCAGGCCACCGCCGCCGGTGACGCCGCCAAGGCCACCGAGTACAACAACGCCGCCGAGGCGTTCGCGGCCCAACTGGTCACCGCCGAGCAGAGCGTGGAAGACCTCAAGACACTGCACGACCAGGCGCTGTCGGCAGCGATGCAGGCCAAGAAGGCCGTGGAGCAGAACGCGATGATCCTGCAGCAGAAGATCGCTGAGCGCACCAAGCTGCTCAGCCAACTCGAGCAGGCCAAGATGCAGGAGCAGGTCAGCGCGTCGCTGCGGTCGATGAGCGAGATCGCCGCGCCGGGGACCACCCCCAGCCTCGATGAGGTGCGCGACAAGATCGAGCGCCGCTACGCCAACGCGATCGGCGCGGCCGAACTGGCGCAGGGCTCGGTGCAGGGCCGGATGATCGAGGTCGAACAGGCCGGCGTGCAGATGGCCGGCCACTCCCGGCTGGAGCAGATCCGCGCCTCGATGCGCGGGGAAGCGCTGCCGGCCGGTGGGGCCGCCAACACCCCGGGCCAAGCCACCCCGGCCCCCGGCCAGGCCGCCACCGACCGCACCCCCGAGAACCCGCTGGGCCGGTAGTAGATGGCCCGGGCAGTCGGGGGGCGCACCAGGGGGACCCTGCTACAACGTGCTGTCGATCGCGCCAGCGAGGCCGCCGACATGCTCGCCGACAAGTTGGGCGCGCTTGCCAACCCTCGGGCCCGGCTGCTGCGAAAGCGGCGATGGGCGCTGCGGCTGGGGTTGTTCTTCACTGCCGCATGCGGGTTTTGGATGCTGGTGACGGCGGTGCTGGCGTCGTGGGCCACCCCGGTGTGGGTGCTGCTGATCACCGGGCTGATCGCTGCCGGGGCGGCCGCACCGGCCACGCTGTTGCTGCTGCGGTACCGCTGGCTGCGTTCTGTGCCGTTGCCGACCACGCCGGCCACCGCAGCGCGCCGCCTGCCGCCGCCGGGTTCAGCGGCACGGCCGGCCATGTATGCCCTCGGCGCCTCCGAGCGCGGGATGGTGTCGCTGCTCAGCGTGCTCGAGCGTGGCGGGCTGCTGCCTTCCGATGAGATCGTCGAGCTGACGTCCGCGGTCAACGGCGCCGCATCGGCGATGGCAGCCACTGCGACACAAGTGGTTTCGATGGAACGGGCCGTGCAGCACAGTCCGCAGTCCCGTGACTACCTGGTGCCGACCATCAACGCGTTCACCGCCCAGCTCAGCGCAGGGGTGCGCCAGTACAACGAAATGGTCACCGCCGCAGCGCAACTGGTTGCCTCAGCCAACGACGGCCCGTCGTCGGGGGTGCCGGCGAATTCGCCGATGTCGCAGCATCGTTACCGCGACGAGCTGGCAGGTGCCACCGACCGGATGCTGGGCTGGGCGCAGGCGTTCGAGGAGCTCGCCGAACTGCCCCAGGTCTAGATGTCGTCGCTGCGCTGATCGGCCGATTCGGGCCGGGCTCCGTAGCGTTCGACGTAGGACCGGTGAATGTGGGCGTCGCGCTGGCGGACGCGCTCGTCGGCCAGGTTCGGGTCGAGGCCGTGCATCCGCAGCATGTGCTTGCGCCACACCTTGTTGAGCGCATGCGAGAACAGGATCACCATGAACCAGATCGGGAACGTCATGCTCAGGTGCGTCATGAAGTCTGTCGGCAACAGCCAGAACGGGGCCAGGATCAACGTCGTCGGCACCAGGCCGCGCATGATCATCCGAATGGTGGCACCCGGGCCGGCCAGATCGTTGCGGACCCAGTCCCGCATCGAGGCCGGCAACGGACGCCCGATGCAGTAGCGCAGATATTGGATCGCGTTGGGCCGCCTGCGCGCGCCGGTGTCGCTCATGTCAGTGTCGGGCGCAGTGCTGGGAATACCGTGGCCGCCACCGCCCGCAGCGTCGCCTTGAACATGTCCAGGAAGTCGAAGTAGTCGCGCCACAACGTGATTCGCCCCTCGCACACCTCGAACACCCCGCACACCCAGAACTGCAGCCGCAGCGGGCCCAGTGTCAGCACGTCGGTGCGTTCGGTGAGCACCGCGCAGCCCTCGGCGGCGATCCGGTGCATCTTGACGTCGAAGCCCATCCGGCCGCTCATCCGCTTGAACACCCCGATGGTGGCCCGGCGCCCGTGGATGGTCGGCAACCCGACGTTCTGGTAGACCACGTCCTCGGCGAGAGCGGCTGCCGCGGCGTCGAGATCGTCGGCGGCGAGCGCGGCCAGGAAGGTCTCCACGGTGCGGATGTTGTCGACGCCGGTCTGCGTGGCACTCGGTTCGGTCATGCCCACCAGCCTAGGCGGGGGGCACTGTGGCACGGTAGGCCGATGCGAGTGGTGGTGGTAGCCGGGCCGGATCCCGGACACGCGTTCCCGGCGATCGCGTTGTGCCGGCGGTTCGCCGAGGCCGGCGACACGCCGACCTTGCTGACCGGCGTGGGATGGCTGGACACCGCGCGGGCCGCCGGGGTGGACGCCGCAGAACTGCTCGGACTCGATCCCACGCCCGACGACGACGATCTCGACGACGGCGCCAAGATCCACAACCGGGCCGCGCGGATGGCCGCCCAGAACCTTGACCAGCTGCGGGATCTGGCGCCGGACCTGGTGGTCTCCGATGTCATCACCGTCTGCGGCGGACTGGCGGCCGAGCTGCTCGGTATCGCGTGGGTGGAGCTGAGCCCGCATCCGCTGTACCTGCCGTCCAAGGGGTTGCCGCCGATCGGCAGCGGGCTCGCGCCGGGCACCGGGGTGCGGGGCCGGCTGCGCGATTCAGTGATGCGGTACCTGACGGCGCGGTCGGTGCGGACCGGACTGCGGCAGCGGGCCCGGGCTCGCGCCGGGATCGGCCTGCCGGGCGTCGACCCGGGGCCGCTGCGCCGGCTGATCGCCACGCTGCCCGCGCTCGAGGTGCCCCGGCCGGACTGGCCCGCCGAGGCCGTCGTCGTCGGGCCGCTGCACTTCGAACCGACCGAGCACGTGCTGGCCGTGCCGCCGGGTCCCGGGCCGGTG
This sequence comes from Mycobacterium zoologicum, assembly GCF_020181635.2. NCBI lineage: Bacteria > Bacillati > Actinomycetota > Actinomycetes > Mycobacteriales > Mycobacteriaceae > Mycobacterium > Mycobacterium zoologicum. Next base: position 43,159 of record NZ_JAYJJS010000023.1, on the reverse strand, counting down.
GTGGTGGTGGCACCGTCCACCGCGACGACCGGAGCCGCCGGGCTGGCCGAGCTGGCGTTGGAGCACTTGGTGCCCGGAGTCGGGCTGCCCGCCGGTGCTCGGGTAGCGGTGTCACGGATCGACGGCCCGGAGTTGGACCTGCCGCCCTGGGCGGTCGCCGGGCTGGGGCGCCAGGACGAATTGTTGGCGCGCGCCGATCTGGTGATCTGCGGCGGCGGGCACGGCATGGTGGCCAAATCGCTGTTGGCCGGGCTGCCGCTGGTGGTGGTGCCCGGTGGGGGTGACCAGTGGGAGATCGCCAATCGTGTTGTGCGCCAGGGCAGTGGGCGGCTGATTCGGCCGCTGAACGGACCGGCGCTGGCCGAGGCGGCCGGTGAGGTGCTGTCGTCGCCGGGTTACCGCGACGCCGCCCGTCGGGCCGCGGCAGGTGCCGACGGCGTGGCCGATCCGGTCCGGGTCTGCCGTGAGGCACTGGCGAGCGCGAAGTAGGTTGTGACGCGTGCGCCTGACCGAATTCCACGAACGGGTCACGCTGCGTTTCGGTGCGGCCTACGGCGCGTCGGTACTGACCGACCACGTGCTGTCCGCGGTGGGCGGGCGGACCGCCGCCCAGGCGATCGAGGCCGGTGTGGAGCCCCGCGACGTGTGGTGGGCGCTGTGCTCGGACTTCGACGTGCCGCGCGATCAGTGGTGAGTGGGATCCGGCGGCCGCACGATGATGTTGCGGACCACCGACACGCACAGGTCGGCGCAGACCGTGGCCAGTTCGGCGGTGGACTCGACGGGATCGGCCAACCAGGACTCGATGATCTGGTTGACCCCGCCGACCAGGAACAGCGCGCCCCGGCGTAACTCCGCCGGTTCGGGGGTCTCGGAGCCGAGCACGCCCGGTGTCAGTTGCACGATCAGGTCGGCGATCATCTCCAGGATGTGCGCGCGGTGTTCGGTCAGGCCGGGCACCCCGGACAGGTCGTCGGTGGCGATCCGATGGATGTGCGGGTCGGCGGCGATGCGGTCCAGGAACGCCGTCAGTGCGGAGCGGAGTTTGTCGGTCAGGGTGCCCGGGTCGGCGACGCCGGCGGTGACCAGGGTTTCGAGCAGTTGGTCGCGGACGTCGTCGGACACCGCGAAGATCAGCGCGTCGCGGTTTCCGAACTGCTCGTAGAAGTAGCGGGGGATCAGGCCGGCCTCGGCGCACACCCCGCGCACGGTGACGTCGCGCAGCCCCGACTCGCCCCACAGCTGCCGGCCGGCGGCCAGCAGCTTGGCGCGCCGTTCGGCGCGACGGTCGACGGCGCTGATGCCGCCGTAGTCGCGTACCACTTCCCGGCGTGTCATTGACAGCACTCTACCCGCGCCCTAGATTTGGAATACGGATGTTATCCAAAACTGCATTGGGGGCCGTCTTGACGAACTCGCCGATTCCCACCCGGCACCCGGAAACCCCCGGCGCGGTTCCGGTCGGAATCCGGCTGATCGCCGGAGCACTGGGGATCGACAAACCCTCGCCGCAGCGCTGGCATCAGATCGGTGTGGACCTGACCGTCGGCGACGAGCCGATGCGACGGCTGGTGGACTGGATGTCGGCCACCGGCACCGCAGCGACCCGGCCGATCTTCGATGAGATCCTGACGCACGGCCTGGCCGCCGTGCCGGACGCGCCGGAGCCGTTGCGGGAGTTCTTCGGTGAGTTCGAACCCATCCCGGAGTGGGTCGATATGGATCTGCTGCGCCGGGGGCAGCGGGCACTGCGGCGCGGCGGCGCCGACGGCGTCTACATCTCCCGCGACGTCTCACTGCTGGGCGGGTACCGGTTCTCCTCGTTCAACAAGACCCTGCTGCGCACCGGGGTGTTGGAGAAGGGCTCGAACAAGCGATTCGCCGAGACCATGCAGTGGGCGCTGGACCTCACCGCCGAAGGCGGCCTGGAGCCGCTCGGCGTCGGGTATCGGGCCACCGTCCGGGTCAGGCTCATTCACGAGTACGTGCGCCGGCACGTGGCGGCGCTGCCGGACTGGCGCGGTGACGAGTGGGGCCTGCCGGTCAACCAGACCGACATGGCCGCAACCCTGGTGGGTGCCCTGATCGCCCCGCCGATCGGCGGACTGGGGATAGGTATCGTGCTGCCCCCCGGCGAGCTCGACGCCATCGCCCATCTGACCCGCTACGTCGGCTGGCTGATGGGGGTGCGCGACGAGTGGCTGCCGCGCAGCTACCGCGACGCGGTCCGCATCCTGTACCACACGCTCGGTGCGCTGTCGGCGCCCGACGAATCCACCAAGCAGCTGGCGGTTCCGATGGCCGACGATCCGCTCCAGTGGCACTACTCCACCATGACGGGCCTGCGGCGACGGGTCGCCCGGGCCCAGCATCTGTCGCTGACCAGCGGTTTCCTGGGTCCGCGGGCGATGCGCGAGCTGGGGCTGCCGGCCTACGTCCCGCCGTGGTACCAGGTGTTGCGGACGCCGATCAACCTGGTGCGCAGCACCGCGGCACTGGTCTTGCCGGGCGGCCTGGACCGCGCGGCTCTGCGCGGCAGACGGGAACAAGAGGCGTTCATGCGCACCATGATGGGCGCCGGCGACACCACCATCGGCGCCTCGGCCCATGTGATGCGGGTGGCCTGACCCGGTCTCGCCGCTCTGGAAAGTCAGACACACCGACACGCCGCGTGCCTGACTTGATTCGAACACGCGTTCGCCTACTGTGGATGGAGTTCGGCGGATTGTCGGACCCCGCTACTAGCGTCACGGCCAATCGACCGATACCCGGTCAACCGGACTACCGAACCACAGGAGAGGCATCATGGCGCAAGCCCCCGATCGCGAAAAAGCACTCGAACTGGCGATGGCCCAGATCGACAAGAACTTCGGCAAAGGCTCGGTAATGCGCCTCGGCGACGAGGTGCGCCAGCCGATCACAGTCATCCCGACCGGGTCGATCGCACTCGATGTCGCGCTGGGCATCGGCGGGTTGCCCCGGGGCCGGGTCGTCGAGATCTACGGCCCGGAGTCCTCCGGCAAGACCACGGTGGCGCTGCACGCGGTGGCCAACGCCCAGGCCGCCGGCGGGATCGCGGCGTTCATCGACGCCGAGCACGCGTTGGACCCCGAGTACGCCAAGAAGCTCGGGGTGGACACCGACTCGCTGCTGGTGTCCCAGCCCGACACCGGTGAGCAGGCACTGGAGATCGCCGACACGCTGATCCGCTCCGGAGCGCTGGACATCCTGGTGATCGACTCGGTGGCCGCCCTGGTGCCGCGCGCCGAGATCGAGGGCGAGATGGGGGACAGTCACGTCGGCCTGCAGGCCCGGCTGATGAGCCAGGCGCTGCGGAAAATGACTGGCGCACTGAACAATTCGGGCACCACCGCTATCTTCATCAACCAGCTGCGGGAAAAAATCGGAGTGATGTTCGGCTCGCCCGAAACGACCACGGGCGGAAAGGCTTTGAAGTTCTACGCTTCAGTTCGATTGGACGTCAGGAGAATCGAGACGCTCAAGGACGGCACCGACGCGGTCGGTAACCGCACCCGGGTCAAGGTGGTCAAGAACAAGTGTCTTGCCGAAGGAACCCGAATCTTCGACCCTGTCACCGGCGCAACGCATCGAATCGAGGACGTCGTCGACGAGCGCAGGCAGATCCACGTCGCGGCTGCGGCAAAGGACGGAACATTGCATGTCCGGCCGGTGGTGTCCTGGTTCGACCAGGGAACCCAGGATGTGGTCGGCTTGCAGATCGCCGGCGGCGCCACGCTCTGGGCAACGCCCGATCACAAGGTCCTGACGGAACACGGCTGGCGTCAGGCGGGGGAGCTTCGCGCGGGAGACCGGGTGGCGCAGCCGCGTCGCTTCGACGGATTCGGCGACAACGAGCCGATTCCGGCGGATCACGCCCGGCTGTTGGGGTATCTGATCGGCGACGGTTATGTGGGCGGCAAGACTCCCGTCAACTTCATCAACATCCAGCAGTCGCTGATCGACGACGCGACCCGAATCGCGGCGACGCTCGGTTGTGCCGCCCATCCGCAGGGGCGGATCTCATTGGCGATCAGCCATCGGCCCGGTGAACCCAACGGTGTTCTGGACCTGTGCCGGCGGGCCGGTATTCACGGAAAGCTAGCGTGGGAGAAGACGATTCCCGCCTGGTTCTTCGAGCCGGACGTCAGTGCCGATGTCGTCGGGAACTTGCTGTTCGGCCTGCTGGAGAGCGACGGCTGGGTGAGCCGGGAGCAGACCGGTGCACTGCGGGTCGGCTACACGACGACATCCGAACAGCTCGCGCACCAGATCCATTGGCTGCTCCTGCGATTCGGCATCGTGAGCACCGTCCGAGACTACGATCCGACCCAGAAGCGGCCCAGTATCATCGACGGGCGACGGGTGCAGTCCAAGCGTCAGGTATTCGAAGTCCGGGTCGCAGGTATGGAGAACATCGCGGCCTTCGCCGACGCCGTTCCGATGTGGGGCCCGCGAGGTACGGCTCTCACGAACGCCATTCCGGAAGCCATGCGTGGGCGGCGCCGCGGGTCTCAGGCGGTCTATCTGTCGGCGGAAGTTGCCACTGCCGTGCTGAACTACCTCGATGAGCGCGGTGTGACGGCACAAGAGGCCGCGGCAATGATCGGAGACGGCGCCGGCGACCCCCGCGGCGGCATGAAGCAGGTACTGGGTTCCAGCCGGCTGCGCCGGGACCGCGTGCAGGCGCTGGCGGAAGCCTTGGAAGACAAGTTCCTCGGTGAGGTGCTGGCCGACGAACTGCGGTACTCGGTGATCCGTGAAGTGCTGCCGATGAAGCGAGCGCGAACCTTCGACATCGAGGTCGAGGAATTGCACAACCTCGTCGCGGAAGGGGTTGTGGTGCACAACTGCTCGCCCCCCTTCAAACAGGCCGAGTTCGACATCCTGTACGGCCGCGGCATCAGCCGCGAGGGCTCGCTGATCGACATGGGTGTGGATCAGGGATTCATCCGCAAGTCCGGCTCGTGGTTCACCTACGACGGCGAACAGCTCGGGCAGGGCAAGGAGAACGCCCGAAACTACCTGCTGGAGAACGTCGACGTGGCCAACGAGATCGAGAAGAAGATCAAAGAGAAGCTCGGTATCGGCGCCGTGCTGACCGCTGAGCTGACCGATGACGTCCTGCCCGCTCCCGTCGACTTCTGAGTCTGACGAACCCAAGCGTGAGGAGCAGGCGAAGTCACTGTGCCTTCGCCTGCTCACCGTGCGGGCCCGCACCCGTGCCGAGCTCGCCGGACAGCTGGCCAAACGGGGCTACCCCGATGACGTCAGTACCCGGGTGCTCGACCGGCTGACGAAGGCCGGCCTGATCGACGACGCGGACTTCGCCCAGCAGTGGGTGCGCTCCCGGCGCGAACACGCGGGCAAGGGCCGCAAGGTGCTGGCCGCCGAGCTGCGTACCAAGGGCGTGGATGAGGACGTGATCGCCGGGGCGCTGGCCGGTATCGACGCCGGCGCCGAGCGCGCCCGGGCCGAACAGCTGGTGCAGGCCAAGCTTCGCCGGGAGATCCTTGGCGAGGACGACGTTCGTGTCACCCGGCGGCTGGTGGCGATGCTGGCTCGCCGCGGCTACAACCCGTCGATGGCCTACGACGTGGTCCGCGACGAGCTTGCTGCCGAACAGGAGCGCCGCCGGGTTTGAGGCTCAGGCGTCCTCGGCCTCGTCGGCGTCGTCTTGTCCGGTGAACACTTCCTTGGTCCGCTCGACGGCGTGCGTGGCGATCTCCATGGAATCTTGAACGATCGCGTTGACGCCACCGGAGATGTCCCCGCGAATGATGTCGCCGGCGTCCTCGACGATGTCGGAGGCCTTCTCAACGGCGTGCGCGGCGATGTCACGGGCGGCGTTGAACGCGTCCTTGGGGGTGATAGCCATGGAAGTCTCCTCATCGGTAGCTGTCGGCACCGACTCTAGACGCCGAGCCGACCGCGCGCACCGCCTAACGAACCCGGGCCCCGGGGGTGCCCTCGGGCTCGATGGCGGCCGCCTCCAGCGCCCGGTGACGTGCCCGGCGCAGCCGTCGCTCCAGCCCGGTCGCGGCCGCCGAGAGAACCAGGTTTCCGGCGATCATCAGCGCCGCGATCACCAACAGTGCGGGCAGGTAGTTGCGGTACTGGGAGCCGACCACGGTGCCCTGGCGCACCATCTCCACGTAGGTGATCTGGTAACCGATCGCGGTGTCCTTGAGCACCACCACCAATTGCGACACCAGCACCGGCAGCATCGCGGTGACGGCCTGCGGCAGCAGCACCAGCCGCATCGAGGTTCCCCAGCCCAGCCCCAGCGCGGCGGCCGCCTCGGACTGTCCGCCTGGCAGACCGAACACCCCGGCCCGGACGATCTCGGCGATGACCGCGCCGTTGTACAGCGTCAGGCCGGTGACCACCCCGGCCAACGCGAGCTGCTGCGGCGGAAACAGCCCGAGCGCCCCGTAGACGAAAAAGGCGAAGATCATCATGATCAGCACCGGGATGGCCCGGAAGAACTCGACCAGCACCGCGCAGGTCCATTGCACCGGACCGATGTGCGACAGCCGGCCGACCCCCAACCCGACACCCAGGATCAGCGCCAGCCCTATCGACCACGCCGCGGCCGTCAGGGTGCCGGCCACTCCGGGCAGTACGTAGGTGCGCCACAGGTCGGCGGTCAGAAACGGCGTCCACTTCTCCGCGGTCAACTGGCCCTTGGCCGCCAGCCGCGCATACAGCACCCAGATCAACAAGGCCGCGGCTAGCAGCGCGATCACCGTCAGCGCGTGATGGCGAGCCCGGGCCCGCGGCCCGGGGGCGTCGTAGAGCACCGTCGCGGCGGGCGTCATCGCGTCACCGCCCAGCGCCGGCCCAGATAGCCGAACAGCAAGCCCAGCGGCAAGGTGAGCACCACGAAGCCGGCCGCGAACACCGCACCCACCGCGAGCAGGGCCGCGGTGTTCTCGGTCATCGACTTCATCAGCAGGGCCGCTTCGGCGACACCGATCGCCGAGGCCAGCGTGGTGTTCTTGCTCAGCGCGATCAGCACCGAGCCCAGCGGGATGATCACGGCGCGAAAAGCCTGGGGCAGCAAGATGATCCGCAGGTTCTGGGTGAAGCTCAGCCCTAGCGAGCGGGCCGCCTCGGCCTGCCCGATCCCCACCGTGTTGACCCCGGAACGCACCGCCTCGCACACGAAAGACGCGGTGTAGACGCTCAGTCCCAGCACGGCCAGCCGAAAGTTGCTGTCATCGATCGACGTCGGCGACTGCGAATCGACCAGCGTCACCCCCAGGGTCTGGGCCAGGCCGAACGAGCACAACAGCAACAGCAGCGTCAGCGGCGTATTGCGGACCAGGTGGACATAGCAGCCTGAAAGCCACCGCAGGGCCGGCACCGGAGCCAGCCGCATGGCGGCCAGACCGGTGCCGAGTATCAGCGCGAAAAAGCCGGACAGCACCGCCAACTCCACGGTGACGGTGAACGCCTCGAGGAACTGGCCGCGATTCTGGGCGAACATCATCGATCGATCGGCGGAGGGGTGGGAACCGCGAACCCGGCGGCGCCGAAGTTGGCCGCGAACGACGCCCGCCACGAACCGTCGCTCTCCATCTCGACGAGCGCATTGTTGATCTGGGTGCGCAGCGCGTCGTCGCCCTTGCGCACCCCGATCCCGTAGCTCTCCGCCGAGAACGGCTCGCCCACCAGCTTGAACGCTCCGGGACTTTGGGCGGCATAGCCGGCGAGGATCACGTCGTCGGTGGTCACCGCATCGATTGCGTTGTTGCGCAATGCCTCCACGCAGGCCGAGTAGGTGTCGTAGCGCTGCAGCTGCACGCCCGGGTAGCGGTCCTTGATGCGCTGCGCCGGCGTGGAGCCCGACACCGAACACAGCTTCTTGTGGTGCTGCAGCGACGATGTCCCGGTGATGTCGGTGTTGTCGGTGCGCACCAGCAGTGACTGCCCGGTGAGCAGGTAGGGGCCGGCGAAGTCGACTTTGCGGCGCCGGTTGTCGGTGATCGAGTAGGTGGCCACCACATAGTCGACCTGGCCGTTGCGCAGCAGCGTCTCGCGTTGGCCGGACGGCGCTTCGATCCAGGTGATGCGATCGGGCGGATAACCCAGCCGCCCGGCGACGTAGCGGGCCACGTCGACGTCGAACCCGCGCAGCGTCCCGTCGGGTTCCTTGACGCCCAGGCCGGGCTGGTCGAATTTAACTCCGACGGTGATCCTTCCGCTGTCGTGGGCGGTGCAGGCCGTGATCGGAGCGGCCAGCGCCGCGAGCGCGGCGCAGACCCGGGCCAGAAGGTGCAGAGCCCGCATCAGTGGCCGATCACCTTGGTGAGAAACTCTTGGGCGCGAACGGATTTCGGGCTGTCGAAGAACTCCGCGGGGGAGCCGTCCTCGACGATGGCGCCGTCGGCCATGAACACCACCCGGTCGGCGGCGCGGCGCGCGAATCCCATCTCGTGGGTGACCACCACCATCGTCATCCCGTCGCGCGCCAGCGTGGTCATCACGTCCAGGACTTCGCTGATCATCTCCGGGTCCAGCGCGCTGGTGGGCTCGTCGAACAGCATCACCTTGGGGTCCATCGCCAGCGAGCGGGCGATCGCCACCCGCTGCTGCTGCCCGCCGGAGAGCTGGGCGGGGTGCTTGTGGGCCTGATCGGCCACGCCGACCCGCTCCAGCAGTGCCATCGCCCGCAGCCGAGCCTGGTCGCGGGGGGTCTTGTGCACCTTCATCGGAGCCAGTGTGACGTTGTCCAGGACACTCTTGTGCGGAAACAGATTGAAGGACTGGAAGACCATCCCGACCTGGGCGCGCAGTCGGGCCAGCGCCGCGCCCTCGGCGGGCAGCGGTTCGCCGTCGATGGTGATGAGGCCGGAGTCGACGGTCTCGAGCCGATTGATGGTGCGGCAGAGGGTGGATTTTCCCGAGCCGGACGGGCCGAGGATCGCCACCACCTCGCCGCAGGCCACCTCGAGGGTGATGTCTTTGAGGACATGCAGGCCACCGAAGTGCTTGTTCACGTCTCGGATGGCGATCATCGGCACCGGATTGGCTCCGCCGCTGGTCATGGGTTATGAGCCTACCCAGCAGCGCCGTACCATGGCCGGGTGAGTGCGACGACGCTACCGACTCGCACCTATGAGGTGCGCACCTACGGCTGTCAGATGAACGTTCACGACTCCGAACGCATCGCCGGCATGCTGGAGTCCGCCGGTTACCGCCGGGCTGCCGAGGGCGCTGATGCCGATCTGGTGGTGTTCAACACCTGCGCGGTGCGTGAGAACGCCGACAACAAGCTGTACGGCAACCTCAGCCACCTGGCGCCGAACAAGCGCAGCAACCCCGATATGCAGATCGCTGTCGGCGGCTGCCTGGCCCAGAAGGACAAGGACGGAGTGCTGAGCCGGGCCCCCTGGGTCGACGTGGTGTTCGGCACGCACAACCTCGGCTCGCTGCCGGCACTGCTGGAGCGGGCACGGCACAATCGGACGGCTCAGGTGGAGATCGTCGAGGCGCTGCGCGAGTTCCCGTCGTCGCTGCCCGCCGCCCGGGACTCGGCCTATTCGGCCTGGGTGTCGATCTCGGTGGGCTGCAACAACACCTGCACGTTCTGCATCGTCCCGTCCCTGCGGGGCCGTGAGGTCGACCGCAGTCCCGACGACATCCTCGCCGAGATCCGCGCGCTGGTCGCCGACGGCGTGGTCGAGGTGACGCTGCTGGGCCAGAACGTCAACGCCTACGGGGTGTCGTTCGCCGATCCGGAACTGCCACGCGACCGTGGCGCGTTCGCCGCGCTACTGCGGGCCTGCGGCACCGTCGACGGCCTGGAACGGGTCCGCTTCACCTCCCCGCATCCGGCCGAGTTCACCGACGACGTCATCGAGGCGATGGCGCAGACACCGAATGTCTGTCCGGCCCTGCACATGCCGCTGCAGTCCGGCTCTGATGCGATCCTGAAGGCAATGCGCCGCTCCTACCGCGCCGAGCGCTACCTGGGCATCCTGGAGCGGGTTCGGGCCGCCATCCCGGACGCGGCGATCACCACCGACCTGATCGTCGGATTCCCCGGTGAGACCGAGCGGGACTTCCAAGACACCCTCGATGTGGTGGCCACCGCCCGCTTCTCGGCCGCGTTCACCTTCCAGTACTCCAAGCGGCCCGGTACACCGGCGGCCGAACTGCCCGACCAGCTGCCCAAAGCGGTTGTGCAGGAACGCTATGACCGCCTGATCGAGCTGCAGGAACAGATCTCGTGGGACGAGAACAAGGCACAGGTCGGCCGCACCGTCGAGCTTCTGGTGGCAGTCGGGGAGGGCCGCAAGGACGCCCAGACGGCGCGGATGAGCGGTCGCGCCCGCGATGGCAGACTGGTGCACTTCGCCCCGGGTGCGTCGCAGGTGCGCCCGGGCGACGTGGTCACCACGACGGTGACCGGAGCGGCGCCGCATCACCTGCTGGCCGACGGGCCTTTGCTGCACCATCGGCGCACCAGGGCCGGCGACAGCCTGGCCGGCCCGCCGCCCGGTGTCGGGCTGGGCATGCCGAAGATGCCGGGGGCCGCGTCGTGAGCGACTTCGACGCCTACCGGGCCGACATCGAGGCCGCCGAGCGCCGGGTGGCAGGCGAGATCGACCCCGGCGGCAGGGGACTGGTCGTCTTGATCTGCGTGTTCGTGCTGGTGGCGTCGTTTCTGTTGCCGCACACCGGAAGTGTTCGCGGTTGGGACGTGCTGATGGCCGGCAACGGCGCCGACGAGGCCATGGTGACGCTGCCGTCACGGGTGTTCATGTGGCTGGCGCTGGTGTTCGGAGTGGGGTTCTCCCTGCTGGCGATGGTGACCCGGCGCTGGGCGGTGGCCTGGGTGGCGCTGGCCGGTTCGGCGGTGGCCAGCGCGGCCGGGCTGCTGGCGGTGTGGTCTCGCCAAACCGTCGCGCAGGGCCATCCGGGGCCGGGCATCGGACTGATCCTGGCCTGGATCACGCTGATCGTGCTGACCTTCCACTGGGCCCGCGTGGTGTGGTCGCGCACCGCGCTGCAACTGGCCGCCGAGGCTGAGCGGCGGCGCAACACCGTCGAGCTGCACTCGAAAAACCTGCTGGACGGCTTACACGGCCCAGATGACCCAGACGACCCGGACGGCCGCAAGAACTCCTGAAGTCAGCGCTTGCCCAGCGCCTGCTCGGCGGCCTGCGCCCACTCCCGCCACTGCGCTGCGCTGGCAGCGGCCTCCGCGGCCTCCTTGTCCCGGCCGGCGGCTTGGGCCTTGGTGGCCTGAGCCTCGAATTGTTCGGCGCGAGAACGGAACTGGGCAGCCCGGGCCTCGGCCTCGGGGTCCACCACGGCGGCGTCGGCCGCCGCACCGGCGTCGCGCACCTTCTTCTCCACCGCGCGCAGTCGCCGCTCCAGGTCCGCGGAACGCTCGCGGGGTGTCTTGCCGATCGCATCCCATTTGGTGACGATCGACCGCAACGCCGCACGGGCGGCATTCTGATTGGCCGGGTCGATCCGCTCCGCCTCGGCGAGCAGGGCCTCCTTGGCGGTGGCATTGTCTTCGAACTCGGCATCGCGTTCGGCGTTCGCGGCGTTACGGGCGGAGAAGAACGTGTCCTGGGCGGCCTTGAACCGCTGCCACAGCGCCTCGTCGACGTCCTTGGACGCCCGCCCGGCCGCCTTCCAGGTGGTGAGCATCTCCCGGAACACCGCGCTGGTGGCCGACCAGTCGGTGGAACTGGACAGTTCCTCGGCTCGCTTGCACAGCCGTTCCTTGTCTTCGCGGGCCCCGGCGCGGCCGCGGTCGAGGTCGGCGAAGTGCGAACCGCGCCTCCGGTTGAAGCCGTCGCGGGCCGCGGCGTAACGCTTCCACAGCGCATCGTCGGTTTTGCGGTCCAGCCCGGTGATGGTGCGCCATTCCTCCAGGATGGTTCGCAACCGGTCGCCGGCGGACTTCCACTGGGTCGAATTCGCCGCCAGTTCCTCGGCTTCGGCCGCCAGCGCCTCCTTGCGCGCGGTGGCTTCGGCGCGCTGCTCATCGCGGTGCGCCCGGCTTTCCGCGGCGGCCGCGACGGCATGCTCGCTGACCGCTGCGATTCGCGCGGCGAGTGCATCGACGTCACCGAGGACGCTGGCGGTCGGCAGTGACTCGGCCAGCGCCGCCGCGGACGCCTTGATCTTGCGGGCGTCGCCGCTTCCGGAGGCCAGCCGCTCTTCGAGCAGGGTGACTTCGGTGCTCAGATCGTCGAACCGCCGGCCGAAGTGCACGAACGCGGCGTCGGGGTCACCGGCCTGCCAGGAGCCGATCTGCCGCTCGCCGGAGGAGGTGATCAGCCACACCGTACCGTCGTCGTCGACACGGCCGAACCGGTGCGGATCAGCGGTCGGTGGGCTGACGACCTGCGGCCGAGCCCCCGGTTTGGGGCCGACACGAGGGCCGGGACGAGGGCCGGGACGAGGCCCCGGGCGTGGCGTGGGAGTGGGCGAACCGCTGTCGGTGGTCCCGTCCGTGGTCATGCGTCGTCACCTAACCCTTCGCGCAGACATCGCGCATCTGCCGCGCACCGCGGCGCCTTCAAACTGCCTAAGGGTATTGAAGCAGTTCCCGGCCGCGGCGGTAGCGTGTCCCATCGCATCTGTGAAGCACCTTCAGGAGGCCGGCCATGGCCAAAGAGACCATCGCCGTGCTGCTCGCTCTGGGAGCGGCGCTGTTCATCGCGATCAGCGACGTGATCCACCAGCGCAGCGCCCAGTCGGTCGGCGACGAGTCGATCGGCCATATCGCGCTGTTCGCCCGACTGCTGGCCGACCGGCGGTGGTGGGCGGGCAGCCTGGTCGCGGTAGTCGGTTTCGGCCTGCAGGCCACCGCGCTCGGACTGGGGTCGGTGTTGCTGGTGGAATCGCTGTTGGTGACCTCCCTGTTGTTCGCCCTGCCGATCAGCGCGCGGCAGTCCGGTCGGCGGCTGGGCCGGTCGGTCTGGCTGTGGGCGGCGCTGCTGGTCGCGGCGGAGACCGTCATCATCACCGTCGGCCACCCCACGGCCGGCCAGGCCCACGCTTCGCTGCTCACCTGGTTCTGGGTCTTCGCAGTGCTGGGGCCGGTGGTGGTGCTGTGTCTGCTGGGTGCCCGAATGTACGGCGGGCGGGTTGCGGCGGTGCTGCTCGCGGTGCTGTCGGCCACCTCGTGGGGCATCGTCGCGGTGCTGACTAAGGGGGTGGTCGAGCTGATCGGTCACGGTCTGCGGCCGCTGCTGGCCTCACCGGAGCTCTACGCGTGCGCGGCGGTCGCGGTGGCCGGGATGGTCTTCCAGCAGTCGTCGTTCCGCGCCGGGGCGCTGACGGTGTCCTTGCCGACGATGACGGTGCTGGAACCGATGGTGGCCGCCGCGCTGGGCATGGTGCTGCTCGGTGAGGTGCTGCGACCCAGCCACGGGGCCGAGCTGATCCTGGCGCTGGCAGTGGCCGTCCTGGTCTGTTCCGTCGCGGTGCTCTCGCGTGATGAGGCCGCCAGTGGAGCCGATCCGGTGCCCACCGGCGTTTAGCGGCTGCACGGTTATCGCGAGCCCGGCGGGTATTGTGGCGCCGGTTGGAAGGGCGGGAATGTCGACAGGGAATCTCATAGCGGCGCTGCTCGCGTTGTGCGCCGCACTGGCGTCCGCGATCGGCGACGTGATCCGTCAGCGGTCCGCTCAGGAGATCACCGACCAGCAGGTCGGCCACCTGAGACTGTTCTGGCTGTCGCTGCGTGACCCCCGGTGGTGGGGTGGTGGTGCGGCGGCGGTGGCCAACTACGCCCTGCAGGCGGCGGCATTGGCGGTGGGTTCGGTAATGCTGGTGACCGGGCTGCAGGTGACCGCACTGCTGTTCGCGCTGCCCATGTACGCCTGGCTGACCCACCGCCGGGTCAGCAACTGGGAATGGATGTGGGCGATCGTGTTGGCCGGCGCGCTGGCCGTGGTCGTGATCGTCGGCGACCCGACAGAGGGCAAGCAACACGCGCCGGCGACCACCTGGATCGTGGTGTCGGTGGTGCTGACTGCGGTCCTGCTGAGCTGCGTGCTGTTCGCCCGCAAGTTCAAGGGCCGGCCGGCGGCCGCGGTCCTGCTGGCCGTGGTGGCCGGCGCTTCGCTGGCGGTGTTCGCGCTGCTGACCAAGGTCCTCGTGGAGCTGGTCAAGGCCGAGGGCCTGGAAGACGCGCTGGAGTCGCCCGTGGTGGTGCCTTGGCTGGTGGCGACCCTGGCCGGAATGATCTTCCAGCAGTCGGCGTTCCGCGCAGGCGCATTGACAGCCTCTATGCCGACCATGACCGTGGCCAAGCCGCTGGTGGCCAGCGTGCTGGGCGTGCTGCTGCTCAACGAGCACATCAACGCCGGCGGGATCGAGGATGTCGCGGTGATCATCGGGGTGGTTCTGATCGTCATCGCGACGGCCGCGTTGGCCCGCGGTGAGGCCGCCACGATCGTCGCCGACGCCGGAGGCGCCGACCGGGGAACGCCGGTGCCGTCAGTGACGAGCTAGCTGTGATCTCATGCTGGGTCCGATAGCGATCGTGCCGTCGGCGCCGGTGCTGGTGCCCGAGCTGGCCGGCGTCGCGACCGAGGCGGCCGAGCTGCGGACCGCGGCGTTGGCCGCCGTCGCGGCCCTGCCACAGCGGTGGGTGGCCTTCGGCACCGGGGCTGATGCGGTCTACGGACCCGACAGCGTGGGTACGTTTGCCGGATTCGGCGCCGATGTGGCCGTGCAGCTCTCGCGCGATGCCGACCGACCGGTCGACCTGCCGTTGTGCGCGCTGGTCGCCGGCTGGATGCGCGGTCAGGCCCGGCTGGACGCTGAAGTGGTGGTGCACGCCCACGCCGATCCCGACGTCGCATTCGCTGCGGGCCGTCGAGTGCGCGCCGAGATCGACCTGGCGCCCGAGCCGATCGGGGTGCTGGTCGTGGCCGACGGCGCCAACACCCTGACCGCCGCCGCACCCGGCGGCCACCGTCCGGCCGACGTCGAGGCGCAGCGCGCCCTCGATGACGCACTGACCGGCGGCGACGTCGGCGCCCTGATCGGACTGCCGGCCTCGATCATCGGCCGAGCCGGGTTCGCCGCACTGGCCGGGCTGGCCGGGGGCTCGCCGCGTAGCGCCACCCAGCTCTACCGGGACGCGCCCTACGGTGTCGGCTACTTCGTCGGCGTCTGGCAGCCGTGAGACCGATCGCGGTGGTCGGGCCCACCGGCACCGGCAAATCGGCCCTGGCCCTGCAACTCGCCGAGAACCTGGGGAGATCAGCCGAGATTGTTAATGCCGACGCCATGCAGCTCTACCGCGGCATGGACATCGGCACCGCCAAGCTGACACGGGCAGAGCGCGGCGGCATCCCGCATCATCAGCTCGACGTCCTCGACGTCACCGCGACCGCGACCGTCGCCCGCTACCAGCAGGCCGCGGCCGCCGACGTGGAGGCGATCGCGCGCCGCGGTGCCGTACCGGTGATCGTCGGCGGTTCGATGCTCTACCTGCAGGCGCTGCTGGACGACTGGGCGTTCCCAGCCACCGACGCGGCGGTGCGGGGCCGCTACGAGCAGCGGCTCGCCGAGGTCGGGGTGGCGGCGCTGCACGCCGAGCTCGCCGATGCCGACCCGGCCGCCGCAGCGGCCATCCTGCCCACCGATGCCCGGCGGATCGTGCGGGCGTTGGAGGTGGTGGAGCTGACCGGCAAGCCGTTTGCCGCGTCCGCCCCCAGCATCGGCGCCCCCCGCTGGGACACCGTCATCATCGGATTGGACTGTGCCACAGCCATTCTGGACCAGCGACTGGCCGCCCGCACCGACACCATGTTCGATCGGGGCCTGGTCGCCGAGGTGCAGGCGCTGCTGGCCGTGGGCCTGCGCGAAGGGGTCACCGCCCGAAGGGCGCTGGGCTACGCCCAGGTGATCGCCGACCTCGACGCGGGTGGCGACGGAGCCGCAGCCCGCGAGCCGACGTTCATCGGCACCCGCCGCTATGTGCGCCGGCAGCGGTCCTGGTTCCGCCGGGATCACCGCATCGAGTGGCTCGACGCCGCCGGTGACGGCCTGCTCGACGCGGCGCTGGCCGCGTGGCGGCACGTATCCTGAGCAAGTGAATTTCGCCAAGGGCCACGGCACCCAGAACGACTTCGTCGTGCTGCCCGATCTGGGTGTCGACGTGGATCTGACGCCCGCCGCGGTGGCCGCGCTCTGCGACCGGCGCCGCGGCCTGGGCGCCGACGGCCTGCTGCGGGTGACCACCGCCGGAGCGCTGGTGGATGCCGGGGTGCTCGAGGCGCTACCCGAGGGAGTGGCGGTCGGCGACTGGTTCATGGACTACCGCAACGCCGACGGCTCGATCGCCGAGATGTGCGGCAACGGGGTCCGGGTGTTCGCGCACTACCTGCGGGCCACCGGTCTGGAGTCCAGGGACGAGTTCGTGGTCGGCTCGCGCGCTGGAGCACGGCCGGTGGTGGTGCACCACGCCGACGACGTCCGGGCCGAGGTCACCGTGGACATGGGCAAGGCCAACGAGTTCGGGAGCGGGGGACCGGCGTTCGAAGCGACCGTCGGCGGTCGGACCTTCGCCGGGCTGGCCGTCGACGTCGGCAACCCGCATCTGGCGTGTGTGGTCGAAGACTTCTCGGCCGCCGACCTGGCCGCCCTGGACGTGGCCGCACCGGTGTCATTCGACGCCGCCCAGTTCCCGGACGGCGTCAACGTGGAGATCCTGACCGCACCGCGCGACGGTGGGGTGTCGATGCGGGTGCACGAGCGCGGGGTCGGGGAGACCCGGTCCTGCGGCACCGGAACGGTGGCCGCGACGGTGGCCGCCCTTGCGCACGTCGGCGCGTCGACCGGCACCCTGCGGGTCGACATTCCCGGCGGGCAGGTCATCGTCACCGTCACCGAGGCCACCAGCTTTCTGCGCGGCCCCTCGGAGCTGGTCGCCCGGGGCGAGATCGCATCCGGGTGGTGGGCGGCGCAGTGAGCTATCCCGAAATCCCCAGCGCCGGCGAACTCGCACTCGATGACCGTGCTGCGCTGCGCCGGGTGGCCGGGTTGTCCACCGAACTCGCCGACGTTTCCGAGGTCGAATACCGTCAGCTGCGCCTGGAGCGGGTGGTGCTGGTCGGGGTGTGGACCGAGGGCACTTCGGCCGAAGCCGATGCCAGCATGGTCGAGCTGGCGGCGCTGGCCGAGACCGCCGGCTCGGAGGTGCTCGAGGGACTGATCCAGCGCCGGGACAAACCCGATCCGGCCACCTACATCGGCTCCGGCAAGGCCCAGGAGCTCCGCGAGATGGTGCTGGCCAGCGGTGCCGACACCGTCATCTGCGACGGCGAGCTGTCCCCGGCGCAGCTGACGGCGCTGGAGAAGGCCGTGAAGGTCAAGGTGATCGATCGCACCGCGCTGATCCTCGACATCTTCGCCCAGCACGCCACCAGCGCCGAGGGCAAAGCGCAGGTGGCGCTGGCCCAGATGCAGTACATGATTCCGCGGCTGCGCGGCTGGGGCGAGTCGATGTCACGCCAGGCCGGTGGCCGGGCCGGCGGCGCGGGCGGCGGGGTGGGTACCCGCGGACCCGGTGAGACCAAGATCGAGACCGACCGGCGCCGCATCCGGGAGCGAATGGCCAAGCTGCGCCGCGAGATCAAGGCGATGAAGCAGGTGCGCGATACCCAGCGCAGCCGCCGGCTGAGCAGTGACGTGCCCTCGGTGGCGATCGTCGGCTACACCAATGCCGGAAAGTCCAGCCTGCTCAACGCGTTGACCGGTGCCGGTGTGCTGGTGCAGGACGCGTTGTTCGCCACCCTGGAACCCACTACGCGCCGTGGCACTTTCGACGATGAGCGACCTTTCGTGTTGACCGACACGGTCGGTTTCGTACGGCATCTGCCCACCCAGTTGGTGGAGGCGTTTCGTTCCACCCTGGAAGAGGTGGCCGACGCCGATCTGCTGCTGCATGTGGTCGACGGCTCCGATTCGGCGCCGCTGAGTCAGATCAGCGCGGTACGTCAGGTGATCTCGGAAGTGATCGCCGAGCGGGACGCCAGCCCGGCGCCGGAACTGTTGGTGGTCAACAAGATCGACGCCGCCGGGGACCTGGCTCTGGCGCACTTGCGCCGTGCGCTGCCGGATGCGGTGTTCGTCTCGGCGCACACCGGCTACGGCATCGACGCCCTGCGTCGCCGGATGGGTCAACTGGTGGCCCCGGTCGACACCGCGGTGGATGTCGTCATCCCTTACCACCGTGGAGATCTGGTGGCCCGGGTACATGAGCACGGCCGGGTCGCCCACGCCGAACACACGCCGGACGGCACCCGAATCCGCGCGCGGGTGCCGGTGGCACTGGCTGCCAGCCTGCGGGAATTCGCCCGGGTGTGATCGGTCACAAGAGTTTCGGAGTCCGCGCCCCGGTGGGTTAAGCTCGCATCAACGCTGGTGTGAATTGACGCCAGTACGTCGTGGAACGCTTTCTCGCCGGGAGATCCTGGCGAACGGTGCGATCCAGCACAGGCTCTTCTCGCGGCGATCGATTTTGCCCACCGGCAATCTCGCCCAACCCGATGCCCGAAAGGCACCACATTCATGACCACTAGTTTTGCCGACCTCGGCGTGCCCACACCTCTTGTGGCAGCGCTGAACTCCCAACAGCTCACTGCGGCGTTCCCGATTCAGGTGCGTACCCTGCCCGACACTCTGGCCGGCCGTGACGTGCTGGGCCGCGGAAAGACCGGCAGCGGAAAGACACTGGCGTTCTCAATTCCATTGGTGGCCAGGCTGTCTGAGGTTCGGCGGCGTCCGAACCGGCCGTCGGGTCTGGTGCTCGCGCCCACCCGTGAACTGGCCAGCCAGATCACCGAGACGGTGAAACCCCTTGCCGCTGCTTACGGGTTGAAGGTCACCACCATCTTCGGCGGGGTGTCCCAGAGTCGCCAGGAGACCGCGCTGAACGGCGGCGTCGACATCGTGGTGGCCTGCCCCGGCCGCCTGGAAGATCTGATGAAGCAGCGGCTGATCAGCCTGGATGCGGTGGCGATCACCGTTCTCGACGAAGCCGACCACATGGCCGACCTCGGTTTCCTGCCCGGCGTCACCCGGATTCTGGCGGCCACCCCCGCCACCGGTCAGCGGCTGCTGTTCTCGGCGACCCTGGACAACGGGGTGGACAAGCTGGTGCAGCGCTTCCTGCACGACCCGGTCTCGCACGCCGTCGATGACGGCAAGGACGCGCCGCCGCCGGCCATGACCCATCACGTGTTTCACGTCGCGGGCGCCCAGGACAAGAAGGACCTGGTGCACCGGCTGGCCTCCGGTACCGGTCGCCGGATCCTGTTCATGCGCACCAAGCACCAGGCCCGCAAGCTCGCCAAGCAGCTGACCGAGGCCGGGATCCCGTCGGTCGACCTGCACGGCAACCTGTCCCAGCCCGCGCGTGACCGCAACCTGGCCGCGTTCAGCACCGGGGAGGCCCGGGTGCTGGTGGCCACCGACATCGCCGCGCGCGGTGTGCACGTCGACGAGGTGGAGCTGGTGGTGCACGTCGACCCGCCGGCCGAGCACAAGGCCTACCTGCATCGCTCCGGGCGCACCGCACGTGCCGGCAGCGCCGGCGATGTGGTGACCGTCGTGCTGCCCGAACAGCGCAAGGACACCCAGGTGCTGCTGCGCCGGGCCGGCATCACGGTGGCGCCGGTACAGGTCGGCGCTGACTCCGGGCCGGTTCAGGCGCTGGTCGGCGAGGTCGCCCCGCTGCGGATGCCCGCTCCCAAGCCGGTCGTTCCGGCGCGTCCCGCGTCGCCGAAGGGCCAGGGCCGCGGTTCCGCTGGCGGTGGCGCCCGGCGGCGTCGTGGCCCGGCTCCGGCTGGATCGCAGCGGCCCGCACGACGCGGCGGCCCTCGCCGAAGTGGGGCGGACGCGCGGTAGGACCGCCGGTCCGACCAACCACTCGGTTGGTCTATTCTCGTCGGAAAGTTTCCGTCGATCCCGGAGGTCAGGCGATGAGCGCCGCAGTGAAGTACCAGCGAACCCTTTTCGAGGCCGAGCACGACCTGTTCCGGGAGTCCTTCCGGGCGTTCCTGGACCGCCACGTCGCGCCGCACCACGAGGAGTGGGAGAAGGCCAAGATCGTCGACCGCTCGGTCTGGCTCGAAGCAGGCAAGCAGGGCTTTCTGGGCATGGCCGTCCCCGAGGAGTACGGCGGCGGCGGCAACCCGGACTTCCGCTACAACACGATCGTCACCGAGGAAGTCACCGCCGGTCGTTACAGCGGGCTGGGTTTCGGCCTGCACAACGACGTCTGCGCGCCGTACCTGCTGGAACTGTGCAACGAAGAGCAGAAGCAGCGCTGGCTGCCCGGATTCTGCACCGGTGAACTCATCACCGCGATCGCCATGACCGAGCCGGGCACCGGCAGCGACCTGCAGGGCATCAAGACTCGCGCGGTCCGCCAGGGCGACCACTACGTGCTCAACGGCTCCAAGACGTTCATCACCAACGGCATCAACTCCGACCTGGTGATCGTGGTGGCCCAGACCGACCCGGAGAAGGGCGCGCAGGGGTTCAGTCTGCTGATGGTGGAGCGCGGCATGGAGGGCTTCGAGCGTGGCCGCCACCTGGACAAGATCGGCCTGGACGCCCAGGACACCGCCGAGTTGTCCTTCACCGACGTGCACGTCCCGGTGGAGAACCTGCTGGGCCAGGAGGGCATGGGCTTCATCTACCTCATGCAGAACCTTCCGCAGGAGCGCATCTCGATCGCGATCATGGCCGCCGCGGCGATGGAGGCGTCGCTGGAGCAGACGCTGACCTACACCAAGGAGCGAAAGGCGTTCGGCAAGTCGATCGGCAACTTCCAGAACAGCCGATTCGTACTGGCTGAGCTGGCCACCGAGGCCACCGTGGTGCGGATCATGGTCGACGAGTTCGTCCGGCTGCACCTGGACAAGCAGCTGACCGTGGAGCAGGCCGCGATGGCCAAGTGGTACACCACCGAGAAGCAGGTCCACCTGATCGACCGCTGCCTGCAGTTGCACGGCGGCTACGGCTACATGCGGGAATACCCGATCGCGCGGGCTTACATGGATTCCCGGGTGCAGACCATCTACGGCGGAACTACCGAGATCATGAAGGAGATCATCGGGCGCAGCCTGGGCGTGTAAAAAGCGGCGCGATCCGGTGCGCCAAGGGGCCTGTTTTCGGTCGATCCAGCCGTTTGACCTGCGGATTTGACCGAAGATTGGGCCCCGTCGGCGTCAGTTGGTTTTGGCATCGTTTTGGCATCGGCTGGGTCACTGTTTTCGCAATATCCATGTCTTGGCTTCGCAATTCGGGCCGATTGCGGGAAAGTCGATGCCGGGAAGAATTGCGTCTTTATGCGATGCCTGGGAGGGCTGGTGACTAGTCGGAGAGATCGATTCGGCAAGACGGCGGTGCGTGTGACGCTCGGCCTGGCGGCCTCGGTCGCCTTGCTGTTTTCGGTGCACACTGCAGCGGCCACGCCGGACAGCGACGCCCATGACGCCATCACCGCGGCCTGGGAGGCCGCCGGTGGAGACGGGTCACCGCTGGGTGCCCCCAAAGGTGACGTGCACCCGGCCGGTGCCGGATTCGCTCAGGAGTTCGCCGGCGGCGCGATGTTCTACACGCCGGAGACCGGCGCCAAGGCGCTATACGGCGCGATCCTCGACAAGTACCAGTCGTTGGGCGGCGCGGCGGACAGTGACCTGGGATTCCCCACCGGCGACGAGGTCCCCGGGCTGGTTCCCGACAGCCGGGTGGTCCTGCTGTCCGGCGACGACAAGCCGCTGATCTACTGGACGGGCGAGCACGGCGCGCACGTCGTCCGCGGACCGATCAACGCCGCCTGGGACGAGCTGGGCAGCTCAACCGGTGCCCTCGGGGTGCCGATCGACGACGAGAACTACGTCGGTGCCGTGGTCACCCAGAAGTTCAGCAACGGTGTGCTGTCCTTCGACGGTGCCACTCGGACGTTCACCACGCAGCCGCCGGATCTGGCGGCCAAGCTGGCTGAGCTGAAGGTTCAACTGGACCCGACTGCGGCGATCGACCAGGCCTGGCGCGGTGCGGGCGGCCCGTCGGGGTCGCTCGGGGCCAAGCAGGGCGGCGAGTACGGGGTCCCCAATGACGGTGTGGGCCAGGATTTCGCCCGCGGCAAGGTCTACTTCAGCCCGGCGACCGGCGCGAATGCGATCGACGGTGACGTCCTGGCCAAGTACGAGTCGCTGGGCGGTCCGGCCGGAAGTGACCTGGGTTTCCCGATCACCAGCACCGCCGACGGACAGCTGAGCGGCAGCAAGTTCAGCGCGTTCGCCGCCGACGACGAGCCGGTGATCTTCTTCAGCCCCGACAACGGCGCGTTCGTCGTGCGGGGCGCGATGAAGGTCGCCTGGGACAAGCTGGACGGCGCCTCCGGGGCGTTGGGTGCCCCGGTGGGTGACCAGACCGTCGACGGCGATGTGGTGTCGCAGAAGTTCACCGGCGGGCTTGTCAGCTGGAACCAGGCCACAAACGCCTACAGCACCGAGCCGGCCAAGCTGGCCCAGCAGCTGTCGGGTCTGCAGATACCCGGGGCGAACCTGCCCGAGGGCAGCACCGCCACGTCGACCGGTGCCGGTGAAGAGGGGCACTGGAACTGGCTGTGGGTGCTGATCCCGGTCGGGGTGCTCGCGGTGCTGGGTGCCGTGGCGGGTGGGGTCATGTGGTGGCAGCGCCGCCAGTCGGCCGCAGCGCCGGCGCCGGCCCCGGCGCGGGTGCCGGTCCCGATGCCGCCTGTCAACGACGACTACGACCACGACGACGAAGACCAGCAGTGGGCGCACCACGAGCAGAACGATCACGAGGGCACGGTTCGGTTGCCCAGCCGCTACGGCACATCGTTCGGGGCGACAGCAGAGACCGACCTACCCTCCCAGTCGATTCCGAGCGCGCCCTGGTTGCACTACGGCGAATCGGAAGCCGCCGCCGCCGCCGATGACGACGACGATGACGACACCGACACCGCGCCGACCCGGGTGGTCGCCGACGAGTTCGGCACCGGCCGGCACGCGGTCGGTCACGAGTCCTCAGGCGCAGAGCCGCGCTCGTATGGCGCGCCGGAGCCGCGCTCCTACGGAGCGCCCGAACCGGGGCTGTTCGGTGTGGCGGAGCCACGCGGCTTCACCGCCGACGAGTCGTCTCACCCGGTGATGCACCTGCCGTTGGACGATCCCTACCAGCAGCCGGCCGGTTACCCGATCAAGGCGAACATCGGTTCGGGGCTCTACTACACGCCGCAGAACGCGCTCTACGACGACACGCTCGCTGAGATCTGGTTCGCCACCGAGGAGGCCGCCCGGCTCAACGGGTTCACCAAAGCCGGCTGATCAGGGCGTCAGGCGCGCCAGCGCCTCGGCGGCGGGAACGATGTCGTGGATGCGGTGGATGGTCTCACCGGCATACAGAGCTGACCGGTCGACGATGGCGGGGTGCATTCCCGCCAGCGGCAGCGCCGGGGTGTAGAGCGGTACCGAGATCCGCTGCGCCGCCAGGATCGTGCCCTGGGCGCTGATGGGCAGCAACCTACTCAGCGGTGCGCTGATCCGGTTGAATCCCCGCGCCACCGCAGGGCCCAGTTCGTCTCGTGCACACCAGCGTTCGGTTGCGGCGTTCGGAACGACCCGGTGCGCGAGCGGCCACCCCATCCCGAACAGCATCGTGCGGATGGTTCGCTGCGCGCCCAGCACCCTCTGCTTGTAGCCCGGGTGTGCGCGTGATTCCTCGGTGAGCAGGAAGCGGGTTCCGGCGACCGCTCCGACGGCCCCGGCCGCGAGGAGGGCGGAGACGTCGTCGCCGTCGGCGATGCCGCCGGCCGCCAGCACCGGAGCGCCGTTGGCGGCATCGAGTACTTCGGGCAGCACCACCGAGAGCGGTCGGTCGGCCACCAGATGGCCGCCCGCCTCGACGCCCTGCGCGACCAGCCCGTCGGCGCCGGCAGCCAATGCCCGGCGGGCCTGGCCGGCATCACCGGCCGAGCACAGCACGAGAATGCGGGCCGCCCGCAGGGCGGCGATCCAGCGACCGGGAGCGCCGTCATGGAAGACCACCAGCGCGGCGCCGGTCGCGATGCAGGCGTCGATGTGGGCCCGGTGGGTGAAGGGCACCAGTAGGTTGGCCGCCACCGGTCGGCCGCCGGCCATCGCCACGGCACGATGCAGCTCGGTGGCGAAGCTGCGCGGGTCACTCAGCCCGATGGTGCCAAGTCCGCCTGCGGCCGAGACCGCGGCGGCCAGCTCGGCACTGGTCACGCCGCCGCCCATACCTGCCTGCATGACCGGGACGCTGAGTCCCAGTGTCTCCAGCACGTTCACCGATGTCGGCCGATGCGCCCGGGTGCGCGGACGGTGACGCAGCACCTCCGCTCGCAGGGTGTCAGGTCTGCCTGCTGCGGCGACACGTCGATGCCCTCCAACATGCCCTGGATCAGTTGCAGATTGAGCCCGCATACCGTTTCGGTGTGCTCCCGGGCCAGTCGTTCGAACGGGCAGTTGCGCAGTTCGATGTCGCCGTCGTCGGTGACCGCCGGCTCGTAGCCGTGTTCCCGCAGCGCATCGAGGATGCCGTGTTGGGCCGCCGTGATCCGGCCTGCCCGGCGTGCCGCCGACCAGACCGAGGTGCGCACCGTGCCGTCGCCATCGGCGTCCATCGCGGTGATCAGCAGGTCGGCCAGCAACCCGTAATTGCGTGGTGGCACGCTCACCGAGAGCTCATTGCGGGTGCGCTCGTAGCGCTTGGCGGGGCGCCCGGCGCCCGGACCGGAGCGGCCGGCCGGCCTGGCGTAACTCACCGAGAGGATTCCCGCCTCTGCGAGCTTGTCGAGGTGGTAGGCCGCCAAGGTGCGACTGATGCCGGCGGCTACCGCGGCGTCGTCGCGGGCCACGGGGTCGTCGCACGAGGCGATGTAGTGGTAGAGCCGTTGCCGTACCGGGTCGTCCAGGCTGCTCAACCCGGCTAGCGGATCAAGGCCGCCGCTGGCTGGGGTGCTCATCACCCCAATGTAACACCAATTAGTTTTGACAAATAGGGTCGGGTGTGGTCAATCTAAACGCAATGCTGATTGTCATAGGGGAGGCTTAGATGTCAGTGGCCGTGTACGCCGACCTGCGGGTGGCTGACCGTCCGGTTCCGGACCTGGACGCCGCTGAACAGGCCGCCGCGGCATTCCTGCACGCGCTGGGTATCTCCACCGCCGACGAGCAGCTGCGTAACACGCCGCGCCGGATGGCCCGCGCCTACGCCGAGATGTTCGCCCCGAAGCCGTTCGAGGCCACCACGTTCCCCAACGACGGGCGGTACGACGAGCTGGTCCTGGTCCGAGACATCCCGTTCCGGTCGGTCTGCGAGCACCACCTGCTGCCATTCACCGGGACCGCGTGCGTCGGCTACCTGCCCGGCGAGCGCATCCTCGGCCTGTCCAAGCTGGCCCGGGTCGTCGACTACTTCGCCGCCCGCCCGCAGGTGCAGGAGCGGCTGACCAAGCAGGTCGCCGACTGGCTCACCGACCACCTGCAGCCGCGTGCTGTGGGAGTGGTTCTTCGTGCAGAGCACAGCTGCATGACGTTGCGCGGGGTGCATGCCAGCGGATCGACCACCGTCACCTCAACCCTGCTGGGCACGCTGCGCACCGACGGACGGTCCCGTCAGGAGTTCTTCGCACTGGCCGGTATCGGCTGAGGCTGGGACTGACGGCGGTGTGCCGTCAGATCTTGCGGATGACCGTCACGACCTTGCCCAGCACCACCGCGTCGTTGCCCGGGATCGGGTCGAAAACGGGGTTGTGCGGCATCAGCCAGACCTGGCCACCGGTGCGCTTGAAGGTCTTGACGGTGGCTTCGCCGTCGATCATCGCGGCGACGATATCGCCGTTGTCGGCGACGTTCTGCTGACGAACCACCACCCAGTCGCCATCGCAGATCGCGGCGTCCACCATCGATTCGCCCACCACCTTGAGCAGGAACAGCTCGCCTTCGCCCACGAGTTCGCGGGGGAGTGGGAACACGTCCTCGACCGCCTCCTCGGCCAGGATCGGTCCACCGGCGGCGATCCGGCCCAGAACCGGCACGAAGGTGGGTTCGGGCAGTGCGTCCGAGCCCGCGAGGTCGGTGCGCGCGGCGCCGACCGTGGAGTCGTCCGCGCCGCGCACGTCGACGGCGCGTGGGCGGTTGGGATCGCGGCGCAGATAGCCCTTGCGCTCCAGCGTGCGCAGCTGGTGTGCGACCGACGACGTCGAGGTCAGCCCGACCGCGTCGCCGATCTCACGGATGCTCGGCGGGTAGCCGCGTTCGTTCACCGATGCGCGGATGACATCGAGGATGGTGCGCTGCCGCGCGGTCAACGGTGAGTCCGGCGAGCTGGTCGGCGTATTACTGCTGCTGTCGCTCATGGGTGCGAATGTAGTCGCCTCGAAACGAATTATCAAACATGTGTTCGAGGTGTGTCGCGCGGACGTTCGAAGGGTGGCGCTCGACGGGCCGGGTTGTCGGAGGGGCCCGCTAACGTGTTCGACAACGAATCGATCACATGTTCGGATATCGAACGTATTATCGATTATGATTCGAACAGTCGAGCGAACAGGCTCGCCGACTACGAGTGAGGGAGAACCGCACATGATGCTCACCGACACGTTCGCCCCGACCTTCGACCGGGCTGCGTCTGCGCCTGCGTCGGCCTATGGCCGGGCCGGGGCCCCCGCGCCGGCCCGCAGGCGCCCGGTGTCGACTCGCCCGGTGCGGCTGGCCCGCTCCCGGCCCGGTGGCGAGCCCCTGCGGCACCGCGGGACCGGTGTGTCGATGTCGCGCGCCGCGCACCGTCCGCGCCCGATCACCCCGGGTACCACGGTGCTGCTCGCTCTGATCGCTGCGGCGTTCACGGTGTGGCTCGGGCTGGTTGCACAGTTCGGCGCGGCGACGGCTGGAAGCGCTCCCGCGGTACCGGATCACCTTGGCGTGGTGCGGGTCCAGAGCGGGGAGAGCCTGCAGCACCTGGCGGCCCGGGTCGCCCCCGACGCGCCCACTCATCAGGTGGTCGAGCGGATCCGCGAGCTCAACGCCCTCGAGTCGGGCACGCTGGACGCCGGTCAGCCGCTGATCGCGCCGATCGGCTGACCCGAGGTGTCCGCCCGGCCGCGATTCGCGGCGACGGCGGGCCGCCGTCCGATGGTCGCGCAGGTACGCTCACAGTTGTCCCAGTGGCCCGAGGGCGAAGGAGCGGCCGTGCACTGCCCGTTTTGTCGCCATCCAGACTCACGGGTGGTGGATTCCCGCGAAACCGATGAGGGCCAGTCAATCCGGCGCCGGCGCTCGTGCCCCGAGTGCGGCCGCCGGTTCTCCACGGTGGAGACCGCGGTACTGGCGGTGGTCAAGCGCAGCGGAGTCACCGAGCCGTTCAGCCGGGAGAAGGTCGTCAGCGGGGTGCGCCGGGCCTGTCAGGGCCGCCAGGTCGACGACGACGCGCTGAATCTGTTGGCCCAGCAGGTGGAGGACGCGGTACGCGCCGCGGGTTCACCCGAGATCCCCAGCCACGAAGTCGGTTTGGCGATCCTCGGCCCGCTACGCGAACTCGACGAAGTGGCCTACCTGCGATTCGCCTCGGTATACCGCTCGTTCTCGTCGGCGGCCGACTTCGAGCGGGAGATCGAAGCGCTGCGCGAACACCGTGAGGTTCCCAGCACCAGTTGAGGGCCGGCGAGCGTCTCGGCGCACTACGCTTGCGCCATGGCACCCGACCTGCATCCCAATCTCGTCGAACTGGCTCCGCTGTTGGG
Source organism: Mycobacterium zoologicum (assembly GCF_020181635.2). Lineage (NCBI taxonomy): Bacteria > Bacillati > Actinomycetota > Actinomycetes > Mycobacteriales > Mycobacteriaceae > Mycobacterium > Mycobacterium zoologicum. The sequence continues at coordinate 15,345 of NZ_JAYJJS010000023.1, read as the reverse complement.
CACCTGGTCCGGCCGAGGCCGCGGTATCTATCCCACGATCACATCATTCGACTACCTCGAAGAGGTGGTGTTCTCCCACGTCGGCAAGCCGTTTTTCGTTTACGGCCAGAAGACCAGATCCGCCGCCGACGGCCTGCCGTTGCACGCCGAGACCGGCTACTTGCGGGTGCCGGAGCCGGGCCGCATCGAATGGGTGCTGGCGCACCCGAGCGGCATCACCGAGATCGAGGTGGGCGGATACACGGTCGACGGCAACCGGATCGACCTGCAGATGTCCGCGCCGACCATCGGCCTGACGCCTACGGCCAAGGAGGTGTCGGCGCTGAGCCGGCACTATCGCCTCGACGGCGACGAGTTGTCCTACACCATGGACATGGGCGCGGTCGGCCAGCCGTCGCAGAATCACCTCACCGCGTCACTCCGGCGAAGCTAGTCGTCGTCGCTGTTCTTCCGGGCCTCCTGGGCCAGGAACCGTTCGAACTCGGCGCCGAGCTCATCAGCGCTGGGCAGATCCTCGTCGCGAGCCAGCAGTGACCGATTCTCCTGGGCCGAGACGAACGCGTCGTACTGGCGTTCCAGTGCGGTGACCACCTGCGCCACCTCGTCGCTCGCCCCGACCTGCTCGTCGATCTTGGTGCGGATGGCGGCGGCCGCCGTGCTGAGTTCGGCCAGCGGCAGCTCCAGGGCCCCGGTCTTGGCGGCCTGCTTGAGCAGTGCCTCGGCCGCCTCGGGGTAGTCGGTCTGGGACACGTAGTGCGGCACATGCACGGTGAACCCGACCACCTCGTGGCCGTGCTGGGCCATCCGGTACTCCAACAAGTTGGAGGCGCTGCCGGGGACCTGGACCTCGGTGATCCACGGAGTGAAGTCGGTGATCAGCTCACGGTTGCTCGAGTGCGCGGTCAGAGTCACCGGCCGGGTGTGCGGAACGGCCATCGGGATGGTGCCCAGACCGATGGTCCGCCGCACGCCGAGTCGCTCGGCCAACAGTCGCACCGCGGTGATGAATCGCTCCCACTTCAGGTCGGGTTCCATGCCCGCCAGCAGGAGGAAGGGTGTGCCCGCACTGTCACGCAGGGCGTACAGGCTGAGCTCGGGTTCGGTGTAGTGGGTGAAGTGATCGGACTTGAACGTCATCAGCGGACGCCGGGACCGGTAGTCCAGCAGGTCGTCGATCGCGAACGACGCCACCAACTCGCTATCGAGGGCGGCCTTGAGATGGCCGGCCGCCAGCCGGATCGCGTGACCGGCGTCGGAGAAGCCCTCCAGCGCATGGATCAGGACCGGACCCTCGCCGTCCGGTGTCGTCAGCTGCGGCGCCGGAACCTCCAGCTCGTACATGCCACTCTGGTCGGGCTGGTAGTGCCGGTCCGGGTGATCGGCCATGGCCTTCGCCTCCTCGTTGCGCGGATCTCACATGTGGATCGCACGGTCTAGTTTCCCCCAAGTCGGGCCGCACCGGGAAACCGATGCTCCACATGTGGTGGGCAACGCGCGCGGGTGCCGGGCGAATTCCCCCGGGCATGAGGAGTTCGCTCAGCGGTGAATCGCTGCGGGCTGGCGCTTTCAGCCGCGGAACTGTTGCAGGGCCCGCATCTTGTTCATCACGTCCAGTCCGGCGTTCTTGTAGGCCTCGGAGAACGTCGGATAGTTGAAGACCGCGTCGACCAGGTATTCTACCGTGCCACCGCACCCCATGATCGCCTGCCCGATGTGCACCATCTCGGTGGCGTTGGTCCCGAATATGTGTACACCGAGCAGAGTGAGATCGGTGGTGGACACCAGCAGCTTGAGCATTCCGTAGGAGTCGCCGGCGATCTGGCCGCGGGCCAGCTCCCGATAACGCGCCACGCCCACCTCGTAGGGCACCGCGTTGCGGGTGAGTTCCAGTTCGGTCTTGCCCACGTAGGAGACTTCGGGAATGGAATAGATCCCGATCGGCTGCAGGTCGGTGATTCCATCGGTCGGTTCGCCGAATGCGTGGTAGGCGGCCAGCCGGCCCTGCTCCATCGAGGTGGCGGCCAACGCGGGGAAGCCGATCACGTCCCCGACGGCGTAGATGTGTTCCACCGGTGTGCGGTAGTCGTCGTCGACCACGATACGGCCCCTGGGGTCGGCCTCCAGGCCGGCAGCCGCCAGGTCGAGGTGAGCGGTATGCCCTTGGCGGCCGGCGGAATACATCACCGTCTCGGCGGGAATCTGCTTGCCGCTGGCCAAGGTGGTGACCGTCCCGGTCGGGCTGACCTCGACAGCGGTAACCTCCTCGCCGAACCGGAAGGTCACCGCCAGATCGCGCAGGTGAAAACGCAGCGCCTCAACCACTTCGGGGTCGCAGAACTCCAGCATCGAATCGCGCTTCTCTACCACCGTCACCCGGGTTCCCAACGCGGCGAACATCGATGCGTACTCGATCCCGATGACGCCGGCGCCGACCACCACCATCGAGGACGGGATGAACCGTAGGTCGAGGATTCCGTCGGAGTCCAGCACCCGTTCCTCGTCGAAGGCAACCCCGGGTGGCCGGACGGGTTGGGTGCCGGTGGCGATGACGATGTAATCGCCTGTGACGGTGGTTTTTTCGGCGCGCTGGGACTCTTCGACGACGATCGTGTGCGGGTCGATGAATCGGCCGTGGCCGACGAGCAGATCGATGCGGTTGCGCATCAACTGGTTTCGCACGACTTCGATTTCCTTGCCGATCACGTGCTGGGTGCGTGCGAGCAGATCGGCGGGGGTGATCTTGTCCTTGACCCGATAGCTGGCCCCGTACAGTTCGCGTTGGCTCATCCCGGTCAGGTAGAGCACCGCCTCACGCAGTGTCTTGGACGGAATGGTGCCGGTGTTGACACAGACGCCGCCGATCATCCGGCCGCGCTCGATGACCGCGACGGACTTGCCGAGTTTGGCCGAGGCGATCGCGGCCTTCTGTCCCCCGGGACCTGAACCGATGACGACGACGTCGTACTCACGTTTCGAATCCATGACACTGACACTTACCTTCATTCACCGCGTCGTGTACGTCGAACACCCCTTGTTCACAGTTGCCGGTTCATCCCCAGCGCGGCGGCCTTCGATGATCCGGCGTGCCCTTGGTGACGGTGGTGGTCGTCACCGTTGCTGTCATGACAACCAAGCAACCGGAATTCACCCTCAGTCGTCCCGGAGCGCTGATCGCAGCGCTGCCGGCCATCCTCGGCTTCGTGCCGGAGAGCTCCCTGGTCCTGGTGTCGGTCGACGATGGCGAGCTCGGCTCGGTGCTGCGGGTCGACCTGTCCGAGGAGCTCGCCGACTCGATCGGCCACCTTGCCGATGTTGCCGCAGCCGCGGCACCGGAAAAGGCCATCGCGGTGATCGTCGACGCGCACGGCGCCTGCTGTCCGGTCTGCAGCGACGAGCACCGCAGACTGATCGGCGCACTGGAGCAGGAGCTGTCGCGCAACGACATCGGGCTGCTCGCGGCGCACGTGGTCGATGAGGTGGCGCCCGGCGGGCGCTGGCACTGTGCTGACGGCTGCGGTGCGGGCGGCACAGTCGATGACCCCGCAGCCTCCCCGCTGGCCGCCGCAGCGGTGCTGGAGGGCCGAGCGCTCTATCGCCGGCGGTCGGACCTGCAGGCGGTGATCGCCCCCGACGACGCGGCGCGCAGCGCCGCTGTGGCCGCCGCGATCGACGACGCCGCGGCAGACCGGGCCGCCGCAGCAGCCGGCGATGCCCGCGGACTGGCCCGCCGGGACGTCGAACAGGCGGTGGCGGCCATCGTTGCAATGGCCGTCGGCCGGATGCCGGGTGGCACCGAACTGGCCCGGCTGGGTGCCTCGTTGAGCGACGTGCTGGTCCGGGACACCCTGTGTGCGTTGGCGATCAGTGAGCATTCCGGCGCCGCCGAGATGCTGTGGTCAACCCTGGCGCGAAGCCTTCCCGAACCGTGGCGGGCCGAGGCTCTGGTGCTGGTGGCGTTCAGCGCCTACGCGCGCGGGGACGGGCCGCTGGCCGGGGTGTCGCTGGATGCCGCACTGCGATGTGTGCCCCAGCACCGGATGGCGGGCCTACTCGACACGGCCCTGCAGTCGGGGCTGCGGCCGGATCGGATCCGAGGATTGGCCGATACCGGCTACCGGTTGGCGCGGCAGCTCGGGGTGCGGTTGCCCCAACGCCAGGAACTCGGTCAGCGGGCGGGCTGAACCGGGTCAGACCTTCTGGACCTTGACCGCGTGGGCCATCTCGTAGGGCAGGCTCACGTCGGTGTGTCCGGGAATCACGATGGTGACGCCGTCGTCCTCGTCGGCCTCGACGGTCACCCGGGCGTTGGGAACCACGCCCGCCTCCTTGAGTCGGGTGATCAGGTCGATGTCGCCCTGGACGTGTTCGGTGAGCTGACGCACAACCACCGCCACCGCCGCACCGGCCGGCAGCTCGGTCAGCCGGACCAGGTCGGAATCCCAGCCGCGGGAGTCCCCGCCGAAACCCAGATCCGGTAGCCCGGGAATCGGGTTGCCGAAGGGTGAGGTGGTTGGGTTGTCGAGCACCTGCACCAGGCGGCGCTCGACGTCCTCGCTCATCACGTGCTCCCACCGGCACGCCTCGGCGTGGACGTCCTCCAACGGCAGGCCGATGATGTCGACCAGCAGCCGTTCGGCGAGCCGGTGCTTGCGCATCACCGACACGGCCAGGTTGCGACCCTTCTCGGTGAGTTCGAGGTGTCGATCGCCGGCCACCCTCAGCAGCCCGTCGCGCTCCATCCGGGACACCGTCTGGCTGACGGTCGGCCCACTCTGCTCCAGGCGCTCGGCAATCCGCGCGCGCAGCGGGGTGACACCTTCTTCCTCAAGGTCGTAGATCGTCCTGAGGTACATCTCGGTGGTATCGACCAAGTCATTCATTCGGCGCCTTCCGTCGCCGCCGAGTCTACTTCGGCGGCCCGGCGCAACGGTGCGTCAGCTCGCGTAGGAACGCAGCCGGTCGGCCCGGTCGCCGTGACGTAGCTTCGACATCACCTCGCGCTCGATCTGGCGGACCCGCTCGCGGGACAGCCCGAAGAGCTTGCCGATCTGGTCGAGCGTGCGCGGCTGACCGTCGTCGAGTCCGAAGCGCAGGCGGATCACCTGGTGCTCACGCTCGTCGAGGGTCGCCAGCACACTGCGAATGTCGGTGTGCAGCAACTCGGCGATCACCGCGTTCTCCGCCGACATCGCCTCGGAGTCCTCGATGAAGTCACCCAGCGGGGCCTCCTCGTCGGAGCCGACCGGCATGTCCAGGCTCACCGGGTCGCGGCTGTGCTCCAGCAGGTCGTTGATCTTCTCCACCGGAATACCCGACTCGGCGGACAGTTCCTCGTCGGTGGCCTCGCGGCCGAGCTGCTGGTGCATCTCGCGCTTGATCCGGGCCAGCTTGTTGACCTGTTCGACCAGGTGGACAGGCAGTCGGATGGTGCGGCTCTGATCGGCCATGCCGCGGGTGATGGCCTGGCGAATCCACCAGGTGGCGTAGGTGGAGAACTTGAATCCCTTTGCGTAGTCGAACTTCTCCATCGCGCGGATCAGGCCCAGGTTGCCTTCCTGGATCAGGTCCAGCAGGGGCATGCCCCGCCCGGTGTAGCGCTTGGCCAGCGACACGACCAGGCGCAGATTGGCTTCGAGCAGGTGCTGGCGGGCCGCCTGGCCGTCGCGGGCCACGATGGCCAGTTCGCGCTTGCGCTTCTCGCCGAACCGTGGGCGGCTGTCGAGTAGATGCTGTGCGTAGAGCCCGGCCTCGATACGTTTGGCGAGCTCGACCTCGTCGGCGGCGTTGAGCAGTGCGGTCTTGCCGATGCCGTTGAGGTACACCCGAACCAGGTCGGCGGCTGGGCTCTGAGAGTCCAGATCCCTGTCGATCCGACTGATGGTTGCATCTGCCCTTGCCATTGCGGCCTCCCGTTGATCGGCTTCAGCTGTCACAGGTGACAACGCTCGACTCGGGTGCAGAGTTCCCGCGGGATCGCTTTTCCACACCTCTTGACGTGCGGAAACGGGCCTTAGATTTTGAGAATGTACTAAGAACCGGTACCTTGCGGCGATTCGCCGGGAGGCTCATCGGAGTTTGGGCCGGTTCCCGGGTGCTCAAGCTCGGGGCGTGAGCCGGTGGGGAACAGCGGGGTGTGGGTCGGCGCGGCCTCGTATCTGCGGGGCTCCTCGGCGCTGCGGGGCGGCCGGTCGTTGGCGATCAGCACCGCCATCCACGGCAGCGGGATCGACCCGAGCAGGATCAGCAGCGAGATCAGGCCGTTGTGCCACAAGTTGTAGGCCACCGCGGCCAGTATCAGTGCCGGAACACGGAACGCCATCAGCAACAGATATTTGCGCACCCGTTCGCGGTGCTGCTGCTCATAGGACGGTGCGGCGGCGGTGATGAGCACCGGCCGGCCTTCGTCGTCGAAACCCAACTCGGGGCCGTGCCTCATGTTTCCACTGTCCCACACCTGCGCTTGGGAGTGGCAGGGCACAATGGAGCGATGGGAATCCAGACCGACACCCTCGAACGCACCGATGCCGATGAACGCGTCGACGACGGGACTGATGGCGATACCCCGAAGTATTTCCATTACGTCAAGAAGGACAAGATCGCCGAGAGCGCGGTGATGGGCACGCACGTCGTCGCGTTGTGCGGCGAGGTTTTCCCGGTGACCAAGTCGGCCAAGCCCGGGTCGCCGGTCTGCCCGGACTGCAAGCGGATCTACGCCACCCTCAAGAAGGATTGACCGGATCGGTGTCATGACCGACCCGGCCGGTGTGTGACACCACCCAGTTGCGGAACTGGTGCAGGTGCGTGGTCTGTGCCGGCCACTCCTCCTGGATGGCGGCGTTCAACTCCGCGCCCATCATGATCGCGAAGCCCAGCAGAAACGCGAACAGCAGGAATGCTATCGGCGTGGCCAACGCGCCATAGGTGTAGCCGGTGCTGGTGATGTAGCGCAGGTAGATCCGCAAGCCCATGGTGGCGACCACGAATACCGTGGTGGCCAGCACGGCCCCGATCACCAGGCGATGCGAGGGCAGTGGCCTGGGCAGTGAAACGCGGTAGAGGACGGTCACAGACACCAGCAGGCCCAACACCAGCGTGGGGTAGTAGGCGAACCGCAGCAGATCTGTCCAGCTTTCCGGCAGGTGTTCGGCCACCGCGTGCGGCCCCAGGGCGGCGAACGGCGCGCAGGCCACCGCGATCACCAGCATCGCCACGTAGAGGCCCAGTGCGAAGAATCGCTGGCGCACCGGATGGCGCAGCGGTGTCTGCCCGTGCGCCTCGACCACCGAGTCGACAAAGGCCGAGACCGCCGACGAACCGGCCCACAGCGAGATGACGAAGCCCAGTGACACCACCTCGCCGCGTGCGTTGGCGACGATGTCGCGCACCGTGGGTTCGATGATCTCGACCACGACGTTCTTCGAGAAGAAGCTGCTGGCCATGCCGATCAGCCGGTCCTGGATGGTCCCCAGGGTGTCCGGGCCGAACAGCGGCGCCACATAGGACAGGCTGCCCAGCATCCCGAGCAGCAGCGGTGGCAGCGACAGCACCGACCAGAAGCCGGCCTGGGCCGACTCGGCGAAGATCGAGTCGTCCCAGCTCTTGACCAGGGTGCGGCGCGCAATGCGCAGGAGGTGGCTACGGGAAGGTCTGGGGATTTGGTCAGTCATGACCAGCCCAGCATTCCTGACGGAAGGTGCTACCGCACAATCGCTGCCGTCGGCGTGTTGGATCTAGACCTCGCCCGCGGAACTGGTGTGCAGCACGGCGGCCAGCTCGACCAGCTTGGCTTCGTGCTCGTTGGCGTGGTGCTGGCAGAAGAGCAGCTCGGCTCCGGAGGGCAGCGTGGCGCGCACCTGGGCGGCGGCGCCGCACCGGTCGCATCGATCAGCCCGAGTGAGCTCAGGACTGGTCAGAGTCGCGTTCATGGGCTCCTCCGTATCTCGCGGGTCAGTCAAGTGTGTCAGACGCTTGCGCGTTCGGCGTTGTTCCCGGCTTTGGCTGTGTCGTGTGTCACCACACGCGCCGGTGCGGCAGGATCGGATCGATGAACGACAACGGCATCCTCGTGCACCTGTGCAGCGACCGGGACTGGGCGAGCGCCCAGCGCAGCGGGGCACTGCGTCCGGAGTCCCTGGACGACGTCGGCTTCGTGCATCTGTCCACACCGGAGCAGGTGCATCTGCCCGCAAACCGGTTATACCAAGGGCGAACGGATCTCGTTCTGCTGCAAGTGGATTCAACAAAAGTGGGGGCGCCGGTGCGGTGGGAGCCCGGCGTGCCGGGCGATCCGGATGCGATGCTGTTCCCGCATCTGTACGGGCCGTTGCCGACCGACGCGGTGGTCGGCGTCAGGGCGTATCAGCCGGGCCCGGACGGGCGGTTCGACGCGGCGGATTGATGTTGATCGGGGTGGTGGGCTTGGCCGCGCTGACCCTGGTTCGTTCGCTGCGGGCGAACGTGTTCTGTGCCTTGTTGATCAGCGCGACGGGCACCCGGGGCCACGCGGCGGCCACCGCGTTGAGGGCGGCCAGCACCGCGGGGTCCAGATCGGCATCGGCCGGCGCCAGGTGACCGTGGTCCACCGCCCGCTTGAGTAGTGCGGAGAACGTCCGGGGTGCATCGGTCGGCATGATCGGCGTCCGTCTCAGACGGCTCGGGCTTCGACGATCGACATCGGGCCGGTGGTGGGCACCACCCGACGAAGCTCGAATCCCGCCTTGGCCAGCAGCTCGGCGTACTCGCGCTCGGTGCGTTCCTGGCCGCTGCCGGCCACCAGCATCTCCAAGTCGAGCAGAAACCCCGGGTGGGCGGGCGCGCCGTCGGGCAGCACCATCTCGATCAGCAGCACCTTGCCGTGTGGCGCGATGACACTGCGGATGTTGCGCAAGATCGCCAGGGACTTCTCGTCGTCCCAGTCGTGGATGACGGTCTTGAGCAGGTAGGTATCGCCGTCCGGGGGAATCGACTCGAAGAATGACCCGCCCTGGATATCGCAGCGCGACGCCACGTCGGCCACCGCCGTGCCGGCGCCGGCCACCACCTGCGGCAGGTCGAACAGCACCCCGCGTGCCTGTGGGGCTTGCCGCAACACCGCGGCCAGCAGTGCGCCATGCCCGCCACCGACATCCACGATCAGCTTGCTGGTGCTGAAATCGTAGGCGGGAACAGCGCTTTCGATCGCGACCGTGGAAGCCCCGGTCATGGCGTCGTTGAAGACCTGCGCCAGCTCCGGGTCGGTGTCCAGGTACTCGAAAAACGGCATCCCGCGCAACTTGGCGACGGCCGTCTCACCGGTCCGCACCGAGTGCTGGAGATGGGACCAATGCTCGCGGTGACGCGGGTGGCCGATGAACGCGATCATCGAGGCGACGCTGCCCGGACCATCGGAGACCAGGGCGCGGCCGGTGCGGGTCAGCGCGAATCGGCCGTCTTGACGCAGTCTGAACACCGACTGGCTGGCCAATGCACGCATCAGCCGGTAGGTGGCGGCCGGATCGCTACCCGCTGTTCGTGCGACATCCTCCGCGGTCAGCGGACCGGCTTTGAGTGCATCGGGGATCCCCAGCTGCACTGCGGTGACCATTGCCTGGGTCAGCCAGCCGCCGAACCCGAGCTCCATGACGGCGACGGAGGCGGGGACGGTGGCCTGGCGCAGACGCTGCAGACCACCACGAAACGCATTGACGGCATTGAGCACTGCCGCCGGCGGCGATTTGGGCATCCGCGTGACGTTAGTCGAGGTAGTCGCGTAGGACCTGGGATCGGCTCGGGTGCCGCAGCTTCGACATCGTCTTGGACTCGATCTGACGGATGCGTTCGCGGGTCACCCCGTAGACCTGCCCGATCTCGTCGAGCGTGCGGGGCTGGCCGTCGGTCAGGCCGAAGCGCAGTCGCACCACGCCGGCCTCGCGCTCCGAAAGCGTCTCCAGCACCGACTGCAGCTGGTCCTGCAGGAGGGTGAACGAGACAGCGTCGACAGCCACCACGGCCTCGGAGTCCTCGATGAAGTCACCGAGCTGCGAGTCGCCCTCGTCACCGATGGTCTGGTCCAGCGAGATCGGCTCCCGGGCGTATTGCTGGATCTCCAGCACCTTCTCCGGGGTGATGTCCATCTCGCGGGCGAGCTCTTCGGGCGTGGGCTCGCGGCCGAGGTCCTGCAGCAGTTCGCGCTGGATACGGCCGAGCTTGTTGATCACCTCGACCATGTGGACCGGGATACGGATCGTGCGCGCCTGGTCGGCCATCGCGCGGGTGATCGCCTGGCGGATCCACCAGGTGGCGTAGGTGGAGAACTTGTAGCCCTTGGTGTAGTCGAACTTCTCCACCGCGCGGATCAGGCCAAGGTTGCCCTCCTGGATCAGGTCCAGGAACGCCATCCCGCGACCGGTGTAACGCTTGGCCAGCGACACCACCAGTCGTAGGTTGGCCTCCAGCAGGTGGTTCTTGGCCCGGTCGCCGTCGCGGCAGATCCAGGCCATGTCACGCCGGTAGGCGACGGCCAGCTTCTCGCCCTTCTCGGAATGCTCGGTCATCTTCTGAGTGGCGAACAGGCCGGCCTCGATGCGCTTGGCCAGCTCGACTTCTTCTTCGGCGTTGAGCAGCGCCACCTTGCCGATCTGCTTGAGGTAGGCGCGCACGGAGTCGGCCGAGGCAGTGAGCTCGGCGTCCTTGCGGGCTTGGCGCAGCGCTTCGGATTCCTCTTCGTCCCAGACGAAATCGCCTGAGGCCTTGTCCTTCTCGCTCGGCTCGGCGATCTCTTCGTCTTCTTCGTCGGCCGCACTGCCGGCCGCGACGGCGGCCGGTCCGGGCGCGGCTTCGTCGGTGCCGCCGTCTTCGAGGTCGTCGTCGATGGCTACGTCCTCGCCGACGTCGATGTCGTCGTCACCGGGCTCGCCGTCGAGTTCGGTGTCGAGATCCTCGGGAGTGGCTTCGGCGTCGTTGGTCTCGGCGGCGGTCGCCTTCTTCGCCCGGCTGGTGCGGGCCTTGGGCTTGGCGTCGGCGTCGCCGGCGGCCTTCTTGGCGGGGGCGCTCTTGGTCGCCGTGCGCGCTGTGGTCTTGGTGGCCTTGCGGGCGGGAGCCGCGGCCTTGGTGGCCTTGGCTGCGGTGCGCTTGGCCGGTGCGGCTGCGGCCTTGACGGGCGTCTTGGCGGCGGCCTTGGTGGCGGTGCGCTTCTTCGGCTCCTCAGTCGCCGGCTGTGCCTTGCTCGCTGCCACGTCCACCCCTTCGGTCGGACTGACTTCCGGTGTGCAGGGCTGCGCACGACCGAAAGTGTCGGGTATGTCGGATATCGGCTCTATATCAGTTGGGAGATCAACCGGGATAGTTCGCCGCTATCGGTTAGTCGGCCGCCGCGGACCATTGTAACGACAGGCCGCGGCGATCGCTGAACCGGCGGAACTCAGTGTGTGGCGTCGGCAGCTGACGCCATTGCCGCCCCGACGATCCCCGCGCTGTTCTGCAGAGTGGCGGCGACCACCGGAGTCCGGTTACCCAGCAGCGGCACCCACCGGTCGGCCTTGCGGCTGATGCCGCCACCCACGATGATCAGGTCGGGGCACAGGGCGTCCTCGATCGCGATCAGCACCCGCGTCACCTGCTTGGACCACTTCTCCATGGACCAGTTGCGGCGTTCCTTGACCGAAGCGGCCGCACGGTGCTCGGCCTCCTTGCCGCCCACGTCGATGTGCCCGAGTTCGGTGTTGGGCAACAGTTTTCCGTCGTGTATCACCGCCGAGCCGATCCCGGTCCCGAACGTCAGCAACACGACGACCCCGTGGTGGTCGCGGCCCGCCCCGAAGCGCACTTCGGCCAGGCCCGCGGCGTCCGCGTCGTTGAGGACGGTGACCGGTTGGCCGTCGAGTTCGGCGGCGATCGTGTCCCGCGCGTTGAGACCGATCCAGGAACTGTCCACGTTGGCGGCGGTCTGCACGACCCCGTCGACCACCACGCCGGGATAGGTGACACCGAGCGGGCCGGTCCAGCCGAAGTCCCGGACCACCGCCGCGACGGTCTGGGCGACCAGGGTCGGCGTGGCGGGGCTGGGGGTGGGCAGCTTGAATCGTTCGCCGATCAGCGTCCCGGTGTCCAGATCGACCACGCCGCCCTTGATCCCGCTGCCGCCCACGTCCACGCCGAAACCGCGGCGCTGCGGCCACACCCCTCCGGTCGGGACGGCGGAAGCGCCGGCCGGGCCGGGCGTCGGTTGGGTGCCGGTCATCGGGTCTCCTCGTCGTCGGCGATCGGTGGTCAGCAGGTGCCGGAATGGATCTTGGTCAACAGGGCCCGGTCGGGCAGCCCGGTGGCATCCGGACGCAGTCCGGCCAGTGCTGCCTCGATGTCGTCACTGTGCGCCAGGCTGACGAAGTCGCTTCCGACCGCCAGGTCGACGGAGTCGTCGGTGCGGTCGTCGCGGAACAGTTCCGCGCACGGCGCGACCAGCCAAACGGCGGCCGCGGCGGCTTGGCCCGCCTGGCCGAAACGAATCTGGCCGTGGCAGTCCAGCGGGTCGCCTGCGTAGATCGGATCGTTGGCCGCGGTCGGCTGCGGAAAGCCCTCGTCGCGCAGCGCGTCGGCGGTGTCGGCGGCCTGCCCGGCCCGCCCGCTGGCGTTGAGGACACGGGCCTTGACCTCGGCCAACTTGGCCGGGGTCGCGGTGATCATCGCCGCGCTCGCCACCTTGGTGCCCAGTCGCGGCTGGTCAGGCTCGGTCGGAGCCGGCGGCGCGTTGCACACCGCCACCTCATGGACGTCGGCCGGCCGGGTCAGTGCGACCCCCCAGGCGACCGCGGTCAGCAGGGCCAGGCAGGCCAGGGCGTAGGCCGCCGGCCGGTTGTTGCGCCGCCGGAACGGCAGGCCATGCTTGTCGAACTCGGTGCCGGAGGTGATTTGCGTGACCACGTAACGCACTCTAAAGGGCGCGCGGACCGGCGATAACCGTGGTCAGGGGATGAATGTGATACAAATCACAGTTGATCTTGCCGTGAACCGGGCACGAATCATTTGGTGGATGCGTTCGACGCTGGTACAAAGCTCGCGCAGGGTTACGAGGGGAGTGAGGGGAGAAGACGATGGCTACCGACTACGACGCACCGCGGCGCACCGAGAGCGACGATGTTTCCGAGGATTCGCTGGAGGAGCTCAAAGCGCGGCGCAACGAAGCGCAATCTGCCGTCGTCGACGTCGACGAATCGGAATCCGCCGAATCCTTCGAGCTGCCCGGCGCGGACCTGTCCGGCGAAGAGCTGTCGGTGCGTGTCGTCCCCAAACAAGCCGACGAATTCACCTGTTCGAGCTGTTTCCTGGTGCAGCACCGCAGTCGTCTGGCCAGTGAGAAGAACGGCGTGATGATCTGCACCGACTGCGTGGCCTGACGGGCGGACCCCTCCTCGCCCGTCAATCGTTCTGCAGGGCCGCCAGCATCCGCTGTGGATTCCGGCAACTGAACAGCCAATACGGTGTCGGGTCGTCGGGGTCGTCGAGGACCACCAGCACCAACGGGCCCACCCAGCCACGATGCGCGACATAGGCCGCGGGATCGAGCTGGCGTCCCAGCGCCGCCGACTTGGCCGACTGCGGAACCTCGGCGCTGCGCGCGATCACCTCGGTGGGCAGATGCGCCTCGCCGACCCAGAGCTGCCTGCGCCCCCCGCTCTCGGTGACCCGCACCTGGATGCGACCCAGCCACAGCAGTGCGGCGACGGTCATTGCGAAGAACGCGGCGAACGGCAGCCACCCCGGCAGGTTGCGCAGGCCCAGCCGGACCTCGTAGGCCATCAGACCGGTACCCAGCAATCCCAGTGGCCACCACCACCACGGCACCCACAGCTGCTCCCGGTAGTGCACCGTTTGTGATGCGACATGCGATCCCGACACGGGGCTAAGGGTAGTCTTGCGCCTCGTGTCGCAACGTCTGGCGGTTGTCCGCCTGGATCCCGATCTGCCGCTCCCGAGCCGCGCTCATGCCGGTGACGCCGGTGTCGACCTCTACAGTGCGGTCGACGTCGAACTGGGCCCTGGTGAACGTGCCCTGGTGGCCACCGGCATCGCGGTGGCGATACCGTTGGGAATGGTGGGTTTGGTGCATCCACGGTCGGGTTTGGCCGCACGCGTTGGTCTTTCGATCGTGAACAGTCCGGGAACGATCGACGCCGGCTATCGCGGTGAGGTCAAGATCTCGTTGATCAACCTCGACCCGGCGACGCCGATCCAGATCCACCGCGGCGACCGGATCGCCCAACTGCTGGTCCAGCGGGTTGAGCTTCCCGAGCTGGTCGAGGTGGGCTCGTTCGACGAGGCCGGGCTGGCCGCCACCACCCGGGGCGCCGACGGACACGGTTCGTCGGGCGGCCATGCGAGTTTGTAATAGCGAAGTGACGAAGATGGGTGGGCGTGATGGCATTCGGTAGGGGCAAAGGCGGATCGGCCGGCGAGCCCACCGGTGATTCGGACCTGGGTGGTCTTGAGCCGCAGGACGACGAGGTCGACTTCGGCGAGGAGCTCGACGGCCCTTTCGACATCGAGGACTTCGACGACCCGGCGGCTGCGACCACGGCCCGCCTCGACTTGGGTTCGGTGCTGGTGCCGATGCCCGAGGGCGCCCAGGTTCAGGTCGAACTGAGCGATGCCGGTGTGCCCAGCGCGGTGTGGCTGGTGACGGCCAACGGGCGGTTCAACATCGCGGCCTATGCCGCGCCGAAGTCTGCCGGATTGTGGCGTGAGGTGGCCGGCGAGTTGGCCGATGCGCTGCGTAAGGACTCCGCCAGCGTCAGCATCGTCGACGGCCCGTGGGGCCGGGAGGTGCTCGGTTCGGCGACCGGCTCCGTCCGTTTCATCGGCGTGGACGGTTATCGCTGGATGGTGCGGTGCGTGGTCAACGGCCGGCCGGAGACCATGGACGCGCTGACCGCGCAGGCCCGGGAAGCCTTGGCGGACACCGTTGTCCGTCGCGGTGACACCCCGATGCCGGTGCGTACCCCGCTGCCGGTGCAGCTGCCCGAGCCGATGGCCGAGCAGTTGCGGGCCGCTGCGGCGCAACAGGCTCAACAGGCCCAACAGGCTCAACAGGCCCAACAGGCTCAACAGGCCCAACCGGCCCAGCCGGCCCCGCCGCCTCCGGCCGAGCCGGCCGCGCGCCGCAGTGTCGAGGGCTCGGCGATGCAGCAGCTACGGACTATCACCGGCGGTTAACGAGCCTCGACGGAGGAGAGGCGAAGTTGGGCCGCCGTTTAGGCACCGGCGGTTAACGAGCCTCGACGGAGGAGAGGCGAAGTTGGACCGCCATTTAGGCACCGGCGGCTGATATGTAGGGAAGTTTGTCAAGGGCAGGGTGAAGCGGCGGCCACGACC
>NZ_JAYJJS010000022.1:0-75916 GCF_020181635.2 Mycobacterium zoologicum | reverse complement strand
ACCGAAACGGAGGTCGCCTGAAACACCCCGATCCACAGGTATTGACAATTCCTCGCCCCCAACCCTTGGGTGACACACACAGATAGATGCCTTTAGAGAGGCGGTCCGGCGGGCACTGGGGGCCGTCCCCCAGGGAAGGGGATTTTGCGGGCCGTCTCTCCGCCTGTCGGGGGCGTTAGGCACACTGACAGGGATGGCGTGATCTACCCTCACGTTGACGCTCGCTAAGGGGGTGACCAAGACGATGACAGTCAATATTTTTACTGATGCACTGTTCACGCCTCGCGAAGTGTCGACCTACCTGGCGATTCCTCAGTCAACGGTCTACAACTGGCTCCGGTCCGAATCACAGGGCCGCGCTCCGCTGGTTCATCACATCGAGCCAGAGCGCCGAGGAGCTGCCTCGGTGCCCTTCGCGGCCCTGGTCGAAGCGTTCGTTCTTCGTGCGCTTAGGAATGAATTGAAGTTCACGAAGCGGCAGATCGCTGACACGGTCGCGGATGTGAGGGAGAACTTCGACACCGATTTTGCGCTTGCCAGCAAGCGCATTGCCACCGACGGAATAGATATTTTCATCGACCACAACGATGGCGAGATTGCTCGTGTAGGTGACCATCAGACGCTGCTGCGTGAAGTCGTGGGCGGCTACCTCAAGTACATCACCTGGTCAGAGACGACAGAGTTTGCGGCAAGGCTTCGTCTGCCGGCATTCAGTGGGGACGCCGAAGTGATTGTCGACCCGCGGTTCGGTTGGGGCGCTCCTGTTGTGGATCGGAACAAGGTGCCGGTCAGGGCGGTTTTGGATCTGTGGGCCGCTGGCGAGTCGATGAAGACCGTCGCTCACGAGTACGGGCTGAAAGTTGTCGAGGTCGAAGAGATATGCAGAGTTGGCCTCAAGCACGCAGCCTGAGTTCTTCCTTGACCGCGGCCTCGGCGTTGGGGTCGCAGCTGGCTTACGCGAACACGGTTGGCAAATTCACCGGGCAGCCGATCACTTCGCGAATGATGCTCAGGACGTTGACGATCCCGTTTGGATGCGGTTGGGACTTGAGAGAGGCTGGTATCCGCTACACAAGGACGGCAGAATCCGCGGCCGTGAAGTCGAACGTCGGCCGCTAGTCGAGTTCGCAGCTCCGATGTTCTACCTGGACAACCAGCAGCTGAAGATCGCTGAGATGGTCCGCCGATTCCACGATGCGCGGCACGCGATCTACCGAAAGGTCGCAGAAGGCGGCGCCTCCTGCTACGCGGTGTCGGCGAAAGGAATACGCCGCACCTGGCCGTAAGCTGCCGACGTTCTGCCCGCCCGTCCGCAATAGCCCACGCGCACACCGTTTGCAGAGTCATCCCTGAAGGGGCGGGGCGTTGTCAAGGGTGTTGTTCCTGCGGTTTTTCGGTTTTGGGGATAGGTGCTGGCAGCGCTGAATAGGGGTTGGGGTCAAGACGCAGCGCCCGCAGCGTAGCGAGGACGAACGGTCTTGACGGCGACCCGTTTCAGCGCAGAATTGGCCGGGCCCGAAGACGGCAGGTTCGGTATGTGGTTGTGGGTGAAGCGGCTCTCCAGTGTGGTCCGAGATCAGATCGGGTAAGGCCCGGGTTGTTCCGGGCTGCCGGTCATCCCTTCGCCCTGGCCGGGTTGGCAGGGCATGGAGCGGTGCGGCGTGCGGTATGCGGGATCAATCAACGGAACGGCCATGCCCCAGGCGGGGAGGCCAGACTCTGCGGCGACCACGCGTATACCGCACCCGGATTACTCACGCTGCGTCCTTGGCCAGCGCACGGATGTGCCCGTCGCGCAGGCCGTAGTAGACCAGGGTGAGCAGCTTGCGTGCCGCGGCGACCTTGGCGATATTCCTGCCGCGCCGAGCGGCGATCCGATCTTTGTCGATACCGATCTTCACCGTGGTCTTGTGCTGTATCGCCTCGACGGTCGCCCAGCGCACCAACGTCGATCCCTGCTTGGTGATGTGCCCGCGGTGCACCACGGTGTCAGACTCATAATGCCGTGGTGTCAGCCCCGCCCACGAACACAATTGTGCCGGGCCACCGAAGCGGTGCACGTCACCGATCTCGGCGACGAACACCGCGGCCAGGACCGGCCCCACGCCCGGCAATTGTTGGATCGCGTTGTAGCCGGCGTGATGGTGCAGCTCGGTGGCGATTCGGTCGGACAATGCTGTCTGCTCGATGTCGAGGATGTCGATCAGACGCAGCAGCGAGGCCACCCGCTGGGCATACACACCACCTAGTGGGGTGCGCTCCAAGCGTTTGCGGGCGGTGGCCCCGAACAAATCCGTCGCGACGATCAGCACGCCGGCCTTGGCCAGGACCGCATGCACCTGCGCTTTAAGGCCTGAGCGCAGCGCTACCAGCTTGGCGCGGTAGCGGACCAGCTCACGCAGTTCCCGGGTGGCCGGCGGTGCGATCCAGGCCTCCGGCAGTCGGTTCATCCGCAGCAGATCCGCTAGGTCGGCGGCATCACGCACGTCGTTTTTCACCCGGCGATACCGGAACCCTTTGACGCCTAACGGATGCGCCAAGTGAACATTGGCGCCACAGGCCTGCAGGACATCAACCGCCCAGTACCAGCCATAGGTGGCTTCGAGCACCACCTCCGGATTCGATCCAGCGCGCTCGATCTCCAACCCCAAGGCCACCGGGTCGTTGACGATCCGCACCGTCGAGAGCTGCTCGCCGGTATCGGACTGACGAACGATCACCGACCGCTGCCGATGCAGATCAATCCCGACGAACTGTTTTCCGGCATACTCACTCATCAGGGGCCTCCCAACACGTGATTGGACATGACACCCCCAGCATCCGCCGGGAACGTCACGAGGAGCGGAGGCCCCGCCCCTTCATCGCATCAACGTTCCGCGCGTCAGTGTTGCGGGATGAACCAAGCCTGCTTGGCCTGCCAGGACCGCGCCAGCCCGTAGGCGAAGATGCCCACCGATAGGCAGATGCAGCCCCAGATCGCCGGGCCCAGATAACTGCGGATCCAGATCGAGATGGCCACCAGCACGCATGCCGCCAGCGCGAACACGAGCGACGCCAGGTACAGCGCCACGGTCGTGCGGGCCCGCGGATCATGCCGCAGCAGCAGCATCAGTCGGCCTATGTAGCCGCCCAGATACACCGATATGGCGGCGATCGCCAGCTCGTACGCGCTCACCCAGCGGTCGCCCGTCATGCTCGCGAACATGTCCGGCTGGTGGCCGTAGTCGGCCTCGACGAACGCCACCAGCATCACCGCAATACCCAGGCTCAACGGCACCAGCAGGTGCTTGCGCATCAGCGGCCGCACCAGGTCGGGCTGCACTAGCCGGACCAGCATGTGGTTGATGTTCGCGACGATCGCGATGATCATGCACAGGCCGCCGACCAGCTGCTGGACATTCCACACACCCAGGAAGCTGTGCAGCAGCGGGCTGAGCTCATGGCCGGCCCACGGCGAGAGCAGCAGCAGCGCGCAGCCCTCCATCGCGATCGCGAACGTGGCGGCAGACTCCCAGCGCGACCACCAGGTGTCGCGGCGAACCCACAGGCAGTAACAGACCACGGCCAGTGCGGCCGTGATGAATACAGCCGTCATGCCGGCCCGACTATCGGGCCGTCGCCGGCGAGAACCACGCGCTCTTCGCCCGCCAGGAGCGTGCCGAGCCGTAGGAGAAGATCCCGATCGACAGGCAGACGCAGGCCCAGATCACCGGACCGGCGTCGTCGCCCTCGACCCAGGCCGAGGCGACAACCGTCGTCGTGGCGGCCGCCGCGAACCCCATCGACACCAGATACAGGTCGATGGTGGTCTTGGCCCGCGGGTCCTGGCGCAGGGTCAGCATCAACCGGCTGACGTAGGTGCTGAGGTAGAGCACCACCGCACTGCCCGTCACCGCGTAGACGATCATCAAGGAATTGGCGGACGGGGCGGAGAAGAAGTCGGGGAGGTAGTCCTGGTCGGCGAGCACGAAGGCGGGCACCATGATCGCGACGCCCAGCCAGATCGGCACCATGAGCTGACGCCGCATCAACACCTTCACCTGTTCGGGGTCAGCCAGGCGCACCAACATGTGGTAGATGTTGCCCGACACCGCCGCGATCAAGCACAGGTGTCCGAGCATCTGCTGCACGTTCCACACCCCGAGTGCTTGGTGCAGCATCACGCCGACCGTGGGCGCCGCCCAGGGCGACATCAACAGCAGCGCGCAGCCCTCCATCGCGACGGCGCAGGTGGCGGTGACCTCCCAGCGGGTCCACCACGTGTCGCGGCGAACCCACAGGCTATAGACGATGATCGCCAATGTGGCGATGATGAACCCCGACGTCATCGGGCGCACTCACGCCAACGATTGCGGGGGATTGTTCTCGCTGACCGGAAGCCTGCCGGTGTGGAACCAGGCCGCCTTGGCCTGCCACGAACGTGCCGAGCCGTAAGCGAAGATGGTCACCGACACGCACGCGCAGAACCAGACCAGCGTGCTGGCGTCGTTCTTGGACCAAGTGGTGCTCAACTGCGCCATCATCGCGGCCAGCGCGAATGCCGACGAGGCGGTGTAGAGCTCGACGGTCTCCTTGGCGCGTGGATCGTCGCGCAGCGCCAGCAGCAGTCGCGTCGCGCAGCCGGACACGTAGATCAGCAGTCCGCACCACAGCACCCAGTACACGTTGGCCCAGACTCCGCCGCTGCTCGACAATCCGTCCGGCCGGTAACCCGCGTCGGCGACGACGAACACCACCGCCAACGCCAGCAGCCCGATTCGCACCGGCCACACCACGTGCCGGCGAAACAGCGGCCGAATCCGCTCATGGTCAGCCAGGCGCAACAGCACATGGTGAGCGTTGGCCGAGATGGCGATCACCAGGAACTGGTGGCCGACCAACTGCTGCAGGTTCCAGATGTGGGCGGCCCGATGCAGTGGCGAGCCGATGGTCTCGGCCGCCCACGGCGACATCAGCATCAATGCGGCGCACTCCAGCGCGATGGCCGTGCTGACGCCGATCTCCCAGCGGGACCACCAGGTGTCGCGGCGCACCCACAGGCTGTATAGCGCCACCAGTACGGTGACGCCTATGAAGGCCGACGTCATGCGTCGACGGTACTTCCCGAACGCCCCGTCAGACCGGTGGTTTGTCCAGATCGGCCTTGAGATCGCCGATGCGCAACGGCCTCGACGAATCCTGCAGGTATTCCGCGACGGCGTCGTGCTCGATCAGCCCGAAACGAACCTGCAGGTCGACCGGGTTCAAGCCGAAATACCGGGCGACTCGAATGAGATTGTCCGCACTGATCAGCCGACCCTCGTGCGCCGCCTTGTAATAGGCGGACTTGCGATAGCCGAATGCCTCGTAGACCTCGGTGGCACCGAGCGGCCTACCGACCAAGTAGGGCAGTACAACGGTTGGATCCTTGTGACGATCGTCCACAGCAATCAACCTTAGCTCGCCTATGTAGACAGCACGACATTTTCGTCATAAGCGCGGCGCGAAAATCAACGCATTCCCTCGTCATCCGAGATTTTTCCGAATCTCGGCGAAACTTTCCCGTTGCGCGGTCAGCCAGATATCAAGCCCTGCGCGCGCTCGAACAACCAGACCGCGGCGTCGTGCAGCTGCTCGCCCACTTCCTGCTGCGCCATCCCGGCGGACGCCCGGGCCAGGGTCCCCTCGATCACGATCGCCAGCTTGAAACTGGCCAGCACGGTGTACCAGCCGATGTTCGACAGGTCGCGGGAGCTGCCGGCGGCGTAGCGCTCCACCAGCTCGCCGGTCGAGGCCAGCCCGTCCATGCCGGTCAGGGTGTGGCTGAACACGCTGGAGCCGTCGTCCTGGCGCCAGGTGGCCAGCAGCCAGCCCAGGTCCAGCAGCGGGTCCCCGATGGTCGACATCTCCCAGTCCACGATCGCCGCCAGCTGCGGTCCGGTGCGGGAGAACATCACGTTGGCGGCGTGATAGTCGCCGTGCAGGATGCCCGGCTGCCACGACGACGGGGTGGTGGCCTGCAGCCAGGCGGCGACGTCGTCGATACCGGGCAGATCCGGGCCGGGGTAGTTCTCGAACTGTCGGTAGGAGTCCAGCTCGGCCAGCCAGCGCGGCACCTGCCGCTGCAGGAACCCGTCCGGCTTGCCGTAGTCGGCCAGCCCCACGGCGACATGGTCGACGGCGCCGAGTTTGGCCAACGACTCGGCCATCGACAGGCCCATCTCGTGGCGCACCGCGGGATCGCCGGCGTGCAGATCAGGCAGCCCCTCGCCGGCGTTGAACCCGTCCACGGGCTCCATCAGGTAGAACACCGCGTCACCGAGCACCTTCGGGTCGTCGCAGGTGGCGATCAGCCGCGGGTGCGGTACGTCGGTGCCGGCCAGCGCGGCCAGCACCCGGGTCTCGCGCAGCATCACCGCGTTACTGCGCGGCCGCAGGTGCCGCGGGCCGCGCCGCAGCACGTAGCCGCGGCCCGACCGGGTGAAACGCAGCATGATGTTCTGGGTGCCGCCGGACAGCTCCGTGACGTCTTCCAGCGGGCCGTCGCCCAGTTGTCGGCTCGACATCCACTGCGCCACCGGTTCCAGATCCATGAGTCAGCCCTTGGGGGTGGCCGACTGGGAGATGGTCTGCACCCGGATCGAATCGGCGTCGAACAGGAAGGTGTCCACGCCCCGGACCGCAAAGGCCGGCGCATCCAGCGTCCACTCGATCAGCAGGACGTCGTCGTGGTGGGTTCGGGAGTCGATGGTGAACTCCGCGCCGTCCAGTGCGTCGGCCAGTTGGCCGAACGCCGCGCGGATCCCGGTCAGGCCCGCCGCCACACCGGCGGGGGTGATCAGCACCGACTCCTCGGTGTAGTCGGTGAGCAGCGCCTCGACGTCGCGAGCGAGCAGGGCGCGGATGTGGTGGTCAAAGATCTCCTGCGGGGTGCGTGCCATGCGATGACGATATCGGCGCGGACGTTCAAAGCGGGCACACAGTGTCGATACAGGCCCGGCCCATCGGCGCAGAGATACTGGAATGCGATGACTGGGCCGCGGGGATCGGTGGAACGTGTGGTGATGGCACGCGCCGACGGCAAGCCGATCACCGTGCTGGTGGTCGATGACGAGGCGGTGCTCGCCGAGATGGTGGCGATGGCGCTGCGCTACGAGGGCTGGAGTGCCGCGACCGCCGGCGACGGCGCCTCGGCCATCGCGGCGGCCAAGGCCGAACGCCCCGACGTGGTGGTGCTCGACGTGATGCTGCCCGACATGAGCGGCCTGGACGTGCTGCCGCGACTGCGCGAGACCAACCCGCGGCTGCCGGTGCTGTTCCTGACCGCCAAGGACGCGCTGGAGGATCGCATCGCCGGGCTGACCGCGGGCGGCGACGACTACGTCACCAAGCCGTTCAGCATCGAGGAGGTGGTGCTGAGGCTGCGTGCCCTGCTGCGCCGGTCGGGGGTGAGCACCGCCGACAGCGGGGCTCAGATCGTGGTGGGTGACCTGGTTCTCGACGAGGACTCCCACGAGGTGACCCGCGGCGGTGACCCGATCACGTTGACCTCCACCGAATTCGAGCTGCTGCGCTATCTGATGCACAATGCCAAGCGAGTGCTGTCCAAGGCGCAGATCCTGGATCGGGTGTGGGAGTACGACTTCGGCGGAAAAGCCAACATCGTCGAGCTCTACATCTCGTATCTGCGTAAGAAGATCGACAACGGTCGCCCGCCCATGATCCACACCCTGCGCGGTGCCGGATATGTGCTCAAACCGGCTGGGTGACAAGCTGACCGGCGAGCGAAGCTGGTCGCTGCGGGCGCGGCTGCTCGCCGGACAGATCGCGCTGCTGACGGTGGCCTGCCTGGGCATCGGCGCGGTGACAGAGCTGGCGCTGTACCAGTACCTGGTCGGCCAGGTCGACCACCAGCTCTACGACGCCGCGCGCCGCTCGGCGCGGCTGCACGGCCAGCCCCCGCCGCCGATGGGGCACCGCCGCCACCGCCCACGGCCCGGCCCGGGACCGGATTTCCTCGACGCCCCAGGGCAACCGCCCGGCATGGTCGGCGTGGTGATCGGCTCAGGGGACCCGGGCGATGTCGAGGCCGGCTACCTGAGCACCCCCGGTTTCCGCGAGGTCCTGAGTCCTTCGGCCACAACGGAATTGATCGAATCCGGTGACGCCCAGGTTCCGGTCACCCGGCGCCTGGAGGGAGTCGGCCGGTACCGGGTGATCGCGACACCGGCCCACCACAGCGGCGGGACCATCGTCACCGGGCTGCCGCTGGCGGCGGTGGACGCCACCATGGTGCGGGTGCTGCTGATCTTCGGCCTGGTGACCCTGGTCGCGGTGGCCGCCGCGGCGAGCGCCGGCAGTGTGGTGATCCGGCGGGCGCTGACCCCGCTGCGTCGGGTGGCCCAGACCGCGGGTGAGGTGGCGGGCCTGCCGCTGGACCGCGGCGACGCGACGCTGCCGGTGCGGGTCGCCGAAGCCGACACCAATCCCCGCACCGAGGTCGGCCAGCTCGGTGCGGCGGTCAACCGGATGCTCGACCACATCGCGGCCGCGCTGGCGACGCGTCAGGCCAGCGAGATCCGGGTGCGCCAGTTCGTCGCCGACGCCAGCCACGAGTTGCGCACGCCGCTGACCGCCATCCGCGGGTATACCGAACTGGCGCAACGGGTTCCGGATGACGCCGAGGCGGTGGCGCACGCCCTGGGGCGGGTGCAGTCCGAGGCCGCCCGGATGACCAGTCTGGTCGAAGACCTGCTGCTGCTGGCCCGGCTGGACTCCGGCCGGCCACTGGAACATGAGCCGGTGGATCTGTCGCGGCTGGCGGTCGACGCGGTCAGCGACGCCCACGTCGGCGGTCCCGACCACCGCTGGCAGCTCGACCTGCCCGACGAACCGGTGACGGTTCCCGGCGATGCCGCCCGGCTGCATCAGGTGCTGACCAACCTGCTCACCAATGCCCGCGTCCACACCGGCCCGGGCACCGAGGTGACGGTCCGATTGGGTGTCGAGGCCGGCGCCGCGGTGCTGAGCGTGACCGACGACGGGCCGGGGATCGCCGAGGAGTTCCAGCCGGAGATCTTCCAGCGTTTCGCCCGTGGCGACACCTCCCGGTCCCGCAAGGGCGGCAGCACCGGATTGGGTCTGGCGATCGCGGCCGCGGTGGTCCGGGCGCACGACGGCACGATCGCGGTGACCAGCGTCCCGGGGCGGACCGAGTTCACCGTCCGGCTGCCCACCACCTAGCGCGAGCGTGCGCGTCTGTACGCCGACACGCCGGGCACGAGGGACAACTGCGCACGCTCGCGCCAGAGGAGAACGGCGGCACGCTGGACGCACAAGGGATTTCGCCGACGCCGCCGACCCGAACTTCAACATCGTCACCCCCTGACGCCCCCTTGCCCCGACCGTGCACAAATGTTCGGCAAACCCGCAGGTGGGCCCTGACGTTTGTGCACGCTCGCGCCAGGGGGAAACCGCAGCGAAGTAGGGTGACCCCCGTGCAGGTGCTGTTGATCCGCCATGCGCTGCCGCTGCGCAGCGAATACGGCCAGGGCTCCGACCCCGAACTGTCCGAGACCGGCCTGGAGCAGGCGCAGCGTCTGCCCGCCGCGCTAAAACGCTTCCCGATCACCCGGCTGGTGAGCAGCCCGCAGCGCCGTGCCGTCCAGACCGCCGGACCGCTGGCCGCCGAGCGTGCCCTGGCTGTCGAGGTCGACGAACGGTTCGCCGAATACGACCGTGAGCTGGCCGGCTACCTGCCCGTCGAGCAGTTGCGCAACGAGCGGCCGCAGGACTGGGATCGGATGGCCCAAGGCCTGCTGCCCGCCGGTGTCGATGAGGAGGCGTTCTGCGCCCGCGTGGCCGCCGCGCTGGCCGACGTGGTGGCCGCCGCCGAAGCCGACGAGACGGTCGCGGTGTTCAGCCACGGCGGCGTGATCAACGTGGCGCTGCACCAGCTGCTGGGCACCCGGCGGCTGCTGTCGTTTCCGGTCGACTACGTCTCGGTCACCCGGCTTCTGTACTCACGATCAGGGCAGGGTGCGGTGGCCTCGACCAACGGCACCGAGCACGTCTGGGACCTGTTGCCGCGCAACCAGCAGCGGATGCCCGGAGACGGCTAGCGCAGGGCCTTCTTGGCGGCGCGGCGCAGCTGGAAGATCCGGGCGGTGCCGACCAGGGCGGTGATCAGCCCGCCGCAGATCGCCGCCAGCAGGATCGCCACCCCCAACGGCAGGCTCCACTGCCAGACCAGGAACGTCAACGCCACCTGAGCGGTGTTCTGCGTGACGAACACCAGCAGCACGATCAGGACCAGGAACCCGCCGATCAGTGCACTCCACAGCGCGCCGGCGCGGGTCAGCGGCATGGCCGGCGCCGGCGCCGACGGTGCGGCGGCCTTGTCCTGTTGCGGGTCGACGGGCTCGGAGAGGTCGCTGCTCATGGAGGATATCTTGCCGGTTTCCGGATGTGTTCCGGGCAGTTTCTGCGGATCACCGACCCGTCGCTTACGGTGGTCCGGTGAACGCAGCCCCGTCCGGCACGTGGCCGGCGATCCTGACCTGGCGGGCGCCGGACGCCTCCCGGATGGAATCGGTGCGCGTGCAGCTGTCCGGCAACCGGATCCGGGCCAACGGCCGGCTGGTGGCCTCGGCCACCGGAGAACACCCCGCGTTCGGCGTCTACTACGACCTGCAGACCGACGAATCCGGGGCCACCAAGCGGCTGGGCCTGACCATCACGACGGCCGAACGCGAACGCCAGCTGGTGGTGGCCCGCGACGAAGAGAACATGTGGCTGGTCACCGACGCCCGCGGCCAGACCCGGACCGGCTACGACGGCGCCCTGGACATCGACATGGTCTACAGCCCGTTCTTCAACACGCTGCCGATCCGCCGCGCCCGCCTGCACCAGCGGGCCGCCTCGATAACGCTGCCGACCATCTATCTGATGGTCCCGGAGATGGAGTTGAGCGCGGCGGAAGCCAGCTACTGCAGCGCCGGCCCCGGCGAGGGCATCACGGTGCTTACCCCGGGCACCGACCCGGCCGGCACCACCTTGCTGGTCGACGACGACGGATTCGTCATCGACTATCCCGGACTGGCAGCGCGGATCTGATCACCCCGCCGGCCCGGCCGGCTGCGGCCAGCTCGCGGCGCCAATCCTCTTCGCCGACCACGACGGTGACGATCTCGTTGCGCGGGAAGTTGTCGTAGCGGGTCCGGGCGGCATGGCCGGTGTTGGCCAGTTCGGCCACCGATCCGTCCGCGGTCAGCGATTCGCGTGCCGCGGCCAGCAGTTCCATCGCACGATCCAGCGTCGGCACCAGTTGCGGGGCGTTGGCCTCGCACATCGCCCGGACCAGATCCGGTGCGGTCCCGGCCACCCGGGTGCCGTCCCGGAAGGATCCGGCGGCCAGCGCGAACGCCAGCGGCACGTCGGCGGCGGTGACGGCCAGCGCCTCGGCCAGAAGGTGCGGCAGGTGCGAGATCGCCGCAGCGGCTGCGTCGTGTTCCTCGGAGCGGGCCGGCACCGCCACCGATCCGCAGTCCAGGATCAGGTCCAGCACGGCGGCGAACACCGTCGGATCCACGTGGTCGTCGACGCTGATCACCCAGGGTGCGCCCACGAACAGCTCGGCGTGACCGGCCGGCCAGCCCGAATGCGCCGTGCCGGCCATGGGGTGCCCGCCCACGAACTTCTCGGCCAGCCCGGCGGCGGTGACGTCGTCGAGCACGGCGCTCTTGACGCTGGTCACGTCGGTCAGCGGGCAATTCGGGGCCAGCCGGCGGACATGGTCGAGCAGCGTCGGCAGGGCCGGCACCGGGACGGCGAGGACGATCAGCGCGCCGGTCTCCGCGGCCCGCTGCAGCACGGTGTCCAGTTCGGCGGTGGCGTCGAATCCGTCGGTGATCGCGGCGTTGACCCCGTCTGCGGAACGGTTGTAGCCGAACGCCACCCGCCCCGCGGCTGCGGCCGCGCGCAGCACCGAACCGCCAATCAGGCCGAGCCCCAATACACAAACCGGTGTTTTCGCTGCGTGTCCCGCCACCTGTCCAGGTTGGCACACGCTGGTCAACGACGTAAACGGCGACTACCGTTGGCGGCGATGGGAGCACAGGGCGCGTCCGCACAGGGCCGGCCGGCGGAGACGCCGGCCGGTTTTGGGATGGCTGTTGTGCGCGAAGACGGCAAGTGGCGCTGCACGCCCATGCGTGACGAGGCGCTCACCAGTCTGCAGGCCGCCGAGACCGAACTGCGTGAATTGCGCAGTGCGGGCGCGGTTTTCGGGCTGCTCAATGTCGACGACGAGTTCTTCCTGATCGTCCGCCCCGGCCCCGCGGGCACCCGGTTGCTTATCTCGGACGCGACGGCCGCACTGGACTATGACATTGCCGACGAGGTGCTCGAGGAGCTGGATTCCGACATCGACGCCGACGAGCTGGAGGACTCCGAGCCTTTCGAGGAGGGCGACCTGGGCCTGCTGTCCGACATCGGTCTGCCCGCCGCGGTGCTCGGCGTGATCCTCGACGAGTCCGACGTTGCCGTCGACGAGCAACTGCACCGGATCGCCGGAGAGATGGGCTTCGACGAGCAGCTCAGTGCGGCACTGCCGCGACGCCATAAGTGATCCCTACCGATGAGGACCTGATCCGCGCTGCGCTTTCCGCTGCCGCCGCGGCCGGGTCCGACGACGTGCCGGTGGGAGCGGTGGTGGTGGGCCCCGACGGCACCGTGCTGGCCCGGGCCGCCAACGCCCGCGAAGCCCTCGGAGACCCGACCGCGCACGCCGAGCTGCTGGCGATCCGGGCCGCAGCCGCTGTGCTCGGCGACGGCTGGCGGCTGACCGGCGCCACCCTGGCCGTCACCCTGGAGCCCTGCACCATGTGTGCGGGGGCGCTGGTGGCCGCCCGGGTGTCGCGGCTGGTGTTCGGGGCGTTCGAGCCCAAGACCGGCGCGGTGGGCTCACTGTGGGACGTCGTGCGCGATCGGCGGGTCAATCACCGGCCGCAAGTTCGCGGCGGAGTGCTGGCCGATGAGTGCGCCGCGCCCCTGGAGGAGTTCTTCGCCCGGCAGCGATTGGGATGACGGGCCAGTCGTTGGGTACGCTGTCCCGCGGTGGCGTGTCCGAGCGGCCTAAGGAGCACGCCTCGAAAGCGTGTGACGGGTAACCCCCGTCCGAGGGTTCAAATCCCTCCGCCACCGCCAAGCGAAACCCGTGCCGAGTGTGCGGTTTGGTACGCGACCCACCGGAGTCGGCGTATCAAACCGCACACCCGACGTCAGACGCCGGCCGCCACTTCCTTCTGCACCACCGCAGCGTTGCGCTTGGGCGCGGTCCGCGAATGCGTCGCGTACATCGCCAGCCCGGTGAACGCCAGTCCGCCCACCAGATTGCCCAGCGCGGTGGGGATCTCGTTCCACTCGAGGTAGTCCATGATCGTGAAGTTCCCGCCGAGCATCAGGCCGGAGGGGAACAGGAACATGTTGACCACCGAGTGCTCGAAACCCATTGCGAAGAACAGCATCACCGGCAGCCACATGGCGATCACCTTGCCGGTGACATCGGTGGCCATCATGGCCCCGACCACCCCGGTGGACACCATCCAGTTGCACAGCATGCCGCGCACGAACAGCGTCAGCATGCCCTGGAAGCCGTGTGCGGCATAGCCCAGCGTGCGAGCCTCGCCGATGTGCCCGATCATCTGACCGACTTCGTTGGGCGCGGTGGAGAACCCGTAGGTGAACACGATCGCCATCAGCACCGCGACGGTGAACGCGCCGGCGAAGTTACCGACGAACACCAGTCCCCAGTTCCGCAGCACCCCGCCGATGGTGACACCCGGGCGCTTGTCCAGCCAGGCCAGCGGCGCCAGCACGAACACACCCGTCAAAAGGTCGTACCCGAGCAGGTAGAGGATGCAGAACCCGGACGGGAACAGCAGTGCCCCGATGAGCGCCTGACCGGTCTGCACCGTCATGGCCACCGCGAACACCGCCCCCAGGGCCAGCGTCGCGCCGGCCATGAATGCGCGGATCAAGGTGTCGCGGGTGGACATGAAAATCTTGGACTGCCCGGCGTCGATCATCGTGTTGATCAACTCGGGCGGCTTGACGTAGGTCATCGAACTCCTCGGGAACCACGGGTAGTTGGCGCGTGTGACCCTACGGCGGCGCGGCCCGCTGCAAGCAAGCTCGTCAGCTAACTCCTAGCCAGCCCACAGACATTGCCCACCAGTGCATTTGGGCGCTTTTATCTATGTTTGACCAGCTAAAACGTCACCGCGGACGGTCGACCTCGTAGGTTCCGTCGTCGTCGGCGAACTCCACCAGAACCTGGCGCTGGGCGCCGTCGACAGCGACCACACAGGTGAAACTGCGGCCCCGGTGCACCTTCGGGTTGACCCCGTCGTTGCAACGGACGTCGCCGACGTTCTCGCGTCCGTAGCCGTCGATCGGGTCGGTGAGCACCTGGCGAACCCCGTCCTGGGCGTGGGTCACGTCGAGTTCGACCGGACCGGACCCGCCGATCAGGCCGCTGAGCATCAGGGTCGCCAGTACCGCAAACACCAACACGACGCTGACACCGGCGCCGATCAGCAGTCCCCGATTCGATTGGGGTTGCGGCGCAGCGGATTTCGGGGGAGCAGCTGGGGGGACCCTTGGTGGTGGTGGCGGCGGTGGTGGTGGACTCGGGGGAGCAGGGGGGACCGGCGGCCGTCGGAACTCCAGGTACCAGGGCTGGGCCGGTGGTCGAGCGGGCGGGCGCGGCGGCGGAATCGGGCGCCGCGGCCCGGGCTGGGTGCGTCCCCAGTCCTGCCTCGGCTGCATCGGTGGGGTGTTACGCCGGTCCGGCTGATCGGGCGGTTCCGGCCGGCGATTCACGGAAACCGCCCGAAGCAGCCGTCGATATCGCCGTGCAGGCCGGACCGGAACGCCAGGATCCGGGTGAAGCCGGCCGGCACGGTGTGCGCGGCGACGTCGCTGGCGGCCACGCCGTTCATCAGCAGGCCGGTGATGGCCTCGTCCAGATCGCCGCCGGCCAGCGTCAGGCCGGTACCGGACGGCCCGGAAGGCACCGTCATCGGAGAGGCCATCGCCCGCTGCGCCACCCCGGTCAGGCATGCGGTGCGCAGCGCGGCGGTGGCACCGTCCAGGCCGGCCCCGCGCTCGCGCGCAACGGCCAGCGCATAGCGCGAGGTGACGGCCGACAGCCCGGTGTTGTCGCCCTGCGGCAGCGCCAGCGTCGACTGATCCGACGGCGTGCTCATCGCCTGCAGCCCGGGCAGGTCGACGACGATCGTGTTGGATCCGGGGCAGTACGCCACCGGATCGGGCTTACCCCCGCCGCAGTCACCGGTGACCGACAGCGACGGCGGGGCGGCCGGGACGAAGATCTGACCCAGCTGCGCCATCAGGGTGCCCAGCACCGACTCGTCGATCAGCAGATCGCTCTGCGGAGTCTCCGAATCAAAAAGGGAGCGTGGCAGATTGCCGCGCCGTTTGCGGATCTCGTCGGAGTCGATGCGCGCGCACATGTCCGCGCCACCGTCGAAGCCGGTCTGAAACGCGCCGACCCGGTCCAGCGCGGTGCCGTGCGCATCGGAGACCGAGACCGGGTTGTCGGACGTCGAGACGGGGTCGCGGATCACGATCAGCCCGGCCAGCACATGGTTGAGCCCGTCGCCGGTGCTCAACGACGCGCGTGACGAACTGCCCGCGGCCACCCACTGCAGGTACACCCCCGCGAAGCAGTCGGCCTGCTGTTCGCGCACCAGGGTTCGGGTGAACAGGTTGACCAAGCCGGCCATGTTCTGCAGGGCGTGCCCGTACTCATGCGCCAGTGTCCCGTTGATCGCCATGTCTCCGAAGTACTTTCGCGCGGTCGGCATGAACTTGGCCCGGTCCCAGGCCATGGTGTCCATCCGCTTGCAGTACATCGCGTTCGGCACGTGGTAGAAGTCGCCGCCGCACACCGAGGAGTCGTTCGGGTCGGTGGAGGAATACGAGACCAGCGACGACACCGGTGCGAAACTGCCACTTAAAGACTCCGCGTAGTGCTGGGTCCAGAACGCCTCGATGTCGTCGATCGCCAGCTGCGACAGCCGGTCGACATCCCCGCCGTCGCTGCCGCTCACCCTGGCGGTGACGGCCGGGAGCTCACCACGCGGGCCGCTGGGTCCTTCCGACACCGGCAGTCCGCCGACCCGGCCCGGGTTGTACAGCATCGAGACCGCGTGGCCGGTCACCACGGTGGGGATGTCGTTGGAGCAGCCGGCCAGAGCCAACATGACGCAGGCTGCAACGAAAACCAGTCGCGCCATGGGTTACCCGCCGAGGAAAGCGAGAATCCCACGGGTGACGGCGGCAGCGTAGCGGTCCCGGCCCTCAGGGCTCTCCAACAGCGCCGCGTCCTCGGCGTTGCGCATATTGCCCAATTCGACCAGCACGGCCGGATATTCAGCGAGGTTCAGCCCGGCCAGATCCGCACGTCCGAACAATCCGTTCGAACCCAGGTAACTGGATTCGGGAAAACCTCCGGCCGCCAACGAGTCTCGGATATCGCCGGCCAGCCGGACGGCCGGGCCGGACTGGGCGTCGTTGAGCGCCGGGCTGGAGTAGTTGACGTGAAACCCGCGGCCGGAGGCCGGCCCGCCGTCGGCGTGGATCGACACGATCGCATCCGGATGCGCGGCGTTGGCGGCGGCCGCCCGGGCGTCGATGCACGGACCCACCGAGGCGTCGTCGGCACGCGAGAGCTCGGTGTGCACGCCCGCGTCTTCCAGTGCGGCGCGGATCCGGTTGGTCACATCCCAGTTCAGGCTGTGCTCGGGGTAGCCGGCGTTCGAGGAGGTCCCACTGGTCTGGCACGGCTTGGTGCCGCCGCGCCCGTTGGGCACCTGGCGGTTGATGGATGAGTCGCTGGCACCGCTGTGCCCGGCATCGAGGAACACCGTCTTGCCGGTGGCGCCGGGGGACGGCGGGGCGCCCAGTCCTGCCACCGCCAGGCACCCAACCGAGGCAAGGGCGGCAATGTTCCGGCGACGCACTGCAAAAGACTAGCAACCACGGCCTTGCCCGCCGGGGTCTAATAGACCGATGGAGCTCATCTCACTGCTCGATTCGGTCTTCCTGCTGGGCGAAACGCGGGAACATCCCATGCACGTCGGCGGCCTGATGCTGTTCGAGCCGCCCGAGGGTGCCGGGCGAGAGTTCGTCGGCGAGATCTACCACGAGTTGCTGACTGCCGGGGACCTGCAGCCGGCCTTCCGCAAGCGTCCCGCGACCCTGCTCGGCGGGATCGCCAACGTGGGCTGGGCCTTCGACAACGAAGCCGACATCGAGATGGAGTACCACCTGCGGCGCTCAGCGCTGCCGGTGCCGGGCCGGGTGCGCGACCTGTTGGAGCTGACCTCGCTGCTACACGGCAGCCTGCTCGACCGGCACCGCCCGCTGTGGGAGGCCCACCTGGTGGAGGGCCTGGCCGACGGCCGGTTCGCGGTGTACGTCAAGATCCATCACGCCCTGGTCGACGGCGTCTCGCTGCTGCGACTTCTGGGCCGTGCGCTGTCGACTGATCCGCGCGAGGCAGAACTGCGCGCCCCGTGGTCGCTGCCGGCGCGCACCCGGCCGCCCACCGAGTCTCCGTCGCCGTTGAGCCAGCTGACCGGAGCAGTGAAAGGCCTTGCGGCGCTGGGCCCATCAACGATCAAGCTGGCACGCTCGGCACTGCTGGAGCAGCAGCTGACCCTGCCGTTCGAGGCGCCGCGCACCATGTTCAACGTCAAGATCGGTGGGGCCCGCCGGTGCGCGGCGCAGTCCTGGCCGGTGGAACGCATCGTCGCGATCAAGCGTGCCGCCGGGGTGACCGTCAACGACGTCGTACTCGCCATGTGCTCCGGGGCGCTTCGCGCCTACCTCGACGAGCAGAACGCACTGCCGGACACCCCGCTGGTGTCGATGGTCCCGGTGAGCCTGCGCACCGAGGCCGACGCCGACGCCGGCGGCAACATGGTCGGCACCATCTTGTGCAACCTGGCCACCGACCTCGCCGACCCCGCGCAGCGGCTGGCGACAATCAGCGAGTCGATGTGCCGCAACAAGAAGGTGTTCGCCGAGCTGCCGCGCGCTCAGGCGCTGGCCCTGTCGGCGGCCAACATGGCGCCGCTGGCCATGTCGGCCGTCCCCGGGTTCGTCTCCGCGGCCCGCCCGCCATTCAACATCGTCATCTCCAACGTGCCCGGTCCGGCCGAGCCGATGTACTGGCGCGGTGCCCGCCTGGACGGCAACTATCCGCTGTCGATCGCCCTCGACGGGCAGGCGCTGAACATGACCGTGGTCAGCAATGCCGGAAACCTCGACTTCGGGCTGGTGGGTTGCCGGCGTTCGGTGCCGCACCTGCAGCGGCTACTCGGCCACCTCGACACCTCGCTGGAGGAGTTGGAACGCGCCGTCGGGGTGTGACCCCGCGGATCGTCACATCGGACAGAGGTTGTCGATGACGTCGATGGTCGCTGTCAGCCGATCGCGGAGCGGCTGTTGCACCGAGTCGTCCGCCGAGTGACCGGTCAGATAACCCAGCGCCAACTCACTGAGTGTGTCGGCGTAGTTGCCGACAGCGGTGGCCAGCTCGGGTGGTGTGGCCGGCTCCTTCGACAGCAGGTTGTGCAGGTACTGGGCGCTGTGCGACAGCGCCAGGCGGGCATTGGTGCCGACCGCCAGGTCGCCGGCCGGGTCGCCCGGTACCGGGTTCTCCATATTCGTGTTGAACTGCACCGCCGAGCGGGTCAGCCGGGACGCGTCGCACACCTTCAGCTTGGCGTCGGCCGACTGCTGCGCGCTGAACACACCCCCGGTGCTGGGCACTGCCAGTGCCGGCACGGCGTCCTCAGCCGGTGACACTGCCGTCGCCGGGCGGAACAACGCGGCCGCCGCTACCGCCAGGGCTACCAGCGCCACCGCTAGCGCCGCATACGTCGACCAGTTGGTGGGCCGCGGTGCGGGGTAAGCCGGAAACGGTGTCTGCGGGGTGCCGACGAATGCCGGCGCCGTCGGCGCCGCCTCGGGACCGTGTCCTTGACACCACTGCTCCGGGGGTACCTGGGCGCGCAACTCGGCGATGTGTTCACCACAGCCGGCCCAGGTGGTCTTGCCGCAGACCCGACACGGCACGGGGTAGCACATCGGCGGTTCCTCTCTCAGTCGGTGCGCGGGGATCGGTACGCGGGGAGTGGCGCGTCAGCCGGGCCGGCGCTCCGACTCCGGGTGGCCGCCGCACCACTGCTCCGGCGGCACCGAGGCCTTCACGTCGGCGACGTGCTCACCGCAGCCGTCCCAGGTGGTCTTGCCGCAGATCCGACAGGTCACGGGGTAGCACATCGGTGGTTCCTCTCAACTGGTGCGAAGCGCGGAAACCAGCCTATCGGGCTGGGTATCGTCACCTCATGCAGATACTGCGCACCCCCGACGACAGGTTCACCGGCCTTCCGGACTTCGACTACCCGCCGCAGTATTGCGATCTGAGTGACGACGACGGCGGGACGCTGCGGGTGGCCTGGGTGCAGGACGGCCCGGACGACGGCGAGCCCATCCTGATGCTGCACGGCGAGCCCTCGTGGTCGTATCTGTACCGCAAGATGATGCCGATCCTGGCCGAGGCCGGCTACCGGGTGATCTGCCCGGACCTGGTCGGGTTCGGCCGCTCGGACAAGCCGACCCGCGCGGACGACCACACCTACGCCCGGCACGTGGAGTGGATGCGGGCACTGGCGTTCGACGTCCTCGACCTGCAAGGCGTGACGCTGGTCTGCCAGGACTGGGGTGGCCTGATCGGGCTGCGGATGCTGACCGAGAACCCCGACCGCTTCGCCCGGGTGGTGGTGGCCAACACCGGGCTGCCCACCGGTGATGTCCCGATGCCGAAGGTCTGGTGGCGTTTCCGCGAGACGATCGAGACTGCGCCGACGCTCGAAATCGGCTGGGGCGTGCAGGCCGCGTGCCGCCGGCCGATGAGCGATGCGGTGCGCGCGGGCTACGACGCGCCGTTCCCCGACGACAGCTACTGCGTCGGACCGCGGACCATGCCGTCGCTGATCCCCACCACCCCCGACGACGTCTCCGCGGCGGCCAACCGGGCGGCGTGGGCCGCACTGTGCGCCTCGGAGATCCCGATGCTGGTGGCGTTCAGCGACAATGATCCGTTCACCGGGGCCATGGCGCCGATCTTCCAGCGTGAGATGCGCGGCGCCCGCGGCCGCGCCCACCCGGTGATCCACGATGCCGGCCACTTCCTTCAGGAGGACGCCGGCGAGGAGTTGGCCCGCCACGTGCTGGAGTTCCTGCGCCACTGAGCCGCAGCGTCCATCATGGACACCATGGATCTGCCCGTGGCGCCGCCGGTGGATCCGATGCTCGCCAAGGCGGCGGCCACGGTTCCCAGCGGTTCCTGGTCCTATGAACCCAAGTGGGACGGCTTTCGCGCCATCGTGTTCCGCGACGGCGACGACGTGCTGCTGCAGTCGCGCACCGGAAAACCGCTGGGCCGCTACTTCCCCGAGCTGCTGGCCGCGCTGCGCGCCGAGACCGCCCCGCGCTGCGTGCTCGACGGTGAGGTGGTGGTGCCGCGCCAGGTCGGCGGGCGGACCCGGCTGGACTGGGAGTCGCTGAGCCAGCGGATTCATCCCGCGGCAAGCCGGGTCGCACTGTTGGCCGAGCAGACGCCGGCGCGGTTCATCGGATTCGACGCGCTGGCCACCGGGTCCAAGGCACTGCTCGGCG
Organism: Mycobacterium zoologicum; assembly: GCF_020181635.2. Taxonomy (NCBI): domain Bacteria; kingdom Bacillati; phylum Actinomycetota; class Actinomycetes; order Mycobacteriales; family Mycobacteriaceae; genus Mycobacterium; species Mycobacterium zoologicum. Next base: position 55,162 of record NZ_JAYJJS010000022.1, on the reverse strand, counting down.
AGCCGTTCCGGGTGCGCCGGCAGGCGCTAGCCGAGCTGGTCATCGGCGGCGGCAGTTGCCATGTCACCCGCGCCACCGCCGATCCCGAGCAGGCCACCCGCTGGCTGACCACGTTCGAGGGGGCCGGGCTCGACGGCGTCGTCGCCAAGCGCACGGACGGGCCGTATCTGCCCGGCAAACGCGACATGGTCAAGGTCAAACACCAACGTGACGCCGACTGCGTGGTGATGGGCTACCGGATTCACAAGAGCGGCAACGGTATCGGCTCGCTACTGCTGGGCCTGTACACCCCCGACGGTGAGTTGGCGATGGTGGGCGGGTCCTCGGCGTTCACCGATGCCGACCGGCTCACCCTGCTGGCCGAGCTGGAACCGCTGCGCCTGGGTGATGTCCGCGAGGGTGAGGCCAGCCGGTGGAACTCAGCCGCCGACAAGCAGTGGGTGCCGATCCGGCCCGAGCGCGTCGTCGAGGTCGCCTATGACCAGATGGAGGGCAGCCGGTTCCGGCACACCGTGAAGCTGCTGCGCTGGCGTCCCGACCGTGATCCGACCAGCTGCACCTTCGACCAGCTCGACGTCCCGCTGAACTACGACCTCGCCGATGTGCTGGAGGCCTGAGGGTGGCCGGTCCCGAAGAACTCGACGTCCACGGCACGGCCGTCCGATTCACCAGCGGCGACAAGGTCTACTTCCCCCGGCTGGGCACGGCCGGCACCAAACGGGCACTGGCCGACTACTACCTGGCCGTCACCGAACCGGCCGACGGGCCGCTGCTACATGCCCTGCGCGACCGGCCCACCCACCTGCAGCGCTTCCCCGACGGCATCGAGGGGACCGAGGTCTACTCCAAGCGGCTGCCGCGCGGGCATCCCGAAGACCTGCAGTCCTGCCGGGTGACGTTCCCGTCCGGGCGCAGCGCCGATGTCCTCAAGGTGGTCCGGCCCGCCGACGTGCTGTGGGCCGTGCAGATGAGCACCGTCACCTTCCACCCCTGGCCGGTGCGCTGCGGCGACACCGACCACCCCGACGAGCTGCGCATCGACCTGGACCCGCAGCCCGGCACCGGCTTCGCCGAGGCCCGCGCGGTCGCCCTCGATGTGGTGCGCCCGCTGCTCGACGAGCTCGGCCTGCTCGGCTACGTCAAGACCTCCGGTGGCCGCGGCCTGCACATCTACCTGCGGATCGCCACCGACTGGGACTTCATCGAAGTGCGCCGGGCCGGGATCGCGCTGGCGCGTGAGATCGAACGGCGCGCACCGGACGCGGTCACCTCGGCGTGGTGGAAGGAGCAGCGGGGACGGCGGATCTTCGTCGACTTCAACCAGAACGCCCGCGACCGCACCATGGCGTCGGCGTATTCGGTGCGGGCCACCCCGATCGCGACCGTCTCGACACCGCTGACCTGGGAGGAGCTGGCCGGCTCGGTGGGCCCCGACGACTTCACCATCAGCACCGTTCCCGACCTGATCGCCCGTCGCGGTGATCCCTGGCGCACCATCGGGGACCGCGAGCAGTCGCTGCAGTCGCTGCTCGAGCTGGCAGCCGCCGACGAGGCCCGCGGCCTGGGGGACATGCCCTACCCGCCGAATTATCCGAAGATGCCCGGCGAGCCCAAGCGGGTGCAGCCCAGCCGGGAGAAGTCAGACTGATCGCGCCAGCAGCCCGACGCAGGTGGCGGTCAGCAGGCGCGTCAACGCGGTGGTGAAATCCAGATTCCAGTCCGGCGGCACCTGTGACTCCATGGCATAGGCGTCGGTGAGGTCGGGCGAGGGATGCGAGATCTGCCACAGTGGCGCGGCCAGCGAATAGGAGGCCAGCAGCAGGTCCAGCGCCCCCTGCTTGCCCAGCCCGGGCAGGGCCCGCTCGATGGCGTCGGCGATGGCCAGTCCCGCCGCGGTGCTGTCGCGACGCACCTCGATCACCCGGCCGGCGTCCACCTCGTGCTCCAGGTGCAGGTGCAGGTTGGCCAGCATGTCGCAGAACAGCGGATCGGCGGCCAGTCCGGAGGTCAGCGTGGTGGCCACCCGCTCCGGTGACATCGGCCCGGGCTCGCTCAGCGCCGCGCAGACCGTGTCCGACCAGCGCTGCCAGCTCTCCGCGGCCAGCCGCAGCAGCACCTCCTTGTGCGAGCTGAAATAGCGCCGCACCGCCGAGTAGTGCACCCCGGCCCGACCGGCGACTTTGGTCAACGTGACCGATGCCACACCGGCCTCCAGGGCCACCGAGCGAGCCGCTTCCATCAGGGCTTCGGCCCGCTGGCGCTTCTTCTCGTCGCTGCGGGCGCGCTGGAAGGTTGCCGGACGCACAGGTGGAGGATAACGCACATATTGTGCGTTGCTACCGCGGTCGGGAGTGCTGTAGCGTGCGTTTACGCACGTGGAACTTGGGTTAGGGTACCCAAAGGTGCGAGGTGAAGGGGACTCCGATTTTCAAGGTGCTGAGCCGGGTGTGGATACCCGTCGTGATACTGGCAGTGGTCGGCGTCGCCGGCTTCACGGTGACACGCATCCACGGCCTGTTCGGTGCCGAGAAGCGCCCCTCCTACTCCGACGGCCAGGTCGACGAGACCAAGCCGTTCAACCCCAAGCGGATGACGTATGAGATCTTCGGCCCGCCCGGAACCGTCGCCGACATCAGCTACTTCGACGTCAACTCCGAACCGCAGCGCGTGGAGAACGCCACCCTGCCCTGGCAGCTGGAGATCGTCACCACCCTGCCGGCGGTGGTGGGCAGCATCATGGCCCAAGGTGACAGCAACAGCATCGGCTGCCGGATCATCGTGGACGGCGAGGTCAAGTCCGAACGCATCTCCAACGAGGTGAACGCTTACACGTTCTGCCTGCTGAAGGCGGCATGAGTCCGTCCAAACACAAAGTCGCCGGCGGGCCTCCTGAGCGGACGTTCATCGCGCGGACCATTCGCCGGCTGTCGGTGCCGATCATTCTGGGGTGGCTCGCGCTGATCGTGGCATTGACCACGCTGCTGCCGACGCTGGAGCAGATCGGCCAGGAGAACGCCGTCTCGGCCAGTCCCACCGACGCACCCGCAATGGTGGCCATGACCCGGATGGGCAAGGTATTCAAGGAGTCTGACTCCGACAGCACCGCGATGATCGTGCTGGAAGCCGATCACGAACTCGGTGACGCCGAGCACGAGTACTACGCCGAGCTGGTCGCCAAGTTCAAGGCCGACACCGCTCACGTGCAGCACGTCCAGGACTTCTGGGGCGACCCGCTGACCGCGGTCGGCGCTCAAAGTGCCGACGGCAGAGCGACTTACGTGCAGCTGAACCTGGTCGGCAACATCGGCCAGGCTGCGGCCAACGAATCCATCGAATCCGTTCGCCAAGCGGTGGACTCGATTCAGAAACCGCCCGGGCTGACCGTCTACGTCACCGGCACCGCCGCGCTGGCCAAGGACATGAACCACGCCGGCGACAAGTCCATGCTGAAGATGATGGCCGTCACCATTGTGGTCATCCTCACCATGCTGCTGGCCGTCTACCGGTCGATCACCACGGTGGTTCTGCTGCTGACCATGGTCTACCTGGAACTGAACGCCGCACGCGGCGTGGTGGCGTTCCTGGGCTACCACCACCTGGTCGGGATGACGACGTTCGCCGTCAACCTGCTGGTCTCACTGTCGATCGCCGCCGGCACCGACTACGCGATCTTCCTGATCGGCCGCTATCACGAGGCGCGTTCCAAGGGAGAAGACCGAGAAACCGCCTACTACACGGCCTTTAACGGCGTCGCGCACGTCATCCTGGGCTCCGGGCTGACCATCGCGGGCGCGCTGTTCTGCCTGCACTTCACCCGGATGCCCTACTTCATCACCCTGGGCATCCCTTGTGCGGTAGGAATGCTCGTCTCGGTCGCCGCGGCGCTGACCCTGGGCCCGGCGATCATCACCGTGGGCAGCAGGTTCGGCCTGCTGGAGCCCAAGCGCAAGATGAGCACCCGCGGCTGGCGCCAGCTGGGGACCGCGATCGTCCGCTGGCCGGGGCCGATTCTGGTTGCCTCACTGATCGTTGCGGCCGTCGGACTGCTGGCGCTGCCGGGCTATGCGCCCGCCTACGATGACCGCAAGTACATTCCCACCGACATTCCGGCCAACGAGGGTTTCGCCGCGGCGGACCGACATTTCTCGCAGTCGCGGATGATGCCGGAAGTGCTGATGATCGAGTCCGATCACGACCTGCGTAATCCGTCGGACTTCCTGGTCATCGACAAGCTGGCCAAGGCGGTGTTCAAGGTCGTCGGGATCTCCCGCGTGCAGGCGATCACCCGCCCGCAGGGAACACCGTTGGAGCACACGTCGATTCCGTTCCAGATCAGCATGCAGAACGCCGGCCAGATGCAGAGCCTGCAGTTCCAGAAGAAGCGCATGGACGACATGCTCACCCAGGCCGAGGCGATGGAACAGACGATCGCCACCATGCGCCAAATGCTCGGCTACATGGGCCAATTGGCCGGCACCACCCACGAGATGGTGGCCGACATGGACGTCCTGCAGGGCCAGATCTACGACATCCGCGACCACATGGCCGACTTCGAGGACTTCTGGCGGCCGATCCGCAGCTACTTCTACTGGGAACCGCACTGCTACGACATCCCGATCTGTTTCTCGCTGCGCTCGGCGTTCGACATGGTCGACAGCATCGACCCGATGAGTCAGAGCATGGACAAGATGATCGCGCACATGGGCGACATGGACGCACTCATGCCGCAGATGCTGACCACCTTCCCGCCGATGATCGACACCATGGAGACCATGCGGACCATGATGCTGACCATGCACAGCACCATGTCCGGACTGTTCTCGCAGATGGACGATATGGCCGGCAACGCCACGGCCATGGGTAAGGCGTTCGACGAGTCCAAGAACGACGACTCGTTCTACCTGCCGCCGGAGGTGTTCGAAAACCCGGACTTCAAGCGGGCGATGAACATGTTCATCTCACCGGACGGCAAGGCGGTCCGGATGATGATCTCGCACCGGGGCAATCCCGCTACGGCGGAAGGGATCTCCCATATCGACAAGATCCGGGTCGCGGCGGAGGAGGCGCTCAAGGGAACTCCGCTCGAGGACGCCACCATCTACCTCGGCGGTACCGCCGCGCTGTTCAAGGACATGCACGACGGCTCCCAGTTCGACCTGCTGATCGCCGGAATCTCTTCGCTGTGCCTGATTTTCGTCATCATGCTGCTGATCACCAGGGCGCTGGTGGCCGCGGCGGTGATCGTCGGCACCGTCGCGCTGTCGCTGGGTGCCTCCTTCGGGCTGTCGGTGTTGTTGTGGCAGTACCTGATCGGGATGCAGCTGCACTGGCTGGTGGTGGTGATGTCGGTGATCGTGCTACTGGCGGTGGGGTCGGACTACAACCTGATGCTGGTCGCCCGACTCAAAGAGGAGATCCACGCCGGGCTCAACACCGGCATCATCCGGGCGATGGGCGGCACCGGCAAGGTGGTGACCGCTGCCGGTCTGGTGTTCGCCCTGACCATGACCTCGATGGCCGTCAGCGACCTGCGCATCATCGGGCAGATCGGCACCACCATCGGCCTGGGGCTGCTGTTCGACACGCTGATCGTGCGGGCGTTCATGACGCCCTCGATCGCCGCGTTGTTGGGCCGCTGGTTCTGGTGGCCGATCAACGTGCTGCCACACGTCGGCGGCAAAGCCGAGCGGCATCGTGAGGCGGCCGCCGCGGCGCGGGCCGCCGCATTGGAACCGGCGACTCAGGAGTTCGCCCACCGGGGCAGCTGAGGCGCTGGGTCTGCCACACCGCCGCCCGACTGTGAGCGATTCCATGCTCGCAGCAGCTCAGACCAATTGGGTAGCTCGGCTAAAGTTATGTAGCATTGCTGCTCAGTGGCTGGGTTAGATGTCAGCAGACCGACCCGGGGACATCGAGTGAAAGGGTCCGGTGCAATGGCTAAAGTGGGATTCATGCGTAAGCACCGCACGATTCGCCGAGGGGCTGCGGTTGCCTTGAGGGCAGGAATAGCCGCCGGTATGGCCGCCGCCGTCTTCCCCGCCGTCGCCTCCGCCGACGCCACCGATGACTTCCCGATCCCGCGCCGGGTGATCGCGACCAACTGCACCGCCGAGCAGATGCTGGCGGCCAGCCGCGACCTGTCGCCGGTCTACTACGAGCGCTACATGATCGACATGCACAACAAGCCGGTGCAGGTCCAGCAGGCCGCCATCGACAAGATGCACTGGTTCTTCTCGCTGGACGCCGCGCAGCGCCGGGCCTACTCCGAGGAGCTGGCGACCAACTTCGCCGACCCGCTGACGGTGTCGTGGCCCAACCACGCCAAGATCTTCTTCAACAACAAGGGCGTCGTCGCCAAGTCGACCGAGGCCTGTGCCCAGTACCCAGCCGACGACATGTCGGTGTGGGACTGGGCGCCCAAGCCCTGATCGGCCAGCCGCTATTCGGCGGACTTGGCCTGCCGCTTGCCTGACGGACGCGGCTTCTCGTCCTCGACGGTCTGCTCGTCCTCGACGGTCTGCGCCTGGACAGTCTCGTCGGCTTCAGCGCCGTCGGTGTCGTCAGGGTCAGCGTCTTCGGTCTCTTCGATGTCGGCTTCGTCGGTCTCATCGACGTCGGTCTCATCGACCTCGTCAACCGCGTCAACCTCGTCAGACGCCTTCGCCTTCCGCTTACCCCTCCAGGGCATCTTCTTGGGCTGCTTGTCGACCTTGAGCTTGATCGGTTTCGGCGGCGGCGGCGGCATCTCGGCGACGAACGACAGGTAGTACGCGCCAACGCCCAGCAGCGCGATCGCCGCAGCGGCGCCGTAACTGCCGAACTGCCAGATGCCGGCGGTGTCCAGCGACAGCCAGATCTCGGTGAGCGCGGTCAGGACGATCAGTGAGCCCGCCACCACGTGAGCCACGATCGAGCCCGTCAGCAGCGTCAGCGCCAGCTGCGGGGTGCCGTACTCCGGCTTGCGGGCCTGCTTGAGCGCGGCCGCCACCGGCAGCGCGAGCATGCCGATCAGCACCCCGAGGATGATCCGGAAGACCGTGCCCACCACGTGCGGGGCATAACCGGTCAGTTCCCACCAACGCGGCAGCACGAACAAGAAATACAAAATGGCGGCGAGAGTCGAGAGCGACGCGTGCCAAACCGTGGCGACGGTACGACTCACGCCACCTCCCTTGCTGGTCAGTTGATGATTCGGGTGCGACCGGCGCCGCGCGACGGCGGATCGGTCGCACCCGAATCGGGTGCGGAGGATAGGGGATTTGAACCCCTGAGGGCTATTAACCCAACCCGCGTTCCAGGCGAGCGCCATAGGCCACTAGGCGAATCCTCCGTCGGCAATGGTAGCCGAGACCCCGACTGCGGCCGCGCGCCACTCATCCCAGCGGCCCGCTAGACTGCAACCCGGACCCCGCGCGGCGTCTATCCTGTGAACTCCCCCAGGGCCGGAAGGCAGCAAGGGTCAATGGGCTCTGGCGGGTGCGCGGGGTCCCCTTATGTATGAGCCTTCGATGGTGAAAGGCGCACCCGTGTCGTTGCAGAACCTCAGCCGTGCCGACCTGGTCGCTCAACACGAGCGCTACCAGGGTGACTACGCCGAGCTCCAGGGCAAGAAGCTGTCCCTGGACCTCACCCGCGGCAAACCCGCGCCCGAGCAGCTCGACCTGGCCAACGGCCTGCTGGGCCTGCCGGGAGCCGCCGACTACCGCGACGACGACGGCACCGACACCCGCAACTACGGCGGCCTGCACGGCCTGCCGGAGCTGCGCGCCATCTTCGGCGAGCTGCTCGGCATCGCGGTGCCCAACCTGATCGCCGGCAACAACGCCAGCCTGGAGTTCATGCACGACGTCATCGTGTTCTCGATGCTGCACGGCGGTGTGGACTCGCCGCGGCCCTGGGGGCAGGAACCGGTCGTGAAGTTCCTGTGCCCGGTCCCCGGCTACGACCGGCACTTCGCGATCACCGAGACCATGGGCATCGAGATGATCCCGATCCCCATGCGCGAGGACGGCCCGGACGTCGACCTGATCGAGGAACTCGTCGCCGCCGACCCCGCGATCAAGGGCATGTGGACGGTGCCGGTGTTCGGCAACCCGACCGGCATCACCTACTCCTGGGAGACGGTGCGCCGGCTGGTGCAGATGAAGACCGCCGCCCCCGACTTCCGGCTGTTCTGGGACAACGCCTATGCGGTGCACACCCTGACCGAGGAGTTCCCGCACCAGATCGACGTGCTCGGGCTGGCCGCCGCCGCTGGAAACCCGAACCGGCCGTACGTGTTCGCCTCCACCTCGAAGATCACCTTCGCCGGTGCGGGCGTCAGCTTCTTCGGCGGCTCGCTGGGCAATATCGCCTGGTACCTGCAGTACGCCGGAAAACGCTCGATCGGCCCGGACAAGGTCAACCAGCTCCGGCACCTGCGCTTCTTCGGCGACGCCGACGGGGTGCGGCTGCACATGCGCCGCCACCAGCGGATCCTGGCGCCCAAGTTCGAGCTGGCCGCCCAGATCCTGGCCGAGAAGTTCGGCGACACCAAGATCGCGTCGTGGACGGACCCCAAGGGCGGCTACTTCATCAGCCTGGACGTACTCCCGGGTACCGCGCGCCGCACCGTCGCACTGGCCAAGGACGCCGGGATCGCGGTCACCGAGGCGGGCGCGTCGTTCCCGTACCGCAAGGACCCCGAGGACACCAACATCCGGATCGCGCCGTCGTTCCCCTCGACCGACGACCTGCGCGACGCCGTCGACGGTCTGGCCACCTGCGCGCTGCTGGCAGCCGCCGAATCGATGCTGGCCTGACGCACGCCATGATGCTCAAGGTCGCCGGTTGGGTTGCCGCGCTGGTCGCGGTGCTGCTGACGTGGCCGGGCGGCAACGTCCCGGCGTCCGCGGCCCCACCGATTGACCCGACGCCGCTTGCGGCCAGGATTGCCGACCAGGTCGACGGATTCCGCCAGGAGGCCGCCGACGCAGCGCTGGGCAACCCGGTGGTCTACGGCGACGGCCAGTGCTACCCGCTGATCGCGCACTACATCTCCGGGCTGGGCTACCCCTGGCAGAACCACGACCCAAGCGGCAATGCCTTCGACCTCTACCACCATTTCGCCACCAACGGCCTGGCGCAGTACTTCGACCAGATCCCATTCGCCGGCGGAGCCAACGAACCGCTCGTCGGCGACGTCGTCGTCTACGGCCCGGGCGGGTTCGTCAGCGAACACGGGCACGCCGCGGTCGTCACGGCTATCGAGCGCACCGCCACCGCGTTCCGCTACGAGACGGCCGACCAGAACTCCAGCGGCCGACTGTTCGTGACGGTGAACTGGCGGGACTTCGACCCCGCCTACAACACACTGGGGTATCTGCGGCCGAAGGTGTAGCGCCGCCGGGCGTGCACCGTCGTCGGCCCGAGCAAGTAACCTCCCTTGCGTGGCGCTCTACCGCAAGTACCGGCCGGCAACCTTCGCCGAAGTGGTGGGGCAGGAGCACGTCACCGAACCGCTGTGCACCGCGTTGTCGGCGGGCCGGATCAACCACGCCTACCTGTTCTCCGGTCCGCGGGGCTGCGGCAAGACGTCCTCGGCCCGTATCCTGGCCCGCTCGCTGAACTGCGAGCAGGGGCCCACTCCCACCCCGTGCGGGACCTGCGATTCGTGCGTGGCGCTGGCGCCCAACGGGCCGGGCAGCATCGACGTCGTCGAACTCGACGCCGCCAGCCACGGTGGCGTCGACGACACCCGCGATCTGCGGGACCGGGCGTTCTACGCACCGGCGCAGTCGCGGTACCGGATCTTCATCATCGACGAAGCGCACATGGTGACCACCGCGGGCTTCAATGCGCTGCTCAAGATCGTCGAGGAGCCGCCGGACCACCTGATCTTCGTGTTCGCCACCACCGAGCCGGAGAAGGTGCTGACCACCATCCGGTCCCGCACCCACCACTATCCGTTCCGGTTGCTGGCGCCGCGGACCATGCGGGAGCTGATCGGGCGGATCTGCGAGCAGGAGCACGTCGCCGTCGACGACGCGGTGTACCCGCTGGTGATCCGCGCCGGCGGCGGTTCGCCGCGCGACACCCTGTCGGTGCTCGACCAGTTACTGGCCGGCTCCGAGCAGGACGCCGACGGAGTCAACCATGTGCACTACCAGCGGGCGCTGGGCCTGCTGGGGGCCACCGACGTCGCACTGATCGACGAGGCGGTCGACGCGCTGGCCGCCGGGGACGCGGCGTCGGTGTTCGGCGCGGTGGAGGCGGTGGTCGACGCCGGGCATGATCCGCGACGGTTCGCCATCGACCTGCTGGAGCGGTTCCGCGATCTCATTGTGCTGCAAGCAGTTCCGGACGCGGTGGCCAAAGGCGTGGTCGACGCTCCGGAGGACATGCTGGAGCGGATGTATGACCAGGCCGCCCGGATCGGCTCGGCCACCCTGGCCCGCTACGCCGAGGTGGTGCACGCCGGCCTCGGCGAGATGCGTGGCGCGACGGCCCCGCGGCTGCTGCTGGAGGTGGTGTGCGCCCGACTGCTGCTGCCGTCGGCCGCCGACACCGAAGCCGCGCTGCTGCAACGGGTGGAGCGCATCGAGGGCCGGCTGGACATGTCGATCCCGGGTGGTGCCCCGGCGGCGGGCGCACCGGCTGCGTCTGTGGCTTCGGGCAAGCAGTTCACCCGTCGTTCCCAGGCGCCCGAGCCCAAGCCCGAGCCCGCGGTGGCACAAGAGCCGTCGCCGCCGCCGGCTGCCGAACCGGCGCCGGAGCCCGAACCCGAACCCGAACCCGCGCCCCCGCCCCCGCCTCCGCCCGCTGCGGCCGCAGCCCAGGGCGAGCCCGACGCCGCCGCGGTACGCGCGATGTGGCCCACGGTGCGCGACAAGGTGCGCCAGCGCAGCCGTACCACCGAGGTGATGCTGGCCGGGGCGACCGTGCGCACGGTGGACGGCAACACCCTGGTGCTGACCCACGAGTCGGCGCCGCTGGCCAAGCGACTCTCCGAACAGCGCAACGCCGACGTCATCACCGAGGCGCTCAAGGATGCGCTCGGGGTGAACTGGCGGGTGCGTTGCGAACCCGGCGGCCCCGCACCGGAAGCCGCGTCGCCCACCGCGCCCGCCGTCGACCCGGTCTCGGCTCAGCGGGCCGACGAGGAAGCCATGCTGGCTGAGGCCGCTGTGGACGCCGCCGATGCCGCGCCGCGCCGCGACCCCGAAGAAGTGGCGCTGGAGTTGTTGCAGAACGAGCTGGGTGCCCGACGGATCGGCGGCGACTGACGGGTTAGGGAGTCCACCAGGGCCGCATCGGCAAGTCGCCGTCGTCACCCCGCTCGTCGACGTTGCCGGCCAGCACATGGTGCAGCTGGCATAGGTTGCGCTCGAAGCCGAGTACCGCCGCCGCCATGTACATGCCCCACACCTTGGCCCGGCCCAGCCCGACCTCGGCGACGGCCTCGTCCCAGTGGTCGACCAGGTTCTGACACCAGGCGCGCAGCGTCTTGGCGTAGTGCAGCCGGAAGTCCTCCTCGTGCAGCACCTCGAAACCGGTCCGCTGGATCTGCGTGACGATGCTCCCCACACCGGTGAGCTCCCCGTCCGGGAAGACGTACCGGTCGCTGAAGGCATCGCCCTTGTATACCGAGTTGTCCGCCGTCGTGATGCAGTGGTTGAGCAGCAGGCCGCCACTGCGCAGTTTCGACTTGAGAAAGCCGAAGTACGCCGGGTAGTTCTTCACCCCGATGTGCTCGGTCATCCCGATCGACGAGACGGCGTCGAACCCGGTCTCGCGCACATCGCGGTAGTCGCAGTGCCGAACTTCGGCGAATTCGGACAGGCCCTCGTCGGCGATCGCCTGCCGCGCCCAGGCCACCTGCTCTGCCGCCAGGGTGGCACCGACCGCGTGAACCCCACGGCGGGCGGCGTAACGCACCATGCCGCCCCAGCCGCAGCCCACGTCGAGCAGCCGATCGCCCGGCTGCAGCCGCAGCTTTTCGAAGATCAGCCGGTACTTGTTCTCCTGGGCTTCCTCCAGCGTCGCGTTCGCGCTCGGGTAGACCGCGCAGGTGTAGGTCATCGACGGGCCCAGCACCCATTCGTAGAAGGTGTTGGACACGTCGTAGTGGTGGTGGATGGCGTCAGCGTCACGGGCTTTCGAGTGGCGCAATCCGGCCGAGAGGCGGCGGCGCCATTTGGCCGGTGCCTCCTCGGCCGGCGGCGCGATCGGCCGCAGATTGCGCAAACCGATCGAGCGGACGATGTTGACCAGCGTCTGTGGCGACGGCTGCTTGAATTCCAGATCCGCCAGGGCCTTGAGCATCTCGTAGGGGTTTCCCGGGTGCACGCCGCGCAGTTCCAGATCGCCGGCGATGTAGGACCGGGCGATCCCGAGTTGACCCAGCGAGGTGGCCAGGTAGGTGGTGGCGCGCGGATTCAGTAGATTCACAGCCAGGTCGGCGTCGTCAGGGCCGACACTGCTGCCGTCGTAGGCGGTGACCTTGACCGGCGGTTGCCCGCCACCGGAGAGCAGCACCAGAATCTCGGCCAACCCCAGCTTGCCGTTCGTGGTGATCGACGTGTCCTTCGTCAGTGTCTTCGCAGTCATGGTGTGCCCTCCTCAGCCCAGATGCGGATAACCACCCGGACGGCATCTCAAACACGCGTAACCTTGCGATCCGATGGGCGATATGGCTGAAACGACCACCTGTGCGATCGTCGGCGGTGGCCCCGCGGGAATGGTGCTGGGTCTGCTGCTGGCCCGAGCGGGCGTCGAGGTGACGCTGTTGGAGAAGCACCCCGACTTCCTGCGTGACTTCCGCGGCGACACCGTGCATCCCACCACGCTGCGGCTGATCGACGAACTCGGGCTCTGGGATCGGTTTACGACGTTGTCGCACAGCGAGATCCACCAGGTCACCCTCGATGTGGCCGGACAGGGCGTCACCGTGGTCGACTTCGGGCGGCTACGGCGACAGCCCCATCCCTATATCGCGATGGTGCCGCAATGGGATCTGTTGAATCTGCTCGCCGAGGCCGCGCAGGCCGAGCCGACTTTCACGCTGCGGATGCAGACCGAAGTCACCGGACTGCTGCACGAGAACGGCCGGGTCGTCGGCGTGCGCTACCAAAGCCCGGACGGCCCCGGCGAACTGCGTGCCGGGCTGACGGTGGCCTGCGACGGCCGGTGGTCGATCGCACGGCAGGAGGCCGGCCTGAGCGCACGCGAGTTCGGCGTGAACTTCGACGTGTGGTGGTTCCGGCTGCCCAGAGACGGCGCAGGGCAACCCACGCTGCTGCCGCGCCTCGGCCCGGGCAGGGCCGCGATCATGATTCCGCGCGAGGGCTACTTTCAAGTCGCCTATCTGGGAGCCAAGAGCGATGCGGCGGCGTTGCGGGCGCGCGGCATCGAAGCCTTCCGCAACGACGTCCTCGAACTCATCCCGGAGGCTGATGTGTCGGCACTGGGCTCGATGGACGACGTCAAACATCTTGACGTGAAGGTGAATCGACTGCGGCGCTGGAACGTCGACGGCCTGTTGTGCATCGGCGACGCGGCGCATGCCATGTCACCGGCGGGCGGTGTCGGCATCAACCTCGCGGTGCAGGACGCGGTGGCCGCGGCGAGGATTCTGGCCGAACCGTTGCGACGAGGCCACGTCACCGGCCGTGATCTGGCCGCGGTGCACCGGCGCCGGATCGTGCCCACCGTTGTCACCCAGACCGTCCAGCGGGTGCTGCACCTGGGACTCGACGGGGTCCTGCGCGGCGGAAACCTGAACCCACCGGCCGCCTTCGGCGTCGTGCTCAGGCGGCTGCCGTGGCTCTCGGGGATCCCCGCCTTCCTGGTGGGGGTCGGGGTGCGCCCCGAGCGGGCACCGGTCTTCGCGCGCCGGCCGGATTCAAACGAAACGGCCGCCGGCTGACCCAGGGTCAGCCGGCGGCCGTTGCGATTCGGTATCAGCCCGCGGTGCCGTTGGCCCCGGCCGTGCCGTTACCGGCTGCGGTCCCGTTATCGCCGGTCCCGAGCAGACCGCCGGGCCCGAGCACGCCCAGACCGCCGCTGCCCGCCGTGCCGCCGTCGCCGGCCGCACCGCCCGCACCGGCCGCGCCGCCGCCTGTGCCGCCGTCACCACCGTCGCCGCCGTCGCCGCCGACCGGACTGTCGCCTCCGTCGCCACCGGCTTGGCCGTCAACGCTGACCACACCGAGCCCGCCGTTGCCGCCACTGCCGCTCTCGCCGCCGGTGCCGCCGCGGCCGCCGGCTCCGCCGGTGCCGTCGCCGGACGAGCCGGCCCCTCCGGCGCCGCCGTTACCGCCCTCGCCGCCGTCCCCGGCCGCGCCGCCGTTACCGCCGTCGCCTCCGGCTCCGGTGGTACCGATCCCGAGGACTCCGATGGCGCCTTGCCCGCCGGCGCCGCCCTTGCCGCCGCCACCGCCGAGGCCGCCGGCCCCGCCGTCGCCGCCCAGACCGGCCGACGCGGTGCCACCAGCACCGCCGACACCGGCCGCACCGCCGAGGCCGCCGGCGCCGCCGTTGCCGCCGTCACCGTTGATCAGACCCGGCTGGTTGAGCAAGCCCAGGAACCCGAAACCGCCGGTGCCACCCACGCCGCCGTTACCGCCGACGCCCCCGGTTCCGCCGTTGCCGTAGAGCGAGCCGCCGGCCCCACCGATACCACCGTCACCGGCCGCGCCACCGGCACCGCCGGCGAACCCGTCGGCCGGCAGCACACCTGGACCGCCGATTCCACCTTCACCGCCGTTGCCACCGGCCCCGCCGATCCCGCCGTCGCCGAAGCGGGCGGCGTCGCCGCCGTTTCCACCCAGGCCGGCGTCGCCGCCGGCACCGCCGGCCGAGCCGATCAGGCCCAGCGCACCGGGCGTCCCGGACAGCCCGGCCCCACCGTCGCCGCCGACGCCGCCAACGCCACCGTTGCCGAAGAACAGACCACGCGCGTCGCCGCCGTTGCCGCCGGCTCCGCCGTCGTTTCCGGCGCCGAGCAGTACGTTCGTCAGGCCCGCGGCGCCGTTGCCGCCGGCGCCGCCCGTCCCGCCGTTGCCCAGGAAGGTTCCGCCGGACCCGCCGTCGCCGCCCGCGCCGCCCAGCAGCGGCAGGCCGCTGGCGCCCGCGCCGCCGTCACCGCCGTTGCCGAAGCTTCCGGCGTTGCCGCCGACACCGCCGACCCCTTCGGCGGAGGTGCCGCCGTCGCCGCCGTCACCGAACCACAGTCCGCCGTTGCCGCCCGCCGCCTGCTCCAGGGTGCCACCGTCGATGCCGTCGGCGCCGTTGCCGATCAGGGTCTGGCCGGCCATCTGATTCAGGGCGGTGTCGAACATGATGCCCATCGGGCTGGTGATCCAAGCCTGCTGCATGTCGTGCATCGGCGAGTAGAAGAACTGGTCGAACAGCTGGGCGTAGTCGATCGGACCGCCGAACACGCCGCCTTCGGCGGGCAGTGCGAAGGCAGTGGGGGCGAAGCCCGTGCCTAGGCTCGCCAGATCCGATTCGCCACCGTTGAAGATGCCCGTGCCGAGCAGATCGAAAATCGCGTCCAGCTCGCCGTCGGCGTGCGCGGCCGGCGTCACGCCGAACGCCATGAACGCGCCGGCCGCGGCAGTTACCCCGAGCATCGTGCGGGCGCCGCGTTGTCGTGCGCCCCGACGAATTTCAGACATGACAAAATCCCCCCGTCCCCGATTGCATTGATATGCCGCTTTGCCCCCCCTGAGCAAAGCAGAGCCTAACCTAAATATCACGTGGGGCGATGTCAACCTGGACGCCCAGAATTCACCCGGCCGTAAGGCGCCGTCAGGGGCGCCACCAGGGCCGTAGCGGCAGGCCGGTGTCGCCGCCGTTACGTGCCAGCACATGGTGCAGCTGAATCACGTTGTGCTCGAAACCCAGCCGCGAACCGGCCATGTACAGTCCCCACACCTTGGCGGTGGCCAGACCGACCTCGGCGACGGCGGAATCCCAGTGCTCCACCAGGTTGGCGCACCAGTCGCGCAGGGTCAGCTCGTAATGGTTGCGGAGGTTCTCGGTGTGCAGCACCTCCAGCCCGGCGTCCTGGATCTCGCTGACGACCCGACCCGACCCGGTCAGCTCGCCGTCCGGGAACACATAGCGGTCGATGAAGTCGCCTGCCGTCGCGCTGGACTTGTTGTCCGCCCGGGTGATGCAGTGGTTGAGCAGCAGCCCGCCGGTGCGCAGTCTGGACTTGAGGAAGCCGAAGTAGTCGTGGTAGTTGGCGACGCCGATGTGCTCGGTCATCCCGATCGAGGAGACCGCGTCGAAGCCCGTTTCCCGCACGTCGCGGTAGTCGCAGTGACGTACCTCGGCCAGGTCGGTCAGGCCGTCATCGGCGATCGCGCGCTGCGCCCAGCCGGCCTGCTCAGCCGACAGCGTCGCACCGATGGTGCGCACCCCGTGCCGCGCCGCGTGGCGCACCATGCCGCCCCAGCCGCAACCCACATCGAGCAGCGTGTCGCCGGGGCGCAGCCGCAGCTTGTCGAAGACCAGCCGATACTTGTTCTCCTGGGCTTCCTCCAGGGACGCCTCCGGGTGCGGGTAGACCGCACAGGTGTAGGTCATCGACGGGCCGAGTACCCACTCGTAGAAGGTGTTGGACACGTCGTAGTGATGGTGGATCGATTCCGCGTCCCGGGACCTGCTGTGCCGCAAGCCTTCGACGATGCGTCGCCACCGGGGGAGGGCCTCTTGCGGCGGCGGCGCGATCGGTACCAGGTGCTCGATCCCGATCGAACGGATGATCTGCGTCAGCATCCGTGGCGACGGCCGTTTGAAGTGCAGTTCGTCGGCGAGGGCCTTGAGCAGCCGGTACGGATCACCGGGATGCACGCCGTGCGCCTGAAGGTCCCCGGCGACATACGCGCGGGCCATGCCCAGATCGCCCGGCGCGGTGGCCAGATACGTTGTGCCGCGCGGGTTCAGCAACTCCAGGCCCAGCGGCGCGTCCTCCGGGCCGGCGATGCTGCCGTCGTAGGCGGTGAAGCGCAGTGGCAGGTGACCGTCGGTGGCCAGAACCTCCAGCACCTCGGCCAGGCTCAGCCGGCCGGTGTGGACCTGCTCTTTGTAGGTCGTCATCGTCGTCGCACCGCCTTGTCGTAGAGGCCCAGCAGTCGAGCATCGGGGTCGTAGGCCTGTTTGGCCGCTCGATAGGCATCCCCGCCATAGAGCGCATCGAATTCCGCTGTGGTGTAGTAGGAGTCGGAATACAGCGACTTGTGCCCGTCGAGTTCGCCGACCTTCGCCTCGATCAGGCGGTTGGTGATTCCCTCGGTGGCGCCGGCCGGGACCGAGGACCAGAACCCGACATTGACGTAGGTGTGGTTGGGCCGGATCGGGTACAGCGGCCAGTCCTCCTCGGTGCGTAGTCGCAACGGGCACAGCCACACCGGCTCGATCGGCACGTGGGCGAAGAACCAGTCCAGGAACTCCCGGCAGTGCTCCAGCGGCACCTCGATGTCCTGCACCACCCGTTCGCGGGGTGGCCGGTGATGCAGCTTCTCGACCCGGTCGGCGATGGAGAACCGTCGGTCATAGCCGATCAGCTTCCAGTAGAAGCTGCTGCGCCGGTAGCGCCGAGGCCAGATGCGCCGCACCAGTGGGCGCTGCGTCCCGAACGCACGCGAGCACCAGAACCAGTCGGTGTCCCACCGCCACAGGTAGTCGTGGATGGTCAGCCGGTCGTCCTTGATGCCGCGGGCGTGCTGGATCGAGCGGTAGTAGATGTCGCGGCCGGTGTAGTCGCTGACGGCACCGGGGATGTCGGTCTGGAATCCCAGGCACAGGTAGCTCTCGGCGGGGGAGAACACCACCCCGTCGAGGTAGTCCACCGCAACCCCGTCGAGCCCACCGGTGTCGATGATCCGATCCATGGTCGCCACCAGGTCATCAAGGTCGTCGAACCGGATGTGCCGCAACGCGACGAACGGCTTGACCGGTTCCAGCTCGATCCGCAATCGCGTCGAATAGCCCAGCGTGCCATAGGAATTCGGGAAGGCGCGAAACATATCCCCATGCTGGTGACGTGAGACGGTCAGCAACTCCCCGGCGCCGGTCAGAACGTCCATCTCGAGTACGGATTCATGCGGCAGGCCGTTGCGGAACGACGTCGACTCGATCCCCAGACCGGACACCGCCCCGCCGACGGTGATCGTCTTGAGCTGCGGAACCACCAGCGGCGCCAGGCCGAACGGCAGGGTGGCGGCGACCAGATCCTCGTAGGTGCACATGCCGGCGACCTCGGCGGTGCGGGTCTGTGGGTCGACGGCGAGAACCCCGGTCAGCCCGGAGGTGTCCAGACCGGGCACCTGACGTTTGGCGCGGGCACGAAACAGGTTCGAGGTGGGCTTGGCCAGCCGGACCGACGCGGTGGCGGGGATCGACCGGTAGCTGGACAGCAGTCGCTGCACCCCCTGCGAGTGGGATGTCGGAGTTTCGGCCGGCCGAACGGACATCACCTTCCACGCTAGCGGCGGATCCGTGGCCGTGCACCTCGCTGCCGAGCCGGCGCCGGGATCAGCCCAGGTACGCGGCGATACCTCGGGCGACGGCGTCGGCGTAGCGCTGCCGTCCCGCCGGGCTCTCCATCAGGGCGGCGTCGGTCGGGTTCTTCATGTTGCCCAGCTCGACCAGGATCGACGGGTATTCGGCCAGGTTCAGCCCGGCCAGATCCGCGCGTCCCTTCAGTCCGTCGGCGCCGATGTAGTTGGCCGGCGGGATACCGGAGGCCTGCAGTTGGCTGCGCATGATCTGGGCGAATCGCACCGCCGGGCCCTCCTGCGCCGGGTTGAGTGCGGGTGCCGAGTAGTTGACGTGGAACCCGCGCCCGGCGGGCGGCCCGCCGTCGGCGTGGATGGACACGATGGCGTCGGGATGCAGGGTGTTGGCCATGGCGGCGCGGGCGTCCACGCACGGCCCCGGCCCGTTGTCGTCGCCGCGGGACATCGCGGTGCGCACACCCAGGGAGTTGAGGGCCTGGCGGATGCGCAGCGTGGTGTCCCAGGCGAAGCTGTGCTCGGGATAGCCGGTGTTGGTGGCGGTGCCGCTGGTCTGGCAGTTCTTCGTGCCGCCCCGGCCGTTGGTGACCTGGCGGCCGATGGCCGAGGGGTCGCTGATGCCGCTGTGCCCGGGGTCGAGGAACACGATCCTGCCGGCCGGAGCCGCCGCGGCCGTCGGGACCAGCGGGGTGCCGGGCAGCGCGGCTGCCACCACCACGCCGGTGGTGATCGCGATGCCGACACGCCAGGAAACAGGTACGCGCACGCCGCCAAGGTAGGCGCGCGCCGACTACGCTGGGAATCTCACACGCACCGGGCCCCCAGCTGGGACCAAGCCGCAACCAACTCGAGACCACCGACCCAAGGGGAATGTCATGCAACCAGGAGGCCCGCCCGACATGTCGGCGCTGCTGGCCCAGGCCCAGAAGATGCAGCAGCAGCTGCTGCAGGCGCAGCAGGAGCTGGCCGTCACCGAGGTCCAGGGCGAAGCCGGCAACGGCCTGGTCAAGGTCACCGCGAACGGCAGCGGCGAGGTGCTCGCCGTGCACATCGACCCCAAGATCGTCGACCCGTCGGACATCGACACGTTGCAGGACCTGATCGTCGGTGCGCTCGCCGATGCGTCGAAGAAGGCGCAGACGCTGGCCCAGCAGCGGCTCTCCCCGCTGGCCGGCGGGATGGGCAGCGCGCTCGGCATGCCGGGAGCCTAGGTGTTTGAGGGTCCGGTCCAGGACCTGATCGACGAGCTGGGCAAGCTGCCGGGCATCGGTCCCAAGAGCGCGCAGCGGATCGCCTTTCACCTGCTCTCGGTGGAGCCCTCCGACATCGACCGGCTCACCGCGGTGCTGACCAAGGTCCGCGACGGAGTGCAGTTCTGCGAGGTGTGCGGCAACGTCGCCGACGCGCAGCGCTGCCGGATCTGCGCGGACCCGCGCCGGGACCTGGCCCAGATCTGCGTCGTCGAGGAACCCAAGGACGTCGCCGCGATCGAGCGCACCAGGGAGTTCCGCGGCCGCTACCACATCCTCGGCGGTGCGCTCGATCCCCTGAGCGGGATCGGCCCCGAGCAGCTGCGGGTGCGCGAGCTGCTGAACCGGGTGGGGGAGCGCATCGACGGCGTCGATGTGTCCGAGGTCATCATCGCCACCGATCCCAACACCGAAGGCGAGGCGACCGCCACCTATCTGGTGCGGATGCTGCGCGACATCCCCGGGTTGAGCGTGACCCGGTTGGCGTCCGGGCTGCCGATGGGCGGTGACCTGGAGTTCGCCGACGAGCTGACCCTGGGCCGGGCGTTCACCGGCCGCCGCGCCATGGCCTGACCCATCCCTTTCCCCGCGCGCCGCGCCCGCCACCCCACCCCCCGAGCCTGTAGTTACCGTGCTCCCCACTCGCATTTTCTCTCGCTAACTACAGGCTCGCGGACCATGTCGGTCCCCGTTGGCAATATCTGGCCATGGGAGTGGTCTTCATCGGCAGCGAGGCGCTGGCGCAAGGGCGCCTCACCGAGTACGAGTTGCGGCGGTGGCACCGGGCGATCTTCCGCGACGTCTACGTGCCCGTCGGGCATAAACTCACCCTCCGCGACCGGATCGAGGGGGCCTGGCTGCGGTCCGGGCGCCACGGGGTGATCGCCGGGGTCGCCGCATCCGCGCTGCACGGGGCCGAGTGGGTTGACATCGATATCCCCATCGAGCTGATCTGGAAAAACACCCGCCCACCGCGAAGCCTGATCGTCCGCGACGAGACCCTGGCCGCCGACGAGATCACCAAAGTCGCCGGCATCCCGGTCACCACACCCGCCCGCACCGCCTACGACCTGGGGCGCCACCTGCCCCGCGACAGGGCGGTGGCCCGGATGGACGCGCTGGGCCGGGCCACCCCGTTCAGCACCGAGGACGTGCTGCTGATCGCCAAGCACCACAAAGGTGCGCGGCACCTACGACGGCTGCGCGTGGCCCTTCCGCTCGTCGACTTCGGCGCGGCCTCACCGAAGGAGAGCTGGCTGCGGCTAAGGCTCATCGATGCCGGCCTGCCTGCCCCGACCACCCAGATCCCGGTGATCGAGCGCGGCTATTGGCCGTTCGCCTGGCTCGATATGGGGTGGGAGGACTACAAAGTGGCCGCGGAATACGACGGGGAACACCACCAGAAGGATCGCCGCCACTACGTCCGCGACCACAAGCGTCAGCGCAGGCTGGAACGCCTGGGCTGGATCAACATTCGGGTGATCAACGAG
This sequence comes from Mycobacterium zoologicum, assembly GCF_020181635.2. Lineage (NCBI taxonomy): Bacteria > Bacillati > Actinomycetota > Actinomycetes > Mycobacteriales > Mycobacteriaceae > Mycobacterium > Mycobacterium zoologicum. The sequence continues at coordinate 33,916 of NZ_JAYJJS010000022.1, read as the reverse complement.
GACGACACCACAGACGTCATCACCCGCGTCACCGAGGCGCTGCGATCCCGCGGCTGGCGCCGCTAAACCGGCTGCAGCACCTCGGCGATCGGCGCCCCCGCGGCGATCTTGCCGCGCGCCGTCCGGACCAACTCCGGGACGCCCGCCCCCACCGCGGCCACCACGACGCCGTCGCGCTCGTAGTACCCAGCGAAGCACCGGCCGTCATCGCGCACCAGGTGCACGGTGTCGCCCGGCATCGGGTGGCCCAGGCACTGGATCTTGACGTCGTACTGGTCGCTCCAGAAGTACGCCACGCCCGCGGTGGGCACGGCCTCCAGGTCCAGCATCGCGGTCGCCAACAACTTCGCCTGCTCGGCGACATTGCTCCAGTGCTCCACGCGCACACCGTCCCAGCACGCCACGTCACCGATCGCCCACACATCCGGTGCGCTGGTGCGGCCCACCGCGGAGCAGACGATGCCGTTGTCCACCTCGATGTCGCTGTCGGCCAGCCAATCGCAGGCCGGGCGCGAACCGATCCCGACCACCACCAGATCGGTGGGGATTACCGAGTCGTCGGACAGCGTCACCGACTCGACGCGGCCGGACCCGGCGACCGAGGCCACGCCCACGCCGGTGCGCACGTCGACACCCTCGGCCTGGTGCAGCCGGGTGACCAACGCCCCGACCTGCTCGCCGAGCACCGAGGCCAGCGGCGTGGCCTGCGGCTCGACCAGCACCACCGACACCCCGGCAGCTCGCAGGGCGGCAGTGACCTCGCAGCCGATGAAACCCGCGCCGACCACCACGGCCCGGCGCGCACCGGCGGCCCGGGACCGCAGCGCCACGCAGTCGTCGAACGACCGCAGCACGTGAATTCCGTCCAGCTCGCCGAACGACGGAATCTTTTTGGGCACAACACCGGTGGCGATCACCAGCTGGTCGTATCCGAGCACCTCCCCGTCGGCCAGCGTCACGGTGTGGGCTGAAACGTCGACGGAGCGGGCGCCCACACCGAGCCGCAACCCGATCTGGTTGTCTTCGTAGAATCCGACCGGCTTCAAGGCAACATCGTCGACCTCGCCGCGCAGCATCTGTTTGGACAGCGGCGGCCGGTCATACGGCGGGCGGTCCTCCGCGCCGATGATGGTGATCGCGGCGGCGTAGCCGTTGCGCCGGAGTTGCTCGGCGGTGCGGACTGCAGCCAGCCCGCCACCGACGATCACCGTCCCCGTCATGACCGGGCCACCTCCGCCATCTCGAAGTCGGCCTTCGCCGCGCCGCAGTCCGGGCAGCTCCAATCCTCGGGGATGTCGGCCCAGCGGGTGCCGGGGCTGATGCCGTCTTCCGGCCAGCCCAGCGCCTCGTCGTATTCGAAGCCGCACTGCAGGCACCGGAACAGTTTGTAGTCGTTCATCAGTTCGCTCCCATCGGTTCGAAATCAAACTTCTCGCGTACCGCACAGTCCGGGCAGCACCACTCGTCGGGGATCTGGCCCCAGGCGGTGCCGGCGGGGTAACCCTCCCGGGGTGCCCCGACGGCCTCGTCGTAGACGTACCCGCAGCCGGGGCATCCGTAGCTGGCCATCAGGCGGCCACCTGCTCGGTCGTGCCGGTCGCGCCATAGCGGGCCAGGATCTTCGCCCGGCGGCGCGGCGAGATGTTGGCTCGGGTGATGTCGCCGCCGTAGTGCTCCAGCACCCGGTGGTCCATCAGCTTGCGCCACACCGGCGGGAAGTAGGTCACCCCGATCAGGGCGCCGTAGCCGGCCGGCAGGTTCGGCGAGTCGTCGAAGCTGCGCAGCGTCTGGTAGCGCCGGGTGGGGTTGGCGTGGTGGTCGCTGTGCCGCTGCAGGTGGTACAGGAACAGGTTGGTCACGATGTGGTCGGAGTTCCAGCTGTGCTGCGGGGTGCAGCGCTCGTACCGGCCGCTGGCCTGCTTCTGGCGTACCAGCCCGTAGTGCTCCAGGTAGTTCACCGACTCCAGCAGCGACGAGCCGTAGAACGCGTTGACCAGCACGTAGGGCACCAGTGCCACACCGAACACCGCGATCATCGCGCCCCAGAACACGATCGACATGGCCAGCGCGTTGATCGCGTCGTTGCCCCACCAGGTCCGCGGGTCCCACGGGCTCTTGCCGGTGCGGCGGATGCGCTGCGCCTCCAGCTCCCACGCCGAGCGGATGCCGCCGGCGGTGCTGCGCGGCAGGAACTCCCAGAACGTCTCGCCGAACCGCGACGACGCCGGGTCCTCCGGGGTGGCCACCCGCACGTGGTGGCCGCGGTTGTGCTCGACGTAGAAGTGGCCGTAGCAGACCTGGGCCAGGGTGATCTTGGCCAGCCACCGCTCCAGCGACTCCCGCTTGTGGCCCAGCTCGTGGGCGGTGTTGATGCCGACCCCGGCCACGGTGGCCGTGGTCATCGCGACACCGATCTTGCCCAACCAGCCCAGCGAGCCGTCGAAGCCGAGCCAGCCCAGGTCCGAGGCGGTGAACAGGTAGGCGCCGAAGATGGCGCTGGCGTACTGGAACGGGATGTAGGCATAGGTGGCGTAGCGGTAGTACCGGTCGTTCTCCAGGGCTTCCATCACCTCATCGGGCGGGTTCTGCCCGTCGGACCCGATCCAGAGGTCCAGTGCCGGCAGGATCACGTAGAGCAGGATCGGCCCGATGTAGAGCGGCAGCTGCGCCGCGGTGTGCAGTTCGGCCTTGTTCAGCGCCCACACCAGGGGCAGGACCAGGAACAGCATGGTGGGCACGACCAGGCCCAACAGCCACAGGTGACGCTTCTTGTCCTGCCAGATCGCCGGCCCGCCGGCCACTTCGGTGCTCATCTCTTTCTGCCTTTCGCCTGGTCCTATCTCTGATGACCTCGACGTTAGGTTTTCCGGCGGGGAAATCACTCGTCCCGGGCAGCCGGAATTCGCGTTGCTATTCGTCTCCGGGAGACAACGGAGTCAACACCGCTTCGCCGTACCACTGACACAGCAGCAGGGCGATTTCGACGTCGAGGCGGTCCTCGGCGATCGGGCGGCCGCGGCGTTCGATCGCCCGCTGGATGCGGTACTTCATGGTGTTGACGTGGAAGTGCAGTTGCTCGCCGGCCGCCTTGAAGCTGGAGCCGGTGCGCAGGAACACCCGCAGGGTTTCGCGCAGCCGCTCGTCGCCTGCGGTGGCGCGGGCCAACGGGCCGAGCACTTCGCCGACCCAGGCGCGGGCCGATGGCAGGTCGCCGCCGAGAAGGGCCGCGGCGGACAGTCCCGGATCGCCGGCCACGCTGACCCGGCACGTACCGGAGGCCACCGCCAGGCGGTGTGCCGCCAGCGCCTGCTGGTGCGACCGGCGGAAGCCCTCGACTCCGGGCAGCGGGGTGCCGATCGCAACCCACGGTTCACCGCCCTGCGCGTAGCCGCGGATCTGTTCCACCACATCGGAGGACTCGGCCGACGGCAGCGGAATCCACACCCACCCGGTGGTACTGTCGGCCGGGATGAACAACGGCACCCCTTGCACCCCAAGCGATTCCGTGAGGTGCTTGATGAATCCCTCGGTGTCGGTGAGGCGATCCGCGCCGGACTCCGGGTACCACACCACGATCGCGACGTGGGTTCGGCGCAGCGGGTAACGGATCGCGGTCGTCATCGCGTCGACGTCCGTGCTCTCGCCGGACAGGATCTCGCGGACCCGCAATGCGCGCACCGCATTCCGGCTCTCCAGCCAGCGTTCCCGCTCGGCCTGATAGACGGCGACGACCTGTTGTGACATCTCGTCGATGTAGCCGAACATCAGCGTCGACATCGTGGACAGTACATCCAGGCTCAGCTCCGGATCCAGTCCGGCGGAACGGATCTCTTCGAGCACCAACTGCAGTGCCACCGAGTGGCCCAGCCGGTAGCCGCGCACCAGCGAGTTCACCGGAACCCCACGCTGGGCCAGGCGCCGGGAGTGCTCGAGTGCGACCGCGGGCGCGGCCACCTCGGCCACCGGGATGTTGTGCCGGATCGCCGAGAAGTAGGCGTCGACGTTGGCGGTGACGGTCTCGTGCAACAGCCCCAACAGCGACGGGTCACCGGTCAGCTCCGGTGAGCCCTTGGCGACCAGATCCTCGATGACCCCGCTGGTCTCGGCCAGCCGGCCGTCCAGTCGCTGGGAGATGAGCACCGCGGCCTGTGCCACGGCTGCCTCATCTGCGACGTTCGGCTTCACCCCCATGAGCCAGACGGTAGTCCGCATGCCAAAAGGCCGCGGCGGGTTTCGGCCACCGCGCCGCCGGGCGGGCGTACGGTGTGACCGAGAGCTCATGGGTGATAAGCGCAAGAAGAGACGCGATCAAGCAGGTGGGGCGCCGCTGCCGTTGCTCGATGTCCTCAACCGGCTGGCCGATGCCGTACCAGCGCCCATCGAAAACCGCGGCAAAGGAAAATCCGGCAAGGCCCGTAAGTCCAAACGCGCAGAGCAGCCCGCCGCGCCGATACCGGTGGTGAATGAGTTGGTGTCCCGGTTGGGATTACCCCTGGGCAACGACGCGCTGGGCGGCTTGGCCAACACCGCGATCACTCCGGTCGTCGACACGGTGGGACATGGTCTGCGACAGGCGGGGGAGCTGGCCAACACCCCACCGCTGCGTGACGTCACCGACGTGCTCGCCCGGGTCATCAGCGGCGGTGGGCCGGCTGAGGCCGCCGAAGCGCTCCGGAATCGCGGCACCGCCCTGGTCCGGGTGTCCTACAAGCCTGAGTTCCAGCGTCGCGATGTGCACCCGTCGTTCTCTCGGATCATCGACGAACTCGTGCCCGACGAAGCGCGGATCCTGCGGTTCCTCAAAGTCGCCGGAACCCAGCCGATGATCGACGTGCGGACCAAGACCTGGTTTCAGATCGGCTCGGAGCTGGTGACCAGCGGCATCAGCATGATCGCGCGGATGGCCGGCTGCCTGTGGCCCGACCGGGACCAGCACTACTTCGCCAACCTGGACCGGCTGGGCCTGGTCGCCATCTCCAACGAGCCGGTCGACGACTATCGGCGGTACGCGTTGTTGGAGGTGCAGCACCCTGCGGTGGAGGCGATCGAAAGCGTGCCCAAGGCGGTGACGATCTACCGCAGTGTGCGGCTCACCGCCTTCGGAGAGCAGTTCGTCGACGTCTGCATCGACTGTGACGGCTACACCGCGGGCGGCTGGGATACCGATGGGCGCCAAGACCGGATCAAGGGCAAGAGGCGCTGACGCCTACGCGCCGAAGATCAACAGGTGGGCGGCGCCGACCAGGATTCCGAGCAGTCCGCCGTGGGCATAGAGCAGCCATGCATCCTGTTCGATTGCGGCGTAAAGCATTTCGCTGAACTCTGCGGGCGGTAGTTTGCGGAATTTCTCGGTGGCGAAGTCGGCGATCTTCTTCGCCTTGTCCTCGTTGAACTCCGCGGAATAGAAGACCTCCGGCGCGAAGTTCATGATCTCCGCACTGGCGTTGCGCTGGATCGCGTCCATGTCGACCGCGCCGGTCACCTTGCCGACGGCGGCGACGATCGGGGTGAAGATGATGTCGACCTCTTCGGCGATGGTTTCGGCGAGGAATCCGGCCGTCTTGTCGCCGCTGGCCCCGAACAGCAGCTCACGGGTGAAGTTGGTGACTGTCAGTACCTTCTCCGACATCATCGTGGCGACCTGCGCGGCGGCCTCGTATTGGCGTTTGGGAAACAGTCCCTGCTTCCACGGGTAGCGCAGGCTGCGCTTCGGATCGCCCGGCTCGAAGATCACCTTGATCGCGAGAATGTTCACCACGACCCCGATGCAGGCGGCTCCGCCGAGCACCACCAGCCACGACGGGATCGCGCTGAAAACCGGTGGATGGTAGTAGTGCACCCAGCTCAGATACAGCGCCAAGGGAATTCCGAACACGAATCCCAGCGCCCCGATCCGGACCATGAAGCGCAGTTCCGGAGCGCCCATGCCGCGGAAGATGTCGCTGAGCACCTTCGGATTTCGGCGCAGGTGGTTGACGGTCATCAGTTTGACGTCGAGCAACTCGTCGATATGGTTGCCGACCTTGGCGAACGCCGACCGCGAGATGTGGGGCAGCCGCTGGTCGATGGTGACGAGCACGCTCTCCTGCACGATCAGGGGCAACGCGTGCCACAACCAGCCGTGGTTGTTCTGGATGATGTCGGTCGCGATCCGCCGGATGCTCGGCCGCATCTTGTCGGCCAGCAGGTCGGCCATCTTGTTGGGTTCGAGTTGTTCGTAGAAGTCGGCGATGCTGCCGATCCGCGCGATCGACATGTCCACCATGAGACTTGCCATCTTCTCCGCGCGGCAGGGAATGAATCCCTGGAATCCGAGGATGCCGTTCGGGGCGAATGTCGGCAGGATCTGGACCTTCCGCGGGAGTAGCGGGAAAACGGTCTTGAGGCCCGGAACATGAAAGCCGGTGAAATGGGTGGGGGAGAACAGCATGATCACGCCGGTCCAATTGGTGATCAATCCGGCGATGGCGCTGAAAATGGGAATGCTGATGATATCGATGATGAACTTGGACTGGCCCGTCAGCTGTTCCCAGTCGACCAATCCGGACGCAAGCGTGCTTTCCACCATGTCAAGCCGTCTCTGTCGTCGCAGTTGGGGGCGAGCGTAGCCCCACTGGCAGCGTGAACGTTGCCAGTGGGGCTCTCGCCAGGCACCGGGGGCGCTACTTCGCGGCCTTCTTGGCCTTCTTGGATTCCTCGACCTTGGCCAGCTTCTCGATCTGCTCGTTCAGAGCCTTCCCGCGGGCACGCAGAGCCTCGATCGAGGAGTCCTTGGTGTCCTTGGTGATGTCGGTGATGTCCGTCTCCAGGTTCTCGGCGTTGTCGAGCAGCTCGTCGACGAATTCTTTGGTGCTGTCGAGGACCTTCGAGACCAGGTTGAAAACACTCGGAGTAGCCATTTTTTCGTATTCCTTGTTCTGTTCGGTTTCCGTCGTTTACGGGTGTATGCGACGTGGAAAACGTTACGGAGCCGGACAGGCATTTACTTGTCCCCGGAAGCCAGGATGTGCGCGCCGATTCGTCGGCGGGGGACATCAGCGCGGGGCGTCAGACCCGCCGCGGCGCGGCCAGTCGTTCGGAGCGCAGCAACTCCACCTCGGGCAGCTCCAGCGGCGCCAGCTCGCCGACCGCTTTGGACAGCAGCAGATCGGCCAGCTCCGGGTTGCGGGCCAGGCACGGCCCGTGCAGGTAGGTGGCGACGACGCTGCCCTGCACCGCGCCGTCGAAGCCGTCGCCGGCCCGGTTGCCGGCGCCCTTGGTCACCTTGCTCAACGGCGAGGCGGCAGGACCCAGTACGGTGCCGCCGCGATGGTTCTCGAAACCGGTCAGCGGCGCTGTCAGCCCCGCCAGCAGCGGTCTGCCGACCACTTCGCCGATGGTGCGCTCGTCCTGAGGCGAGGTGGTCAGATCCAGCAGGCCCACCCCGTCGACGCGCTCCCCGGCCGAGGTCTCATACCAGTGCCCCAGCACCTGGATGGCCGCGCAGATCGCCAGCACCGGCGCGCCCCGCTCGGCGGCGCGCTGCAAACCCGGATACCGGAGCAGATGCCGGGTGGCCAGCCGTTGCGCGTAGTCCTCGGCGCCGCCGAGGGTGTACAGGTCCAGGGATTCGGGCACCGGATCACTCAGGGTGATCTCGACGATCTCGGCGTCGATACCGCGCAGCAACAGCCGCCGGGCCAGCACCACCGCGTTGCCGCCGTCGCCGTAGGTGCCCATCACGTCGGGCAGCACCAGCCCGATCCGCACCGTCATGCCAACCTCCGCTGCAGTGCCAAGAACGCGGTGTAGTTGGCGACCACCTCGACCCGTCCGGGCGGGCAGGACGCGATGGCGGCGACGGTGTCGTGCACCAGGGTGTGCTGCACGCCGGCGTAGCCCAGTCGCACCGCCAGGTCGGTGCCGCGCTCCCCGGCGGCGACCACCGGCACACCTTCGAAGTGCTCGAAGCGCACATCCCACAGCCAGGACAGATCCTCACCGTCGGGCACCTGGCCGTTGACCGAGATCACCACCGCCGCATCACGATCCACCATCGACAGCGCCTCGGACCAGCCGGCAGGGTTCTTGGCCAGCAGCATCCGCACGGTGTGCTCGCCGGCCTGCACCGACTTGTACCTGCCGGCCACCTCGTCGACGGCCGACACCGCCGCTACGGCCGCAGCCGGATCGGCGCCCAGCACGACCGCGGCGGCCACGGCCTGGGCGGCGTTGCCACGGTTGACCGCGCCCGGCAGCGACAGCCGCATCGGCAGCACCAGCCCGTCCGGGCCGTAGAGCGCGTCGTCGTCGTACCACCACTGCGGCTGCGGCCGGGCGAAGCCGGCGCCGGTGGAGCGCCAGTGCGCCCCGTCGCGCTCGATCACCTCGCCGCTACGCGGGCAGCTCACCGAGTCGCCGTGCCAGGAACCCCCGGCGGCCACCCACACCACGTCGGGGCTGTCGTAGGCGGCCGAGGTCATCAGCACGTCGTCGCAGTTGGCCACCACCACCGCCCGCGGGTGCCGGGCCAGCCCCCCGCGCAGCGCCTGTTCGACGGCGTTGATCTCACCGACCCGGTCCAGCTGGTCGCGGGACAGGTTGAGCAGCACGAAGACGCTCGGTGACACCGCGTCGGCCACGTGCGGGACGTGCATCTCGTCGACTTCGAGGGCCGCCAGCGCCGCACCGCGGTCGGCGGCCAGTGCGGCCACCAGCCCGGCGTCCATGTTGGCGCCCTCGGCGTTGGTGGCCACCGGCCCCAGGGTGCGCAGCGCGGCGGCGACCATCCGGGTGGTGGTCGACTTGCCGTTGGTGCCGGTGACGACGACGCTGCGCCGCCCGGTTCCCAGCTGACGCAGGATCGAGCGGTCCAGGGTCATCGCCACCAGGCCGCCGATCATGGCGCCCGCACCGCGGCCGGTGACGCGCGACGCCCAGCGGGCGCCGGCTCCGGCGGCCAGGGCGAGTCGTCCACGGGCGGTGATCACGGGCGTGAGTTTAAATGCCGCCGACACGAGCCACCGCGGCCCGGCTCGGTCAGACCGGCGTGCCATCCTCAGTGACATGAGCACGACGTGGGGCCGCCCGGCCCGCGACCCCGGCGACGGCTGGGTCGTCGTCGACGTCGAGACGTCCGGGTTCCGGCCCGGGCAGGCCCGCGTGCTCAGCGTCGCCGCGCTGGCACTCGACGCCGACGGCCAGATCGAGAAGTCGGTGTCGCACCTGGTGAACCCGGGTACCGACCCCGGGCCGACGCACGTGCACGGGCTGACCGCCGAGATGCTGGCCGGCCAACCGCAGTTCGCCGACGTGATGGACGAGGTCACCGCACTGCTGGCCGGCCGCACCCTGGTGGCGCACAACGTCGCGTTCGACTACACGTTCTTGGCCGCCGAAGCCGAGATGGCCGGCGCGGAGCTTCCCGTCGACTCGGTGATGTGCACCCTGGAGCTGGCCCGGCGCCTCGACCTGGGCCTGGACAACCTGCGGCTACAGACCCTGGCCGCGCACTGGGGCGTCACCCAGACCCGGGCGCATGACGCACTCGATGACGCCCGGGTGCTGGCCGGGGTGCTTCAGCCCGCACTGGAGCGGGCCCGCGAACGCGACGTGTGGCTGCCGGTGCGGCCGGTGACCCGGCGCCGCTGGCCCAACGGCCGGATCACCCACGACGAACTGCGCCCGCTCAAGGCGCTGGCGGCGCGGATGCCGTGCGCCTACCTCAACCCCGGGCGCTACCAACGTGGCCGCCCGCTGGTGCAGGGCATGCGGGTGGCGCTGTCGGCCGAATGCACCCGCACCCACGAGGAACTCGTCGAACGGATCCTGCACGCCGGGCTGGCCTACAGCGACGTCGTCGACACCAACACCTCGCTGGTGATCTGTAACAACGACCAGGCTGAGCACGGCAAGGGCTACCAGGCGCGGGAACTGGGCGTGCCGACCGTCACCGACACCCTGTTCATGGCGAGCGTCGGCGGGGTGGTGGGCGGCACCGGCATCGAGGCGTTCCTGGACGCCGGGCCGGCCGGCGAGCAGATCTCGCTGTTCTGACTACCCTCAGGTCGGGATGTCGAAGAGCAGGATGGGGTCGGGGCCGAACAGGTACAGGTAGTCGGTGATGCCGTCGGTTGTCGTCACCACTTCGTTGGCGAAGCCGAAGAAATTGACCCAGTCGACGGTCATGCCGTCGGGCACGCTGATCGATTGCGTGCCGAACAGTTCGACGGAGGCGAACGCGGCCAGACGGAAACTCGTGGAGTCCCACGTCGTCCCGTCCGGCAGGCCGGTGCCTTCACTGTCGCTGACCACGTTGGAGTTGGTCACGTAGGCGAACGGGAAGGGTGGGAATTGGCCGTACTGTTGACGAATCCCGGTGTCGTCGAATGCGCCGGTGACGTTGCCGTCGGAGTCGAAGATCTGCCAGTTCGTCGTGCTTTGTGAGCCACTGTAGATGTACGGAATCGACGGGAAAACGACCGCGTCGGTGATCGTGGTGGTGTAGTCCGTGCCGTACTGCGCGCCGACTGGCATCGGCCAACTGAAGAGGTCATTGGGGGTGAACGGTGGATTCGACGGGTCGGCGTTGGCGACCGCGCCAGTGAGCGCCGCACCGCCAAGGGCAGCGCCGAGGAACATGGCTGGCAGGAGTGCGATCTGGCGAATGTTCACAGTGCCCCCGATTTGTCTCGCCGGACGTCTGACCCAAGACGATGCGAATTAGTATTCACTGATATCAAACTGAGTACAACCCCCCAGTTGCGGGCGCATGTGCCCGCGGGCTACGCGCGGGCCGCTCGGTTCACCGCCGAGACCACCGCCCGCAGCGACGCGGTGGTGATCGACGGCGCCGTGCCCACGCCCCACACTGTCCGGTCGCCGATCTGCGCCTCCACGTACGCCGCGGCCTGTGCTTCCTCGCCGGCGCTCATCGCGTGCTCGGAGTAGTCCAGCACGTGCACCTGGAACCCGACACGGCTCAGCGCGTCGACGAACGCCGCCAGCGGCCCGTTGCCGGAACCGCTGATCTCGGTCTCGACCCCGTCGACCAAGACCGTGGCCTCGATGCGGTCGGTGCCGTCGTCGGTCTCGGCGGCGATCAGCTTCTGGTGCATGCGCTCCAGCGGCCGGATCGGGTTCAGGTACTCCTCGGCGAACGCATCCCACATCTGTTTCGGGGTGACCTCGCCGCCCTCACCATCGGTGAGCTGCTGGATCACCTTGGAGAACTCGATCTGCAGCCGGCGCGGCAGCACCAGCCCGTGATCGGTCTTCATCACATACGCGACGCCGCCCTTGCCGGACTGCGAGTTGACCCGGATCACCGCCTCGTAGGTGCGGCCCACGTCGCGCGGGTCGATCGGCAGATAGGGGACCTGCCAGAGCATGTCATCGACATCGGAGTCGGCTTCGTCCGCGTCGATCTTCATCTGGTCCAGGCCCTTGTTGATGGCGTCCTGGTGGCTGCCGGAGAACGCGGTGTAGACCAGATCGCCGCCATAGGGGTGCCGCTCGGGCACGTTGAGCTGGTTGCAGTACTCGACGGTGCGACGGATCTCGTCGATGTCGGAGAAGTCGATCTGCGGGTCCACGCCGCGGGAGAACATGTTCAGCCCCAGCGTCACCAGGCAGACGTTGCCAGTGCGTTCGCCGTTGCCGAACAGGCAGCCCTCGATCCGGTCCGCGCCGGCCTGAAAGCCCAGTTCGGCGGCGGCCACCGCGGTCCCGCGGTCGTTGTGCGGGTGCAGGCTCAGGATCACCGAGTCGCGGCGGGCGAGGTTGCGGCTCATCCACTCGATCGAGTCGGCGTAGACGTTCGGGGTGGCCATCTCCACGGTGGCCGGCAGGTTGAAGATGATCGGGTTGTCCGGCGTCGGCTCGATCACATCGGCCACCGCGTCGCAGACCGCCTTGGCGTACTCGAGTTCGGTTCCGGTGTAGGACTCCGGCGAGTACTCGTAGCGCCACCGGGTGCCCGGGTACTTGGCCTGCTCCTCGAGGCACTTGCGCGCCCCGGCCACCGCGATGGCCTGCACCGCGGCCTGGTCGGCGCGGAACACCACCCGGCGCTGCAGGATCGAGGTGGAGTTGTAGAAGTGCACGATCACGTTCTTGGCGCCCGCGCAGGCTTCGAAGGTGCGCTCGATCAGCTCGTCGCGGCACTGCGTCAGCACCTGCAGGGTCACGTCGTCGGGCACCGCGCCGCCCTCGATGATGTCGCGGACGAAGTCGAAGTCGGTCTGGCTGGCCGAGGGGAACCCGACCTCGATCTCCTTGTAGCCCATGGTCACCAGCAGGTCGAACATCCGGCGCTTGCGGGCCGGGCTCATAGGGTCGATCAGCGCCTGGTTGCCGTCGCGCAGGTCCACCGCGCACCACAGCGGGGCGCGGTCGATCACGGTGTCCGGCCAGGTGCGGTCTTTGACGGTGACGGGCTCCACCTCTTCGGCGAAGCTGCGGTAGCGGTTGACGGGCATGGCCGAGCCGCGCTGGGGGTTCCAGACGGGCTGGCCGGGGTTGGGTGGGCCGGCGGGCTTGGTGATGCCGCGGCCCGAGCGGAATGCGTCAGGGGAATTACTGGTCACGGTGATTGCTCCGGGGTTCTCGGATGGACTTCAGACCGGCGCATCGCGAACACCCGCGACGGGAGGCCGGTCTGGATCAGGCCCCGCCGCGGCGTCCGAGAAGGAGCACCCGCTGCACATCGTGCAGTTTACGCCCTCCCAGCAGCTTCCCCTATCCTGGGACGGGCCCACCCACGGAAGGGACGAAAAGTGGCGCTCGTCGTGCAGAAATACGGCGGATCCTCGGTAGCTGACGCCGAGCGGGTCCGCCGCGTCGCCGAGCGCATCGTCGAGTCCAAGAAGGCCGGCGACGACGTCGTCGTGGTCTGCTCGGCGATGGGCGACACCACCGATGACCTGCTGGACCTGGCTCAACAGGTCTGCTCGTCCCCGCCGGCCCGCGAGCTGGACATGCTGCTCACCGCCGGGGAGCGGATCTCCAACGCCCTGGTGGCGATGGCCGTCGAGGAGCTGGGCTGTCAGGCCCGCTCGTTCACCGGGTCGCAGGCCGGGGTGATCACCACCGGCGTGCACGGCAAGGCCAAGATCATCGACGTCACCCCGGGCCGGCTGCAGGCCGCGCTCGGCGAGGACCAGGTGGTGCTGGTGGCCGGCTTCCAGGGCGTCAGTCAGGACACCAAGGACGTCACCACGCTGGGCCGTGGCGGCTCCGACACCACCGCGGTGGCGCTGGCCGCGGCGCTGAACGCCGACGTCTGCGAGATCTACACCGACGTCGACGGCATCTACAGTGCCGACCCGCGCATCGTGCCCAATGCCCGCAAGCTGGACACCGTGTCCTTCGAGGAGATGCTCGAGCTGGCCGCGTGCGGCGCCAAGGTGCTGATGCTGCGCTGCGTGGAGTACGCCCGCCGCTACCACCTGCCCATTCACGTCCGGTCGTCGTACTCGGACAAGCCCGGCACCATCGTTTCCGGATCGATCAAGGACATCCCCATGGAAGACGCCCTCCTGACCGGAGTCGCCCACGACAAGAGTGAAGCCAAGGTGACCGTGGTCGGCATCCCCGACCTGCCCGGCTACGCGGCCAAGATCTTCCGGGCGGTCGCCGACGCCGACATCAACATCGACATGGTGTTGCAGAACGTCTCCAAGGTCGAGGGCGGCAAGACCGACATCACCTTCACCTGCCCGCACGACAGCGGGCCCGCCGCGGTGGCCAAGCTCGAGTCGCTGAAGGGCGAGATCGGATTCACCGAGGTCCTCTACGACGACAAGGTCGGCAAGGTGTCGCTGATCGGTGCCGGGATGCGCAGCCACCCCGGTGTCACGGCCACCTTCTGCGAGACGCTGGCCGACAACGGCGTCAACATCGACCTGATCTCCACCTCGGAGATCCGGATCTCGGTGCTGGTGCACGAAACCGACCTGGACAAGGCGGTGCGCTCCCTGCACGAGGCGTTCAACCTCGGCAGCGACGAGGAAGCCACCGTATACGGCGGGACGGGGCGCTGACATGGTTTCCATCGGCGTAATCGGTGCCACCGGCCAGGTCGGCCAGGTGATGCGCACCCTGCTCGAAGAGCGTGACTTCCCCGCGGACGAGATACGGTTCTTCGCCTCGTCGCGATCGGCCGGGCGCAAATTGCCGTTCCGCGGCGCCGAGATCGAGGTCGAGGACGCCGAGACCGCCGACCCGGCCGGCCTGGACATCGCGCTGTTCTCCGCGGGCGCGACCATGTCGAAGGTGCAGGCACCGCGGTTCGCCGCCGCCGGTGCCACTGTGATCGACAACTCCTCGGCGTGGCGCAAAGACCCGGACGTGCCACTGGTGGTCTCGGAGGTCAACTTCGATCGCGATGTGCGGAATACCAAGTTGCCCAAGGGGATCATCGCCAACCCGAACTGCACCACCATGGCCGCGATGCCGGTGCTCAAGCCGCTGCACGACGAGGCCGGCCTGACCAGGCTGATCGTCTCGACCTACCAGGCGGTGTCCGGCAGCGGGCTGGCCGGTGTGCAGGAGCTGGCCGAGCAGGTGCGGGCGGTCTCCGACGGCGCCGAAGGACTGGTGCACTCCGGTTCAGCAGTCGATTTTCCGGCGCCCAACAAATACGTCGCGCCGATCGCCTTCAACGTGGTGGCGCTGGCCGGTTCACTGGTCGACGACGGCTCCGGCGAGACCGACGAAGACCAGAAGCTGCGGTATGAGAGCCGCAAGATCCTCGGCGTACCAGAGCTTTTGGTGAGTGGCACCTGTGTTCGGGTGCCGGTGTTCACCGGCCACTCGCTGTCGATCAACGCCGAATTCGCCCGGCCCCTCTCACCGGAGCGCGCCACCGAGTTGCTGCGTGGCGCACCGGGAGTGACCCTGGTCGACGTGCCCACCCCGCTGGCCGCCGCCGGCGCCGACGACTCCCTGGTGGGCCGGATCCGGGTCGACCCCGGGGCCCCGGACGGGCGCGGCCTCGCGCTGTTCGTCTCCGGGGACAACCTGCGTAAGGGCGCCGCGCTCAACACGATTCAGATCGCCGAGCTGCTGGCTGCGGGATGATCCGCGGGTGAGCCTGCGCCGGTTGTTGGCTGCCTCGGCGCTGCTGCTGACCCCGGCCTGGACGGTGCACGCCGACCCGCCCGCGCCCATCCCTCGTCCGGTGCTGTGGCCGCTGGCCGAAGGTCAGGTGGTCCGGATCGGGCCCAGTGCCGGAACCGGAACGCTCACCGGCGATTACGGTATCGGTGCCACCGATCTGTGCGAGTTCATGGAATTCCCCAGCGCGGTCCTGCAGATCTGCGGGGACAGCTTCGCCGGCCAGGGCGTCGGATACGGCGGCTGGTATTCGCCGATCGCGTTGCGGGTCGACTTGGACTCGGTCGACGACTCCGACGGGGTGCGCTACACCGGGGTGCTCGGGGTGGACAAGCCGTTGCTGGCCGACCCGGCACCGGCCGGCTGTACGCAGCTGCCGGCCGGGATCGTCTCGATCAACCGGACCAACTATCTGATGGTCACCACCGCCAAGATGCTGGTGCCCCAGGCATCGCGTCTAGTGAAAGCCGATGCGGCACAACCGGGTTGGCAGACAGTTCCGGGGTCGGTCCGGGCGGCGTCCTACCAGGACTCCGGTCAGTCCCAGATCAGCGGCTACTACGATCCGATCCCGACGCCGGACTCGGTCACCGGCTGGGTGTACCTGGTCACCAACAACTTCGACCGCAGCTCCCCGGTGACGCTCTACCGGGTCACCCCGGCCAAGTTCACCGAC
Organism: Mycobacterium zoologicum; assembly: GCF_020181635.2. Lineage (NCBI taxonomy): Bacteria > Bacillati > Actinomycetota > Actinomycetes > Mycobacteriales > Mycobacteriaceae > Mycobacterium > Mycobacterium zoologicum. The sequence continues at coordinate 18,144 of NZ_JAYJJS010000022.1, read as the reverse complement.
CGGTCGGCCTGGCAGGGCTGGGCGGCCGGAGCGGGTTGGGGACACAAGCCCACACCGCTGTGGAACGACCAGATCGGCGAGCTCAGCCTGCGCCAGGTCGACGGCAAACCGGTGCTGTCCTACTTCAACGGCACCACCGGCAACATGGAGGTGCGGGTGGCCTACGAGCCGACCGGCCTGGGCACCGCGCCGGTGACCACGGTGGTGCAGCACGCCGAATGGCCCGACCCCCCGGAGCCCGTGGAGGCCCTGCCGTCGCCGTATGACAACCGGCTGGCCCAGCCCTACGGCGGCTACATCTCACCCGGATCCACCCTCGACGAACTGCGAGTGTTCGTCAGTCAGTGGAACACCCAGCCACGGGACCGCGCTCCCTACCGGGTGATCCAGTTCGCGGTCAACCCGTACAAGCCCTGGTCGCTCAGCTGAACAGAAACACACGGCTGCGATACAGGGTCTCCCTAGAATCTCCGGGGCCCTCCGGCTGGTCGCGGGTGCCGGCTGGGCTTGTATCGCCTGGTGTCTCATTCTCCTGAACTGCGCGTTTAACCCTGTCGGTGCATTTTGGTGGATTCCGCTCCGCCGGTACGTACGCTGAGCGGCAGGCAAGAAGCACATACCGCGCTGCGGAAGTGGTTCTGGACGGCAGGGAACGGCGAGGAACGGCAAGGACAGGACGGCGGCACACCCCAACTCGGGCGGACCAGACGCGAGGGGCATCGGAGATGGCCGTTAGGCAGCGCATCGGCAAGCGCCGGGGTGGGCTGCCCGGGGTGAGCGCGTTCCTGGCGTTCGGCATGGCTCAAGCGGTGTCCCCGGTCGTCACCGCGCCGGCCCGCGCCGACGAGTTCGACTGGATGCCGGACTATTTCAGCGCCGCAGCGGAGCCCGGCCCGGCGTCGGCGTTCGGTGGCTGGTTCGCCGAGGCCTGGCAGACCTACATCTACCTGCCGGTGCATGCCGTGCTCGAAGACTGGATCCACAGCCCGTTCGGTTCGCAGGTCAACGACCAGATCAACGAGTGGTTTTCCTGGGTGACCGCGCTCGCGCTCACCAGTGGCTGCGGCCTGATCTGCGACGGCGCCGACGGCACGTCGGCGAGCAACCCCGACGGCGAGATGGGTGGCCTGATCTTCGGCGACGGCGGCAACGGGTGGAACTCCGACATCCCCGGCGTGGCCGGTGGCAACGGCGGCGGCACCGGTGGGATCGGCAACGGCGGCAACGGCGGCGACGGCGGCCCGGGCGCGGACGGCGGCAAGGGCGGCTTCGGCGGCGAGATGTGGGGCAACGGCGGCGATGGTGGTGCCGGAGGCAACGGCATCCTCACCTTCAACGGCGGAGCCGGCGGTAACGGCGGTGACGGCGGCAGCAGCTCCAGCAATCCCCTGCAGGACTGGCTCGCCATGGGCGGGGCCGGCAACGGCGGCAACGGCGGGCGTGGCGGAAACGGCGCGACCGGCACCGCCGGTGATGCGGCCCTGGCGGCGGGCGGCATCGGCGGGGACGGCACCGCCGGCGGCGTAGCGGGCAACGGCGGTGCCGGCGGCAACGGCGGCATCACCTTCGGGTCCGGCGGAACCGGCGGCAGGGGCGGTCTGGGCGGCGACGGGGGTACCGGCGGCACCGGAGGCGCCGGAATAGCTGGGCAGATCGGCGTCGACGCCGGCGTGGGCGGGAACGGCGGATCAGGCGGCGACGGAGGGGCCGGCGCGAAGGGTGGCCGGGGCGGTGCCGGCGGAGCAGACGGGTGGTTGTTCGGTGCGCCCGGCGCCAACGGTGACGGGGGTGCCGGGGGTGCCGGCGGCAAGGCCGGATCAGGCGGCGACGGTGGCACCGGCGCCGCCGGTGATGCGACGACTCCGACCGGCGGAACCGGCGGGAACGGTGGGGATTCCGGCGCGGCCGGTGACGGTGGGGGCGGTGGCGCGGCCGGCTCCGGCGGGAGGGCCGGGTCCGGAGCCGACGGCACGGACGGCGCGCACGGCGCCTCACCTGTCGGCGGCAACGGCGGCGATGGCGGCACCGGCTACAACTCCACCACCGTGAACACCGTCGGTGGGTCCGGCGGCGCAGGCGGCAACGGCGGCGACCACGGCAACGGCGGCAACGGCGGAACCGGTGGCAGCGGCGGACCGGGATCTGACGGCGGCCCCGCCACCGGTGTGGGCGGGGCCGGGCAGACCGGCTCGATCGGCGCCACCGGCGGCGCCGGCGGGGCCGGGGGCCTGGGCGGGTCGATCGCCGGCAACGGTGGCACCGGCGGGACGGGCGGCGTCGGCGGAACCGGCGGCAACGGCGGGGCCGGCGCAGACGGCGCGAACACCACCGCCCCCGGCGGGCGAGGCCAGGACGGTGGCAACGCCGGCAGCGGCGGTCGGGGCGGCACCGGCGGAGCGGGCGGCGCCGGCGGCGGGGTGGCCGCCGGCGGGACGGGCGGCGCCGGCGTGAACGGCACTGGCGGCGCCGGTGGTACCGGCGGCACCGGCGGTACACCCGGCGACGGCGGTGACGGTGGCAGCGGCGACGCCGCCCACCCGACCGGAGGCGCGGGCGGAGACGGCGGTGACACGGCAGCGGGCGCCGGCGGTGCCGGTGGCGCGGCGGGCGTCGGCGGTGCGCCCGGGACCGGCACTTCCGGGGCCGGCGGCCAGGCCGGTGGCGTTCCGGTAGGTCCGGTCGGCAACGGCGGCACCGGCGGGCATGGCTACGACGCGTCCGCCGACCCGGCTGCCCCGCCCGGAACCGATGGGGGAGCAGGCGGAAACGGCGGAAACGGCGGCACCTACGGCAACGGCGGCGCAGCAGGTGACGGAGGCGACGGGGCCGATGCCGAGGCGGGAACCAATGGCGCGAACGGAGTCTCGGGGATCGCTGACGGGGCGGGCGACAATGGCACCGATGCGCGGGCAGCCGGGACCGGGGGCAACGGGGGTCGAGGCGGCGCCGGCGGCACAGCGCTGGGTGCCGGCGGTGCCGGGGGTGCGGGCGGTACCGGCGGCGACGGGGCGCTGGGCGGCAACGGCGGCGACGGCGCAGCCGGTGTGGTGGGTGCGGCCGGCTCGGGCGGTGCTTCGGGTGCCGGTGGGGACGGCGGCGACGGCGGCGAATCCAGCCTCGGGGGCGCCGGTGGTAAGGCCGGTGCCAACGGCGACGGCACCGTCACCGCAGCCGACGGCGCCCAGGGAAACCCCCCGTACGGGCCCGGCGGCAACGGCGGCAACGGCGGTCGCGGTGCGGACAACCCCACCGGCGCCGGGGGCAACGGCGGCAACGGGGGTGAGGGCGGCAACCTGGGCATCGGCGGTGACGGCGCCCCGGGCGGCAACGGCGCCACCGGGGTGGGAGCGTCCGGCGTCAGCCCCTGATCAGGCCGCACGCTCATAGCTGACGCATAGTCAACACCTAGCGACGCCCGGTGTTTCGCCCCGCAGGATGTCAACCATGAGCGAAACACCTGAAACCACAGTCACCGCACCGATGGGCGAGCCCAAGCCGTACTGGCTCTACCGGCTCACCGCCTGGGTCGCGATCGTCGCCGGCGCCGTCTTCATCGTGTCGTCGGTGTTCGTCGCCGGCGTCTGGGCCAGCGGCGGAATGCGCGGCCACTGCCACCACGGACATCACGGACCCCATCACGGCGCGATGTTCCACCCGGGTCATCACCACGGTCCGGGCCCGATGATGCGCGGCGGTCCGGACGGCCCGGGCTGGCCGGACGGTCCCGGTCCCGACGAGGTGCCGCCTTCGATCACCCAGCCCCCGGCGCGCACCCCCGGCCGCTGACCCCGTTCCGGCCGCCGGCACCAGGCCGCCGCCCTCGGAGAAGGGCGGCGGCCGGCGTCGTTGTGGGGCATGATGGGACGATATGAGCGAGTCACCAGCCCCCACTGTTCCTGCTCCTCCACCACCACCGGCCAAACCGAACCGGCTCTACCAGGCCGCGGCGTGGGTCGTGATCGTCGCCGGCACCGTTTTCGTCGGCGCGGTGATCTTCTGCACCGGTGCGTATCTCAGCGACGGTGGTGGGCGCGGAAACCCCCACGGGCCATGCATGATGCATGGCGGTCCGTCGCCGATGGCGCCCGATTCCGGTCCGGGCTGGCCGGGCTTCCGGCCTGCCGGACCCGGCAACGGCCCGGGTGGCCCGGGCGGACCGCCCCCGTCCCCGCCGCACCGCTAGGAGGCCCGGATGTCTGAACGCCACACCACCACCGATTTCGGCATTCCCGCACCCAGCGACGGCGAATCGCTGACGGTCGGCCCCGATGGGCCGATCCTGCTGCAGGACCACTACCTGATCGAGCAGATGGCGATGTTCAACCGGGAGCGCACCCCGGAACGTCAGCCGCATGCCAAGGGCGGCGGCGCATTCGGGCACTTCGAGGTCACCGCGGATGTCAGCGCCTACACCAGGGCGGCGGTATTCCAGCCGGGCGTCAAGACCGAGACTCTGACGCGGTTCTCGACCGTCGCGGGTGAGCGGGGCAGTCCGGACACCTGGCGAGACCCTCGCGGCTTCGCGACGAAGTTCTACACCTCCGAGGGCAACTTCGACATGGTCGGGAACAACACCCCGGTCTTCTTCATGCGCGACCCGCTGAAGTTCCAGCACTTCATCCGCTCCCAGAAGCGCCGCGCGGCCAGCAACCTGCGTGACAACAACATGCAGTGGGACTTCTGGAGTCTCACGCCGGAGTCGGCGCACCAGGTCACCTGGTTGATGGGGGATCGGGGCATTCCGAAGAGCTGGCGTCATATGAACGGCTACTCCAGTCATACCTACAGCTGGATCAACGCCGCCGGTGAGATCTTCTGGGTCAAGTACCACTTCATCAGTGACCAGGGCGTCGAGTTCCTCACCCAGGCCGAGGCCGACCGGCTGGCCGGCACCGACGGCGACTACCACCAGCGGGACCTGTATGAGGCGATCGAGCGCGGCGAATTTCCGAGCTGGACGCTCAAGATGCAGATCATGCCGTTCGAGGAGGCGAAGACCTACCGGTACAACCCGTTCGACCTCACCAAAGTGTGGCCGCACGCCGACTACCCGCTGATCGATGTCGGCACGCTGAGGCTGGACCGCAACGTCAGCGACTATCACAGCGAGATCGAGCAGGCCGCGTTCCAGCCCAACAACATGGTGCCCGGGACCGGGTTGAGCCCGGACAAGATGCTGCTGGCGCGCGGATTCTCCTACGCCGACGCACACCGGGCCCGGATCGGGACGAACTACAGCCAACTGCCGGTCAACGCGCCCAAAGTCGACGTGCACAGCTATTCCAAGGACGGCGCCATGCGGTTCCGGCCGGCGAGCGACCCGGTGTACGCGCCGAACTCGATGGGCGGCCCCAAAGCCGACCCGGCCCGCGCCGCCGAGGTCCGCTGGCACACCGACGGGGACATGGTCCGCGCCGCCTACACCCTGCGTGAAGCCGACGACGACTTCGGCCAGGCCGGAACCCTGGTTCGTGACGTCCTCGACGCCGATCAGCGGAAACGTCTGGCCGACAACATCATCGGCCACGTCTCTGCCGGCGTCACCGAGCCGGTGCTGTCCCGGGTGTTCGCCTACTGGCACAGCGTCGACAAGGATCTCGGCCGTGCCGTGGAGGACGGAGTGCGGGCCAATCTTGCCTGACGGGCAGCTTGCCGGCCTGGCATGATCGACCCATGACCATCAAAGTCGTCTTCGCCGCCGATTCCACCGCGACCGGTGGCGGCCGGGACGGCCACGTCCGTTCGGCATCCGGTCGCATCGACCTGGACACCCGCCCGCCGCGCGAGCTGGGTGGCACGGGTGACGGCACAAACCCCGAGGAGTTGTTCTCCGCGGGCTACGCCGCCTGCTTCCTCGGCGCGCTGCGACTGGTGGCGCGCCGCTCGGCCGTCATGCTCGACGACGCCACGAACGTGACGGTCGAGGCCGCCCTGGGTAAGGACCTGGCCACCGAGCAGTTCGGTCTCACCGGCACCATCACCGGTCACCTGCCGGGGCTGTCGCAGGCCGTTGCCGACGACCTGATGGCCGAGGCCCACGAGGTGTGCCCGTATTCGCGGGCCACCCGCGGCAACGTGGACTTCACCGTCGTAGCGAAGGTCTAGCGTGCGGTTCGCGCTGATGCTGATGGCGGGCTGCCTGGGGCTGGCGATGCCGGTGGTCGCTTCCGCGCGCCCGTCGGATCCGGGCGTGGTGTCCTACGCGGTGTTGGCCAAGGGATCGGTCGGCAATATCGTCGGCGCCCCGATGGGGTGGGAGTCCGTGTCCGGCGTGCCCGTTCAGTCGTTCGGCGTCGACGACCCGGTCTGCAACAACTGGGCCGACATCGGCCTGCCCGAAGTCTTCAACGACCCCGACCTGGCGTCGTTCAACAGCGCGGTGGCCCAGACCTCGGCCACCGACCAGAGCCACTTCGTCAAACAGGCGGTGGGGGTGTTCGCCACCGAGGCGGCCGCCGGCCGGGCGTTCCACCGGATCACCGACCGGACCGTGGGCTGCTCGGGCCGCACCACCGCCATGCACCTGGACAACGGCATCACCCAGGTCTGGACGTTCGACGGTGGGCCTGCTGCGGCTGCCGATGCGGCCTGGGTCAAGCAGGAAGCCGACACCGACCGGCGCTGCTTCAACCAGACCCGGTTGCGGTCCAATGTGCTGTTGCAGGCCAAGGTCTGCCAGTCCGGAAACGCCGGTCCAGCGGTGAATGTGCTGGCCGGGGCGATGCAGAACACCCTGGGCCAGTAATCGCCGGCCCGGTTGTCGGCGGCCTCCGGTAGCGTCGGGCAGATGCGACTGGGTCGCTCCGATCAGGCCTGCCTCGTGGAACTGTCCGCCGCCGAGGCCGCGGACTACCTCGCCGAGCGGTGTCTTACTGATGCGCCGCTGGGCCGGGTGGGCCTGGAGATCGAGGCGCACTGCTTCGACCCGGCGGACCCGTACCGGCGTCCCGGCTGGGCCGAGATCAGCCGGGTGCTGCAGTCGCTGCCGGCGCTGCCCGGCGGCAGCGCGGTCACCGTCGAACCCGGCGGGGCGGTGGAGTTGTCCAGTCCGCCGCTGGCCGGTGCGGCGGCCGCCATCGAGGCGATGGCCGCCGACCAGGCGGTGCTGCGTTCGGCGTTCGCCGCCGCGGGCCTGGGCCTGGTTGCCCTCGGCGCTGACCCGTTGCGGCCCACGCAGCGGATCAACCCCGGTGAGCGCTACGCGGCCATGGAGCGGTTCTTCGCCGCCAGCCATACCGGTACCGCAGGCGCGGCGATGATGACGGCGACGGCGTCGGTTCAGCTCAACGTGGATGCCGGTCCACGATCGGGCTGGGCGGACCGGGTGCGACTGGCGCACGCGCTCGGCCCGACGATGGTCGCGATCACGGCGAACTCGCCGATGCTGGGCGGTGAGTTCTCCGGCTGGCGCTCCACCCGCCAGCGGGTGTGGAGCAGGCTGGACTCGGCGCGCTGCGGCCCGGTGCTGGGCCTGGACGGCACCGACCCGGCAGCCGACTGGGCGCGGTATACGTTGAAGGCGCCGGTCATGCTGGTGCACGCCCCGGAGGCCATTCCCGTCACCCGCTACGTGCCGTTCGCGGACTGGGCTGACGGGCGGGTGCTGTTGGGCGGGCGTCGCGCCGATGTCGACGACCTCGACTACCACCTGACCACGCTGTTCCCGCCGGTGCGCCCGCGCGGCTGGCTGGAGATCCGCTACCTCGACAGCGTGGACGACACGCTGTGGCCGGCGATCGTGTACACCCTGGCGACCCTGCTCGACGATCCGGCGGCGGCCGATGGTGCCGCCGAGGCTGTCGAATCCGTTGCGACCGCCTGGGATATGGCCGCCCGGATCGGCCTGGCCGACCCGCGCCTACACACGGCCGCCCGGCGGTGCCTGGGTCTGGTGGCAGATCGGGCCCCGGCGTCGTTGCGGGACGGAATGGCCCGGCTGGTCGCGATGGTCGAGCGGGGCCGGTGCCCGGCCGACGAGGTGTCCGAGGAGGTGGTCGCCACCGGCGTCGCTGAGACGGTGGCCCGGCTGGCGCGGAGGCATTGGTGAGCACCGCCGAGACGCTGGCGCGCGCGTTGACCCGGGCCCGGGACCGCACGCTGGCCCTGGTCGACTTCGACGACGCGGAGCTGCACCGCCAGTACGACCCGCTGATGAGCCCGCTGGTGTGGGACCTGGCGCACATCGGTCAGCAGGAGGAACTGTGGCTGCTGCGGGGCGGGAACCCGGCGCGTCCGGGGTTGTTGCCGGCGGACGTCGAGGGCCTCTACGACGCATTCACCCACTCGCGGGCCAGCCGCGTCAGCCTGCCGCTGTTGGCGCCCGATGAGGCCCGGAAGTATTGCGCCACAGTCCGATCCAAGGTATTTGATGCGCTGGAAGGGCTGCCAGATGAGGCCGGCTTCGAGCATGCGCTGGTGCTCAGCCACGAACACCAGCATGACGAGACCATGCTGCAGGCACTCAACCTGCGCACCGGTGCGCCGCTGCTCGGCCGGGGTACGTCGCTGCCCGCAGGGCGGCCCGGCCTGGCCGGCACCTCGGCGCTGGTGCCGGGAGGTGAATTCGTGCTCGGCGTCGATGTGACCGATGAGCCTTACGCGCTGGACAACGAACGGCCCGCGCATCGCGTCGACGTGCCGGCGTTCCGGATCGGCCGGGTACCGGTGACCAACCGCGAGTGGCGGGAGTTCATCGACGACGGCGGCTATCGGCAGCCCACGTGGTGGACCGAACGCGGCTGGAAACACGCGGTGGCGGCCGGGCTCAGTGCGCCCCAGTTCTGGAATCCTGACCACACGTCGCGAATCCGGTTCGGCCGCAACGAAGACCTGCTCGACGACGAGCCGGTCCAGCACATCAGCTACTTCGAGGCGCAGGCCTACGCACGCTGGGCGGGCGCGCGGTTACCCACCGAGATCGAATGGGAGAAGGCCTGTGCCTGGGATCCAGCGACCGGCCTGCGTCGCCGCTACCCCTGGGGCGGTCGCGAGCCTACTGCCGAGTTGGCGAATCTCGGTGGTGCCGCGCTGCGTCCGGCGCCGGTGGGGGCCTACCCGGCCGGGGCGTCGGCCTTTCGCGTCGAGCAGATGCTCGGCGACGTCTGGGAGTGGACGAGTTCGCCCTTGCGGCCGTGGCCGGGTTTTGCCCCGATGATCTACCAACGGTATTCGGAGCCGTTCTTCGGCGGCGACTACCGGGTGCTGCGCGGCGGATCGTGGGCGGTCGCGGGCGAGATACTGCGGCCCAGCTTCCGTAATTGGGACCACCCCTACCGGCGGCAGATATTCGCCGGTGTCCGATTGGCCTGGGACGTCTGATGTGCCGGCACCTGGCCTGGTTGGGCGCGCCGCGGTCTTTGGCCGCGTTGATATTGGAGCCACCAAACGGTCTCTTGGTGCAGTCCTATGCGCCGCGCCGTCAGCGGCACGGGCTGATCAACGCCGACGGTTGGGGCGCAGGGTTTTTCGACGATTTTGGGGGTGACCCGCCGCGGCGGTGGCGCAGTGCTGGCCCGTTGTGGGGTGATTCGTCTTTCGCCTCGGTGGCGCCGGTGCTGAGCAGTCACTGCGTGGTGGCCGCGGTGCGCTCGGCTACCGTCGGCATGCCGATCGAGGCATCGGCGACGGCGCCCTTCACCGACGGTGCTTGGCTGTTGTCCCACAACGGAGTGGTGAACACCGCGGTCTTGCCCACCTGCGCCGGAGCGGAATCCGTCTGTGACAGCGCGATACTGGCCGCGTCTGTCTTCGCCCGCGGCGCGGAATCGCTGGGCGAGACGGTTGTCGAGATCGGTGCCGCGGATCCCGCTGCGCGCCTGAACGTACTGGCCGCCAACGGCTCCCGGCTGTTGGCAACGACCTGGGGGGACACCTTGTCTATGCTGCACGGAGCAGACGGAGTGGTGCTGGCCAGTGAACCCTACGACGATGACCCGCGCTGGGTCGACATCCCCGACCGGCACCTGGTGGATGTACACGGCGGCGAGGTCCGCGTCAGCGCGCTGGACCGGGTCCGATGAGCGTCTCAATAGCCAATCATCTGGCCGCCGACGCCGCGTTGAGCGCCTTGCGTGCCGACGTGCTCCACGGCCTGCGTCAACAACCGAAGGCGTTACCCCCCAAATGGTTCTACGATGACGTCGGCAGCGAACTGTTCGATCAGATCACCCGACTGCCCGAGTACTATCCCACCCGCACCGAAGCGGACATCCTGCGCGCCCACTCCGGGGAGGTGGCGTCGCTGTCGGGTGCGGACACCCTGGTCGAGTTGGGCAGCGGTACCTCGGCCAAGACCCGGATGCTGCTGAACGCACTGCGTGACGCCGGAACGCTGCGTCGGTTCATCCCGTTCGATGTCGACGCCGGGGTGCTGGAGACGGCGGGGGCGGCGATCTCCCGCGACTATCCCGGGGTGCAGGTGCAAGCCGTCTGCGGTGATTTCGAGCACCACCTGGCCGAAATCCCCTCTGGCGGAAGGCGACTGTTTGTTTTCCTGGGCTCCACGATCGGCAACCTGACCGCCGCGCCGCGGGCGGCGTTCCTGGCGGCGCTGGCCGCTGTGATGCGCGACGGCGATCACCTGTTGCTGGGCACCGATCTGGTCAAGGACGCCGGGCGACTGGTGCGCGCTTACGACGACGCAGCGGGGGTGACGGCGGCATTCAACCGCAACGTACTCGCGGTGGTGAATCGTGAGCTCGATGCCGACTTCGACCCGGACGCATTCACTCACGTCGCGCGCTGGAACGCCGGCGAGCAGCGCATGGAGATGTGGCTGCGGGCGCGGGGCGATCAGCACGTCGTCATCGGCGAACTGGGCATGACCGTCGACTTCGCCGACGGCGAGAAGATGCTGACCGAGGTGTCCTGCAAGTTCCGGGCCGAGCAGGTGGTCGAGGAATTGGCCGCCGCCGGACTGCATCGCCGGCGATGGTGGACCGACCAGGCCGGCGACTTCGGGGTGTCACTGGCCGTGAGGTGAGTTCTAAGACCAGATACCTACGCCTTGTGCGCGGTCAGCAAGAAGGCCGGCAGTTTGGTCCGCCCCTCCTCGTCCAGGTCGAACGGCAGTTCCGGTGCGTCCGGTATCGCCGGCATCCGCGCGTGGATGAACGCCGGCCGGACCTCGTCGATCGTCCAGTATCGGCCGACCGCGGCCCGAAGTTCTTCTTCGTCAACCGGTTTCGGCCCGTCCTCGCCGTCTGCTGGGAACGCTCCCTTGGCGAACACCAGCACGAAGTAGGTCGCTCCCGGGGCCGCAGCCTTGTGCACCGACCGCAGGTAGCCGTCGCGGCCCTCGATCGGCAGTGAGTGGAACAGAGTCGAGTCGACGATCGTGGTGAATCGGCCCTCGGAACCAGGCGGGTAGTCGTCGAACGAGGTGATGTCGGCCTGATAGAAGGTCGCGGTGCTCAGTCCGCGATCCTGGGCGGCCTGTGTGGCTGCGGCGACGGCCGTGGGGCTCAGGTCCAAGCCGACCACCGTGATCCCCTGCGCAGCCAGGGTCAGCGACAGTTCGGCTACGCCACAACCGGCGTCGAGCACCTCGCCGCCGACCTTGCCGGCCGCGATCAGCGCCGCCAACTCCGGCTGCGGCTCACCGAGATTCCACGGGGGCGGCCCCTCGAAGGCTCCCTCCCCGCGGTAGATGCTGTCCCAATCCATCAACTCTGAGGCCATGGTCGCCAACCTACGCCACTGGTGTGGGACCGGATCACTTGCCGAACAGGCCGCCGCCTCCGCCACCGCCGAACAGGCCGCCACCGCCGCCGCCACCAAACAGGCCGCCACCGCCGCCGAAGAGGCCGCCGCCGTGGCTGCCGCCGCCGAAGAGGCCGCCGCCCGGGTTGCCGCCGCCGAAGAGGCCGCCGCCCGGGTTGCCCCCGCCGAAGAGCCCTCCGCCCGGGTTGCCCCCGCCGCCGAACAGCCCTCCGCCGCCGAACTTGGGCATCGACGGAGCACTGGGAGCGGGCATCGAAGGCAGTGCGGGCATGGCCGGCGCGGCCGGCATGGCCGGCGCCTTGGGTGCCTGGAATGCGGGCAGTGAAGGCATGGCGGGCAATGCCGGCGCCTTGGGTGCGGGCATCACGGGTGCCTGGGGTGCGGGAAGCCCGGCCGGCGGACCGGAATTCGGCAGCTGGATAGGCAGATTCGGCAGCTGAATACCCGGGCTGGGGTTGACGGCCGGCGGGTCAGGGAGCTTCACCACCGGTGGGCTCGGGTTGAACGCCGGCAGATCGGGCTTGACCACCGGCGGAGTCGGGTTGACCACGGGCAGATCGGGCTTGACCACCGGCGGAGCCGGTTTAACCACGGGGGGCAGTGGCTTGATCACCGGTGGGATCGGCTTGACCACGGGGGGTTGAGGCTTGATCGCCGGTGGTGTCGGAACCACGATCGGGGGCTGGGGCTTGACCACCGGCGGTATCGGCTTGACCACGGGAGGCTGGGGCTTGACCACCGGCGGTGTCGGAACCTCGACGGGGGGCTGGGGCTTGACCACCGGCGGTGTCGGAACCTCGACCGGGGGCTGGGGCTTGACCACCGGCGAATGGGGCATCGTGGCGGGCGGGGCGGGCTTGGTTGCCGGAATCCTCAGTAAGAACGACAGATCCGGCAGGCTGCCGGTCTGGTGAATCGGGTGCGGACGCAGCGCGGGAAGCAGCGACGGCAACTGCGGTCCGACCACCGGTGCCGGGGCGAGTACCGGTGCGGCAACCGGCACGGCGGCGGGCAGCGACGCCCGCATGTCCGGCGCCGCCGGGACGTCCAGTGGTGCCGGCGCCGGCAGGTTGAGCCCCGGCGGCATGGCAACCGGCGGGAGGTTCACCGGCGGCAGCGAATCGGTCGGGGTTTGACCCAGCAGCGGGTGCGCTTGGGCGTCAGGCTGCCCGGCCGGAACCTGCAGGCTCGGTGCCGAGAACGGAAGGGCAAGGGCCCGGCCGAAATCTGGCCGCAGCGAGATCAGGTTGGGAGTTATGTCCAGGGCCAACGAGACCATCAGCGCCGACGCCGCGGCAAACGCCGTCGATGCCAGCACCGCACCCGCCACCAGCAGCGGGCGCCGAGCCGGCTGGGGCATGGTGAACAAGATCTCGGTGGCCGCGTCGTCCTGCTCGTCAGGAACGGCGCTGTAGGCCAGGTCGTCGGCCCCCGCGCCGGGGATGTCGTAATACCCGGGAGTGAACGCGCCGGAGTCGGCCTCCTGGGTGTAGGCCAGGGCCGCCGTCGACGACTGGGCGGCTTCGGTCAGCCGGGCGGTGGCCAGCGCCGCGCCGTGGGCCAGCGCCGCCTGGGGGTCGCGCGGAGCGCTCACCACCTGCGGGACCGACGCCTCCAGCCGCGGCCTGATCGCGGCGGCGGCGTCCACGCCGGTGCAGACCAGAACGAGGTCGCCCGGGCTTGTCTGGTCGGCGCCCAGCCGCGCGGCGACGGCGTCCACCGCAGCGGTGGCCTCGCCGTCGTGCAGCGGCTGGCGGAAGATCCGGGTGACGGAGCCGTCGCCGCAGTCGACCATGGCCAGCGTAACGTCGGCCATGTCCACCGACAGCAGCCCGATGGTGTCGCAGCTGGTGGCCCGGCCCATCTTGCAGGCCAGGCTCGCCGCCGCCAACGACGGTGAGATGAACGCGATATCGCTGAGGTCACCGAGACCGCTTGCCGCCAGTCTCGACGCCAGCGCATCGGCGTCGATCGGGTCGGTCACGGTCACCCCGGTCGACACCACGTGGTGCCCAGCGGTGCCGGCGTCGTCGCGGGCCTGCAGGATGGCCGCGATCGCGGCATCGACGGCCGCGAAATCGGCACCCAGAGAATCGGAGTCGCCCGGCACGTCGACGGTGCGCTCGTCGAGGATGATTCCGTCGCCGTTCGTACCGCCGACCAGCACGGTGTGGATGGTGGCGGGTGCGCTTGACTCAAAAGCCACGCCGAGAACGACGTCCATAGCTCCTCCGATTCACGTCGGGCCGGTCAACCAGCCGACACCGTTTGTTCACCATTACGAGATGTACCGGTGACACATGCAAATATGCGATCTACCGCATAAACGCTGTCTGATGGCTTCACAAGAATGTCTAACTATCCAGTTGCGCGTCCTGCACGGATCGGGTGGGACATGATGGACCTGCAGCAACGCTGCAGGCCGCATCGGTTACGGACAGGAGTCAGACTTGGCCGATTTCGTCGCGTCAATCGACCAGGGAACCACCAGCACCCGTTGCCTCATCTTCGACCACGACGGCACCGAAGTCGGCCGTCATCAGCTGGAACATGAGCAGATTCTCCCGCGGGCCGGCTGGGTGGAGCATGACCCGTTCGAGCTGTGGAACCACACCGCGGCCGTGCTGGTCTCGGCGCTCAACACCGCGAAACTGCAGGCCTCCGATCTGGCCGCGCTGGGCATCGCCAACCAGCGGGAGACCACCGTGGTGTGGAACCGCAAGACCGGCCAGCCGTACCACAACGCGATCGTCTGGCAGGACACCCGCACCGACGCCATCGCCGCCGCCCTCGAGCGCGACGGGCACGGTGAGGTGATCCGGCGCAAGGCGGGCCTGCCGCCGGCCACCTATTTCTCCGGCGGCAAGCTGCAGTGGATCCTCGACAACGTCGACGGGGTGCGCGCCGACGCGGAGCGCGGCGACGCCCTGTTCGGCACCTGCGATAGCTGGGTGCTGTGGAACCTCACCGGCGGCCCGCGCGGCGGCGTGCACCTGACCGACGTCACCAACGCCAGCCGGACCATGCTGATGAACCTGGAGACCCTGGACTGGGACGACGAGCTTTTGGCGCTGTTCTCGATCCCGCGGGTGATGCTGCCGCGCATCACCTCGTCCTCGATGCGCCGCCGGCACGTGGTCACCGCGAGCACCGGGCCGCTGCGCGGTGAGGTGCCCATCGCCGGAATCCTGGGTGATCAGCAGAGCGCGATGGTGGGCCAGGTCTGCCTGTCTGCGGGCGAGGCCAAGAACACCTACGGCACCGGAAACTTCTTGCTGCTCAACACCGGAGAACAGATCGTTCGCTCCGACAACGGGCTGTTGACCACGGTGTGCTACCAGTTCGGTGACGCCAAGCCGGTCTACGCGCTGGAGGGTTCGATCGCGGTCACCGGTTCGGCGGTGCAGTGGTTGCGTGATCAGTTGGGCATCATCAGCGGCGCCACGCAGGTCGAGACGCTGGCCCGCCAGGTCTCCGACAACGGCGGGATGTACTTCGTCCCGGCTTTCTCGGGTTTATTTGCGCCGTACTGGCGTTCGGATGCCCGCGGCGCGATCGTCGGACTGTCTCGCTTCAACACCAACGCGCATCTGGCCCGGGCCACGCTGGAGGCGATCTGCTATCAGAGTCGTGACGTGGCAGAAGCCATGGAAGCCGATTCCGGTGTGCACCTGGGGGTTTTGAAGGTCGATGGCGGTATCACCGCCAATGATCTGTGCATGCAGATCCAGGCCGACGTACTCGGTGTCGACGTGGTCAAGCCGGTGGTGGCCGAAACCACCGCGCTGGGTGCGGCATACGCGGCCGGGCTGGGCGTCGGGTTCTGGAAGGACCCCGAGGACCTTCGCGCCAACTGGCGGGAACACAAGCGCTGGACGCCGAACTGGTCCGATGACCAGCGCGCCGCAGGTCATGCCGGATGGCGAAAAGCAGTGCAGCGCACCCTGGACTGGGTCGAGCTGCCCTGAATGCGATCGCTGCGGGGCTCCGGGGTGATCGTGCTGATCGTTGCGGCGTTCCTCGGCTGGGCCTGGTGGAATAACCGGCCCCAGCGATCCGAAGGCCCAACTCCAGCCTGGACTCCGACCGCGCCGCTGGACCCGGGTTACGACGCCGCCCGCCGCAAGCTCGACGCGCTGCCGGTCAAAGGATGGGATCGCCTGCAGGACTTCAAGCGGTACCGGTTCGGTGAACGCTGGAGCGACGACGTCGACGTCGAGTTCGGCCACAACGGGTGCAACACCCGCGACGACATCCTGCGTCGAGACCTCACGCAGGTCGAACTGCGCCGGGGCACCTGCCTGGTGCAGCGCGGCGTCCTGCACGACCCGTACTCCGGTGAGACCATCGAATTCGTCCGTGGCCCAGAGACTTCCGAGACGGTGCAGATTGATCACGTGGTGGCGCTGGCCGACGCCTGGTACAAGGGCGCGCAATCCTGGGACGACGCCCGCCGTCGTGACTTCGCCAACGATCCACGGAACCTGCTGGCCACCGGCGCACAGGCCAACTTCGACAAGGCCTTCCGCGACGCCGCCGGCTGGCTGCCGGCGAACGCCGCGTTCGAATGCGATTTCGTCGCCCGTCAGGTCGAGGTCAAAACCGTTTACGGACTGTGGGTGTCGTCCAACGAGAAGACCGCGATGCGACGGGTGCTACGGAACTGCTGACCGTTACCGGCGATTTCGGCGCGATAATCGCCGCTGAGCGGGCGTTATCGCGCCGAAATCGCACTAGTCGGTTTCGCCGAGAATGCCGTAGATCTCCTTGCGGGCGCGGTTGACGATGTCGACGACGCGCTGTTGCTGCTCCGGGGTGGCGGCCTGACCGGCTTGTGCCACCGCGCCGAACAGCTGGCCGATCGCGGCGCGCAGACTGACCTGTCCGGGGTCGGCGCCGTCGGCGATCGCCTCCCAGGGCGGGACCTCGATCTCCTGGGCGGCCGTGCGACCGTCCTCGGTCAGATCGAAAAGACGTTTCTTGCCGTCGGTTTCGCTGCCGGTGATCAATCCCTCGTCGACCAGCATCTGCAGGGTCGGGTAGACCGATCCGGGGCTGGGCCGCCACAGCCCCTGGCTGCGCTCGGCGATCTGGTGGATGATCTCGTAGCCGTGCATCGGGCGCTCGTTCAGCAGCGCCAGGATGCCTAGCCGCACGTCACCGCGTCTGCTGCGATTGCCCCGCCGATGGCCGCGGTGGCCGCCCGGGCCGAATCCGAAACCGGGACCGCCGAAGTCGGGGCCGAAACCCGGGCCGAAGCCGGGGCCGAAACCATGCCGGAAGTCGGGACCGGATCCCGGGCCGAAGCCGAAGGGGGCGCAGTGTTCGCCGACCGCGTGATCGCGCAACTGCCGGCGGAACTCGCGCCGGGCCTGCCGGCGTGCCGGGCCGAATCCGAAACCGCCGGGATGTCCGGGGTGCTCTGTAAAGGGGGTGTTCATGGGGTACCTCTCGTTCTCGAAAACAGCAACGCAC
The DNA here is from genome assembly GCF_020181635.2 of Mycobacterium zoologicum. NCBI lineage: Bacteria > Bacillati > Actinomycetota > Actinomycetes > Mycobacteriales > Mycobacteriaceae > Mycobacterium > Mycobacterium zoologicum. Next base: position 948 of record NZ_JAYJJS010000022.1, on the reverse strand, counting down.
GTCGCTACCGATACGTTGACGATATATCGAGAACTATCGATACGCAATGGGCGGGCCGGGGTTATACGGATCTCTGGTCTGTAGCCGGGCCAGCTCACGTCGGTGCCGCTCGGCGAGTACCGCGGCCAGCACCAGCTCCGGTGGGGCATCCGGCGGAGGCGGCGGCGAGACATGCGCCAGCACCTCGCCGGAGATCCGGTAGGCCATCATCTGGCGGGTGTGCGGGTCGAGCTGCGCCGCGCGGCTCAGGAATTGCCTTGCCACCTCAGCGGATTCGGCGCGCAGGCCAGACAGTTGCAATGCCGATGCCCACCAGGCCAACCCCGGCGGCATCTGCGGCGGCGGCGCGAGGGCGGGTCCACGCTCGCTGATCACCACCGTGCCGGCGAAGATGTCCCCCAGCCGCTTACCGCGTGGCGACAGTAGGCTGCAGATCACCGCGGGGCTGCCGGTCAGCGTCCAGATCTCCACCACCGCGGCCAGCGCCCGAACCAGGGCCTGGCGGAATCGTTCCGGGCCACCGTCGTCAGAGACCACTCGCAGCCCCATTGCCATCTTTCCCAGCGAACGGCCGCGGGTGGTGGCCTCCATGGCGACCGGATAGCCGACCAGCAGCAGCACCGCGAAGATGATCGCGATCGCGCCGGTGAGGGAGTCATCGAAGTGGCCCAGGGTCATCGCCCACAGCACCATCGTGGCGATGTAGGCCACCCCCACCACCGCGATGTCGATCAGCGCGCTGACCGCGCGCGCCGGCAGCTGTGCGATCGCGATGTCGAGGACGACGGCGTCGCCGGTCACCAGCTCATGGTTGGGCATGGTGCCGACGGTAGTCCTCGCTGTGCCTGATGGCGTCGACCCGCTGCGCCCGACTTCGTCGCGCTGGCGATCGCCGCTGTGCCTGATGGCGTCGACCCGCTGCGCCCGACTTCGTCGCGCTGGCGATCG
>NZ_JAYJJS010000021.1:0-82014 GCF_020181635.2 Mycobacterium zoologicum | reverse complement strand
CGCCCACTTTCATGCCGCCCCACCGAGGGTCATCCACAGGTTCTGATCATTGCTCCTCCGATCTCTAGGCAACGAGAGCCCGGGCTGAGTCCGGCGGCCCGAATAGCGGTAATACTCAGCGCATCGACGGTTTCTTCAAGCAGGCATAGTCGCTCGTGTTCTCTGGGCCAATCTTTGGTCAGCACGTATTCGTCGCGCTGGTTAATGACTCCCGGAACATCACCGCCTGATTCCAGATGCACATTCAGCACCGTAACAGCGTCGGCAGCGAGATGCGGCGAGAGTGATCCTGGTGCAGTTGCGGTGCACCCCCACCGCAACTACGGCCGTCGCGTGGCGGTAAAAATTACGGCTGTTTAGAGCCGGTGTTCCGGTCTCGTGTGGCGAGCGTTCCGGTGAGGGATGCCGGCTCAGCCGAAACTGTCGCGGCGGACCATCGTAAGCGACCGCGTTCATCGGCGTTGTGCCGCTGTAGTTCGTTCGGACGTGGTGTGGCACTGGCCAAACCCGAAGGCAGGAGGCACGGCGTGGCAGCGCACTGGTATGCCGCAGGCGCTCGCCGCTGTCCCGAGGGAGGGTTGCGGCGGCATGACCGGAAGAGCCGCTAAACCTCTCAAATATCTAAGCTTCTCGACGTAACTAGGCACTCACTCGATACATTTCCGAGTTCACCGCCGTTGTAACTAGCCGGGTAAGTTCACTCATGAACTCTTCCCCTTTGCGTTGATGCGCTTCAAATTCCCCAGGTTCGATCCGCTCTTTACGCATGCCGTGAGCGACGTCATTCCGCATCCGCCTAATGAACTCTAAAGAAGTATAATAGGTCTTATGCACCTGCGTTTCAGGGATACCGAGGCGATAAAGAGTACGACGAAATACATCCGCGCCGAAGTTCATCTCCATGGACACCGAGGAGTCCACATCCAAAACAAGCGGCTCATGATTTAAGCGACGCAGTTTCTCAACAAAATCGACCTGCGATCTAGCGCGTCGCATAAGCCTTCCATCTTCGCTCTCTGCGTCGTCTCGAAGGCCGCGACGAATGGCGTCGAATTCCCGTGTTAGTGCAGTGGCGAACAAATTCTGATGCAATTCGGTAGCATTAAGCCTAAGGTCGTTAACTGTCTTTAGGTAGATCGCAAATGCATTTCGCGCGAAGCCTTCCAAATGGGCGTATTGAAGAACGAGGATTGCCCTAAGCGCGTGGGCCGGCCAGTCCACCGTCCTAAGCTCTCCCAGGAGAGCATTTCGGAGGTGACGAATCTCGTCAGCGCGCCAGGCAAGATCTTCTTCGAGCTGGGTTCTAACGTCATCAAGCGTGCTCAATTGCGGACCTGAACTTCTGTTCGAAGTAAGAGACCCTTGCCCGCATTGGCGCGGAATAGTTCTTACCTGCACCGGTATTATCCAAAAACAGGGGATCGGCCTTACCTGATTTTACGGCCTTAGCTAGACGTTGGATTTGCTGATCATCATCAGGATCGATGAGGCCTAACACGGGCTGTAAGCCCAACGTTATTCCTTCATAGTGATAGACGGAAAATTGTCCCCGCGGTTCACCCGACGGTCCAATGGTGCCAAATATTTTCGACTCAATCTGAAGCTCATCAGCTATCTTTCGAAGAATGGAAAACGTTTTCTCGAAAACTGACCGCTCACTTTGGTAGTCAAAGCGCTGACCCAATTCCGGATCAGACACGGACTCCATATAGTCTGTCATGAAATCGCTAACGTCGTGTGAGTAATTTTCGAAGTTATTCTTGTATGAAAAGAACCTCAGCACTAGTTCCTGGTCAAATTTTCGCTTACGCTGTGCATCGGATATTATATTGATGGAGTGCTTGAACTCGCTATTTCCGCTGAGCTCAATAACAAAGTTGTTGAAGTCCGATGAGAGCAGTCTGATCGTCGCGTTCCGTACCTCTTGTTCGGAAAGAATCTCCCCGCCGGTGTTGAGCCTCTTGAACATGTAGTATCTGAGCCTAGGATCGCTCTCTTTGCGAAGGATCTCTGCTCGAATATAGCTTCTCTTGAGTTTGATATCGAGAGCTCGTGGGAGATTTCGGAATATTAGTCCATTCAATTCGGGCACTATGTCGCAATCCTGAAGAACGAGCGGATCTAGGAGTTCGCCATCAATCTTCAACACGCCTCTGAAGTGCAGATAGGAGGAAATTCTCTGCAGACCATCAATTAATTCGTAGACGCGGTCTTCCCTCTCAATGAGAAAGATGGGCGGAACTGGTAATTCTAGAATCAGCGATTCGATGAACCGGGACTGCGCCCCGTCTGTCCATCTGAACATCCGCTGAAAATCGGGATCGATGACTAACTCGCCTGCCTCATACATGTCGGCGAGCTCATTCATTGAGAGATCCAGATTTGACGTTCGCACAGCGGTGATCTTGGAATCTACCGCATTTATCAATTCATCAGTTGAGTCGGCGGGCCGCATCATGGACTCCTCAATGTAATTTCTGATTCGGCGACCTTGCCTTTTATGTAGGCGCGCGCCGCGGTGTTCAATTGTGTCAGATGTCGCTTAACGTCACGTTCCGCGGGCTCCCCAACGAGTAACCAGCCCCGGGCCTGGGCTTCTTCTACACAGATGGCCGCTAGTGGAATCGGGACATCCTTATAGTAGGAATCCTGCACAACAAGTGTCATCAACGCGCCTGATTTCGCCACTCGGGTGAGCTCATCGAGACTTTGAGTCAAGTCCTGCAGATACTGCCGGATCTGCTTGAGGTAGTAACCACCTGAGGCCTTACTCGGGTGATCAGCCACTCGCTTGAGCAAGTCGTTTGCGGTCGCCGCGACGCTGAGTTCGCGCATTGCCGAACGCCTGATGAGCGTGGTACCCATGAGTTGCTCTCGAAGAGCACGAGAGTGCATCGACCGGTCACGACCCACCTGGATACCAAGCACGGCGAGCTCACGTGAATAGGCGACTCCGTAGTCAATCCTCGTCAGATATGGGGGTGATGTAAGGATCGCATCGACTGATGCCGATGCTAGCGGAAGATGTTTTGAACTGGCCATCACGACTGAGCTTGGTGTCGTCGCCCCGTGATATTCAAGGAGGCGCGAAGTGATGCCGACCTGGGCCTCGATCATGAGCTCGTCGATGACCGCGGGGGCGACATCGACACATTCATCACATCCCCTGCTGATTCGGACCCAGGTTGGGTTGCTTCCTTCAAAGCGCTTCGTCAAACACCGCGCAACACGGAATAAGCTGACCTTAACGACGATTGTCGACAGACTCCCCTGCGGCTGCGGCCTAGCGTCTGCCCACGAACGAAGTCTTTCAGCCGCTCTTGGACTAAACCAGGCCAGCAAGGGTTCGTGATCGGCGAGGGTAGGGACTGATTGAGGTGGCTTGACAACCGGAATCGACGCACCGAGACCTTCAACCTTTAGCCGAGCGACAGCGCAAGCGACGGGATTCAAATCGACCCCGACCGACGCTATGCCGGTCGCCTGTGCAGCAACTAAGCTTGTGCCACTTCCATTCCAGGGGTCAAGCACTAGCGCATTGGCGGGCAGATCGAATTCGTCGAACCGTTGCTTGGCCCACTTGTAGGAAAATCCGGCGTAGTACGGAAATAGATCAGCCAAGCCTGCCTTATCGTCAACGGGCCGCTTAGGTGACAGAACCGATGTTGGCTTGGAACTGTGCGCCAGGGTATCGCGGTCATCCGCCGGCAGCACTCCGTTCCCCCGTGGGCGCATGCACGACCTCGCTTCCGTCGCAACCCAGGATGCGTCACTTAACGCACCGTCACCTTGGTGTCTCCTCATCGGTGGCGTACCTAGACCGATGATCCGATCCTAATTTGGTGCGAGCCGTTCGACGAAGGGAGGCTCGCGCTGCGTTCACACGTACCCCAAGCCTTACGCAACAAAGTGATCGCTTGCGTTGCCCGCCACCTGAGCGAGATGCCCGGCGGTGACGTGCGTGGCGACGGCGTTGGCGTGGGTGCCCTTGGCGGGGCGTCGCACCCCATAGGCGGCCAACAGGATTCCACCTTAAGGACGAAGTCGCCGGCATGTGAGGTACGGGTGAGTCGATCCAAGGACGATTCGAGCGTGTGCCGGATCAGGTATTCCTGCGTTGGTGTTTCGGTCCCGCTTTTCGCTGCGACGGAACGCGTTGCCGCCTAGATCTCGCGGAACACTACGTCGCCGGAGATTGCCCGGTTCGATCCCGGCCCTGGCCACTCGGTTTGACCTGCATAGACGCTTGCTGCCCTGCAGGCAGCCATGTCACGGCGGTTGTGTACGCCAGCAGGTCCCGTATGATGGGAGCCGGAACTCCGAAAGGATTCTGTGAGCCGCAGCCCCGCCCCAGGCGGGGCTGTTGTGCATCTACGGCCAAAGGTTCCACGCGCATCTCTGTGGTGCGATGATTTGCGCCAAGTCCGCGTCGGCCTGCCGTGCCAGCGGATTGGTGATGCCAGAGCGGCGCATTCTGAAGTTGAGGTACGACACCAGGTCAGCGGCCTGGAGCAGACGACTGTGCTTCGACGGCGCGAAGTGGAGCGCATCCACGCCCCGGTCGATTTTGGCGGTGTATGGGCTGAGCGTTCCCAGCCGCTGGAAGCGCCAGTAGCTGGCGCGCAAGGTGTCCGCTTGATCGATCTCGTCGGCGATGGCTAGGAAGTGAGTGCTCTTCCCCGACGCCATACCGTTCAGCGACTGACACAGGAAGTCGAGCGCCACTCGGTGGGGATGCCACGCCGCCGGCCCGTACCGTGCCTTGTGCTTCGGTATGTCGATTCCGCGAAACGCCAACTCCAGCCCGTCGCAGGCTGCGATGGCTTCGAGCGCGTCGGAGTAAACCTTGATCCGGGCACGGATCATCTCCTTCATGCCTGCCCAGTCGCCTTTCCCGCCGCGGATATGGCTTCCGTGAAGCTCGGCATCGGGAGAAACGCCATAACTCCTCGCCGCGTCCGAAACGACTGCGTCAAGGTCGTTCTGGAGCTGGAGAGCGTTGTCAGCAGGCACGACGAGCGCGGTGAGCCAGTACTCGACCTTGTCGTACGACTCGTCGATGTAAGCCAGAAGCACGGTTCGGAGCGTACTGCTCTATGCGGACGCGATTGCGCGGGCGAGTTGGGCGGCGAACCCTGGCCCATCGTTGACCAGTGCGTAGCCGCCTGCCAGTCCGCCTTGGCTGCAGAGTGTTCGTCGTCGCCGGACCCGTCGGTGCTTCACCGCGCCGGTGTCGCGGTCAATGCGTGGGACCAGGCGAACCGCGGTGCGCGGCACCACGGCGGCGGGGAATCGTTCGGTCGAGTCGCCGTACACCGCCTGGTTACGCGACCAGCGCCGCACGATCCGGCGTGCGATCAGATACGCATCCTGCACGACCTCCACGACGGCGATGGCCTTCTTGAGTCCGTACACGCCCCAGAATCGGCCGGGACCCCGCCCAGGCCGTCGCCACAGTTCGGGCACGACGTGCTGGTATTCCTTGTTGCCGTCCACGTTTGGCGACGAATGCTTAGTGAAGTAGATGGCCAGCCGTTTCGGGTCGCAGGCTTTCAGGCCGTTGCGCACGTCGATGGCGGTGCCGGCCAGCCGATGTCGGGCCTTCTGTTCCAGGTCTGGGTGGGCGACGACCTGCGCCCACGTGTCGGACAGCCATTGGGCGAAGCCGCGACCCGATCGGCCCGGTGACATCGGCGGTGCCATCCACAGATGGATGTGTGGTGCGCCGCGCCGTTGAAACTCCAGCTTCCAGATGTAGCGGGCCGGCTCGCCGTATTCCCGATGAAATCGTTTGCGCCACAACACCATGTGTCGCTTGACGGCGGCTCCGTCGGGAGCAACGCATTCCCAGTCGCCGGGGTAGGTCAGCGTCACCATCGCCGGCACCCGACCGGATTCCACCAACGGCGTGTAGTCGAGTTCGGCGAAGGCGCGGCACATCGCAGCACGCGACTTGCGGGACCACTCGGTGATGGAACGGCCAGCGGAGTCAGCTTCGTCGCGACTGGACTTGATGCGGTCTTCCTCGACCGCCACATCGAACCGGTGCCGACCGACCTCGCGCTCGGATGATTTTTCGGCGCGAACCGGGTTCGTCCAGCTCAAGCGCACCACGCCAGGGCCGACCGTGATCCGGAACCGCCCGGATTCCGGTTCTACACCGAGTCGGTCTCTGCCGTGCGCCCACGGTGCTGCCGGCTCGAATAGCGCTGAGGCCGAGGCGACCATCTCAGCGCTCGGGAACCTCAGCCTTAGAGCATCGGCGGCCGACCAGTCGGTGTCGTCACCGGACTCGGCCGTGCCGCGGACACTTTTGGGACATATAACAAGCCCGGGAGTCCCAGCCGGAACGCGGCCTACGCCGCTCCCGCCTCCCGGCCGACTGTCGCGCCCTGCGGCCTGGCGGCCTCGGGCGCTCGCGGCTTCCCGGCGTCCGCGGCTCCGGCCGTGTTCCGGCTGGCCGTTCGGGTGGTGGTTGGCCAAGCGGTGGACCGCGCCGCCGTCGTCGTTGTGCCCGCGGGTCGATCCGGTGATTCTGGGCATCCGGTGCCTGCTCCCCGGGAGCCCCGGGCGCGCATCACGAAGTGGCGGGCCGTCGGGGCATCCCTGGTCGGGAGTGCAAGCACCGTGTCCGGTTTATGTCCGTTCGCCGGACAGCTTGAGTACGTCAGCCCTGCTCAATGCGGCGCTTACGACTCATAGACGCAGATAAACCGCAGGTCAGTGGCTATCTCGTCCGCCTGAAAAGCGGAAGGTCGCCGGTTCGATCCCGGCCCTGGCCACTCAGTTCCGATGCCGAGGCCTGACTTTCAGCTATCGGGCAATCGCCGGGCTTTCGAACAGGGCGCTTGCTGCCGTCATCGAACAGGATGAGGTGCGCGCGCTGCATGTGGGCGTGCTCGGCGAATGCGCGCAGGGTTCGTCGCTGGATTGCCGACAAGATCGTGGAACCGTAGCTGACGAAGCCAAGCGCGGATCAGCCTGGAGAATCTTTCACCCGTGGTGAAGGATTTGCCCACCCGGGACGTCGATCGGCGCGGTGGCGATGGCCTGAGCGAGCTGCAACAATCTACTGAAACATTGGTGTTGCAGTAGATCAGCGCAGGGACCACGACGCGCGGGGGTCCTTGGGCCCCTGGCCATCCCAAGCCACGAGCTCGAGCTTGCGGAGTGCCTGTAGGTGGCGAGACGCGGTCGGTCGAGCGATCCCGGCCAACTCGGCCACCTGTCCGGTGCTCATAGGGCGTCCCTCCAGGCGGAGGACGTCAAGCACCTTCCGCGCCGCACTGGACAAGCTTGCTCGGACATCCTCGGGCAGTGCGTCGGCAGACGACAGCACAAGCCGAACCGATCCGCTGCCCTGTGAGTAGATCGGGTCGGTAAGCCCGAGGGCTCGCATCTCCCCGAATATGCGCTTGATGCCTTCGCCGAGCTCTCGTGCGATGCCAAGGTCAGAGCAGACTCGGACGATCCGCGGATTGCGAGCGTAGCGGCTGATCGACAGTGGCTTGGACGGATCGGCGAGGCCTGGGAAGCGGCCTGGATTTTCGATTTCGATTCGATTCGGGAAGATCTCCACTCGGACGTGATCCCCTGCGATCGAGTAGGACCGGTGGAGTACGGCATTGACGAGTCCCTCAAGCCAGACGTCGCGCGGGATGATCGGTCGGGGCTCGAAACGGCCGCTTGGTGCGAGGGCCTGAACCTTGGGGATCCACTCTTCGATGAGCTTGGCCGCGCTCGCGATTTGTTCTGGGATGGAGCCTTCGCAGCGGACGTCCCCGCCTTCGTACAACGTCATCGCCGCGCCGGTACCGCGGTCAGTGTCGGCGTAGCGCAGCACCCGCGCTAGCGCACTCGGAAACAGTGATTGTGGTCGCTTTGCGAAGAGCAACCACCCAGCGACCGTGACCCGGCCGTCGCGGGTGAGGAGGTCACGGGCCGCGAGCATGCCTTCGGGGGTGGCTGCCCCGATGGATGCTTGATAAGCGACGACTTGTGCGCGATCGAGGTCGGCGATATCGGCGTCAACAGCGGTGCCGTCGAAAGGAGCGCTGCCGCGGTCGTACTCAAGCTCTCGACGCTGGGCATAGCCCAGTCGTCGCGACTCATCGCCAACCCGCAGGTAGACATCACCCTTGGTGGTCTCGTGGACCTGCTCGCCAGGATCGACGCGGATTACGAGCAGCACGTGGCCGTCGCGGCTCGTGAGTTCGTTCACTGAGCAGCGGACCACCGGCACAGTGAAGTCGTGAGCCGTCTGGTGCAGCGCGTTGAGACGGCCTTCGCGAACTCCGTCTACGGCGCCGTCGTGGATTCCGACGACGACGTAGCCGCCTTCGGCGTTGGCCATCGCGACCAAGGGGACGGCCAGGTCCCTGGGGCTGATGCGCCCCGACTTGCGCTCGAACCACTGGCTCTCACGGAGGTGAACGAGCTGCTCGACCGCCTCGTCGGCCGGCAGGGCGAGTACGCGGTCGACACCGCCAGGGTGCATGAATCTACTGTAACATTGTTTCAGTAAGTTACTTTCTGAGTCGTGGCCCTCCCCAGTCGAGGGATGCGGCCGAGGCAGTGCAGGGATTTGTCGTAGCGGCATGTTCATTTTTATTGAACGTAATGAGTTACTGAACACGTCGCGTGACCCACGATGACGTGTCGAAGCAGGGCCTGACCGTCGCGGGGACGTGGACCTGGTTCAACGCGCAGCTGCGCTCGGCGAGGAGGTCCTGATGGCCGGACAGCGGAACTGTGACGCCGTGGTCACCGCGGGGCGCCTGTCCAAAGCGAACGAGTTCTTCGACGCCGCGGAACATCTCGGTGGGGAGATGCCCAACGCTGCCAGCGATCTCTACGTGGACGCGGGTATTGCCGCCTCGGACCTGGTCGAGGCAGCCAAGCGGGCAGCGGCCGCCCGCGGGTAGCTCGCATTTCGCCGCTTCTGCCCGGCGTCGACGCCAGCGGACGCAGTCCCGCTGCTGCAAGGCCGCGGCGCTCGACGACGGCAGCAGATCGCCGCTGACCCTCGCCGATATGAAAGCAGCCGGTGTGGACGTCCTGCCGCCGCCGGCGGTGCTGACCGTCCGACCCTGACTGCGTAGCCGCGGGCGTCGGTGGGCCGCGGCGAGACGACCGCGCCTCAAGGGAGGCCGGCCCCACTGCCCATAGACTTGGCGCCTGTGCGCCCCGGATCCCCGCAACGGACGGCCATCGTGGCCGCTGCCGCCGTGATCGCGTCCTGCGCGTTGCCGGCCACCGCCACGGCCAGCGACAAGATCCTGCTCGGCGGCGGCGCCGGGATCTTCCTCAACGGTGACAGGCTCTGCACGCTGACCGCCATCGGCTACGACTCCGCCGACCGGCTGATCGGCTTCACCGCCGCACAATGCGGAGGTGTGGACTCACCGGTGGTCGCCGACGGCGCCGAAGACGAGGGCGTCGTGGGCACGGTGGTGGCCACCGATGATGGCTTGGGCTACGCGGTGATCGAATTCGATCAAGAGAAGGCCGCGGGCATCCGCAACTACGAAGGCTTCGCGATCAAGGGCGTCGACCCCGATCCCGAGCACCTGCAGCAGGCCTGCAAGCTCGGCCGTGCCACCGGCGTCAACTGCTGGGACGGCGAATCCGCCGCGGTGGACGCCGAGGGCAACGAGTGGTGGCTGCCGGGCGATGACGGGGCGCCGGTCACCGTCGACGATCTGATCGTCGGCATGGTCGGTGACGCCGCCGTACCGGTGGCGCCGCTGGCGCAGCCGGGGTCGGCCGTCGTGTTGTTCGCTGCGATCGTCGACGACGTCAACGCCAAGGGCGGTCCGGGCGCCGGATTCACCCTGGCCGGCTGATCAACCAAGAGCTTGGCTACATGCCGGCCTGATGGTCGACGTTCGGCTTCTGATCGGGACACAGGTTGCGAACCGCAACTGCCATGATCACGCCACTGCTCTCCACCGAAATCCCGCCGCCCACCAAGTAGTTGCCGACTTGATCGAACGTGGCGCCGTTTCGGTACCGGTCACAGATGTAGAGCCCCTCGCGGGCCGCCGCGTCGACATCCAAAACCGGAATGCCGTTGTAGCGAAGGTCCCGGAAATATCCGGTGTAGTCCGGGTCGGCCAGTGCAGGGCTGCTGAAGGCGAGGGCGCCGGCGGCAAGGCCGAGCGCGGCGATCAGATGACGACGTCTGCTCACGGCCGCAACGTCTCCGGGCAGAGCTCGGACTGCGCCGCGGCGATCTGAACGTCGGCGGCCTCGGGGCTGTAGTAGAAGGTGTTGGTCAGTTGGCGCACCAGGTCGCCGGGGGAGATGCCGGACCGGTAGGTGCCGGTGTGGCCGTACATCCGCAATTGGGCGCAGATGTAGTGCCCCGAGGTCACCTTCACCCGATCGGCGACCGGGATCGCCACCGGGGCCGCGTTGACCTGCGCCAGGTAGCTGGCGTCGTCGGCGTGGGCTACGGGCGCGACGGCCAGCACAGCCGCGACGGTGAACAGCGGCGCGGCGATCCGGGCAGTCACATGCATGACGTCCATCGTGCCACTGCCGCCGGCGCGGCGACACGATACGGTCCGGAGCAAATCCCCGCGCAGCCCCGCGCGCGTGGCTATCGTGCCAGCCATGGCAGTCAAGGATTCCCGCGAAGTCGTCATCGAAGCGAGCCCGGAGGAGATCCTCGACGTCCTCGCCGACGTCGAAGCCCTCCCGTCCTGGTCGCCGCAGTACCAGAGTGCCGAGGTGCTCGACAGCTACGACGACGGGCGCCCGCGCCGGGTTCGCACCCGGATCAAGGCCGCCGGCCTGACCGATGAGCAGGTGATCGAATACACCTGGGCGGCAGACAGTGTCGGCTGGACGCTGGTCTCGGCCGGTCAGCTCAAGGCCCAGGACGCCAAGTACACCCTGACCGCCGACGGCGCCAAGACCAAGGTGCGTTTCGACATGGCCGTCGACCCGTCGATCCCGATCCCGGGGTTCCTGCTCAAGAACACCCTCAAGGGCGGCATGAAGACCGCCACCGACGGCCTGCGCAAGCAGGTGCTCGACGTCAAAAAGGGCGCCTGACTCCACACCTCGAATTCGCCCGGACCAGCGGTCTAGGGTTGAGGTAATGGCTGTTCGAGCATCGCGGGAAATTGTGATCGACGCGCCGCCGGAGAAGATCCTCGACGCGCTCGCCGATGTGTCCCAAGTGGCGTCCTGGTCGCCGGTGCACAAGCGCATGGAAGTCCTCGACTGCTACGAAGACGGCCGCCCCCATCACGTGCGCGCCACCATCAAGGTGCTGGGCTTGGTGGACAAGGAGATTCTGGAATACCACTGGGGCCCGGACTGGGTGGTCTGGGACGCCAAGTCGACCGCGCAGCAGAGCGCCCAGCACGTCGAGTACACCCTGACCCGGGAATCGCCGGACAGCACCCGGGTGCGCTTCGACATCACCGTCGAACCCACCGGGCCGATCCCGCAGTTCCTGGTCCGCCGCGCCAGCAAGCTGGTGTTGCAGACCGCCACCGAGCGGCTGCGTCAGCGGGTCATGGGCGACGGTGTCAAGGCCGAGTAGTCGCCCCGCGCAGGGTTTCCAGTCGCCGCAGCGCCTCGTCGATGGTGGCCTCGGGTTTGACAAAAGTGAAGCGCACCAAGTGGTTCCAGACCTCCGACGCTGGGGCTTCGGCCGTCGGGACGCAGAACGCCGACAGCGGAATGGCTGCCACCCCGGCGCGGTGCGGAAGTTCGGCGCAGAACGCGGTGCTGTCGTCGTAACCCAGCGGGCGCGGATCGGCGCACAGGAAATACGTGCCGAAACTGTCGTGCACCTCGAACCCGACCCGCCGCAGCCCGTCGGCCAACCGGTCGCGGCGGGCCTGCATGCTCGCGCGCAGTGCTGCCACCCAGGCGTCCTCGGTGTCCAGGGCCAGTGCCACCGCCGGCTGGAACGGCGCCCCGCCGACGTAGCTCAGGTACTGCTTGGCGGCCCGCACCCCGGCCAGCAGCTCCGCCGGCCCGCAGGCCCAGCCGATCTTCCAGCCGGTGCAGTTGAACATCTTGGCCGCACTGGAGATCGTGACGGTGCGCTGCGCCATCCCGTCGAATCCGGCCAGCGGCCGATGGGTCCGGCCGGAGAACACCAGGTGTTCGTAGACCTCGTCGGAGATCACCAGCAGGTCGGCCTCGACTGCGATGCGGGCGATCGCCGCCAGCTCGGCCTCGGTGAACACCGTGCCGGTCGGGTTGTGCGGCGAGTTGACGATCAGCGCCTTGGTGGCGGGGGTGATGGCGCGGCGCAACGCGTCGACGTCCAGGGCGAAGCCGGACCCGTCGGGAACCAGCGAAACGCTGACCCGTCGCGCCCCGGCCATCGCGACCACCGGGGAGTAGGAGTCGTAGAACGGCTCGATCAGCACCACCTCCGAGCCCGGCTCGACCAGCCCGAGCACCGCGCCGGCGATGGCCTCGGTGGCCCCGACCGTCACCAGCACCTCGGTGTCGGGGTCGTAGTCGATGCCGAAGTGCCGCTTGCGTTGCCGGGCGATCGCTTCGCGCAGCGCGAGGATGCCCGGACCGGGCGGGTACTGATTCACCCCGTCGGTGATCGCGGCGCGGGCGGCCTCCAGCATGGCCGGCGGCCCGTCCTCGTCGGGGAAGCCCTGCCCGAGGTTGACCGCCCCGATGCGTGCCGCCAGCGCCGACATCTCGGCGAAGATCGTGGTGGCATAGGGCTGCAGCCGCGACACCGTCATAGTCGGCCAGCTTAGGGAGCGGTCGGAATTGTCAGCTCGCCGAACGCCACCCGAACCCCTCCAGAACATTCCAGGACCGGCTGCCCTTCACGGCATGCAGGTAATAGGCGAAGTTCGCGGTGGACATGGAGCCGCCCGCGATCCCGATGCCGATCGCCCTGGCGATCTGGTCGCTGACGTCCAGGGCGATACCCACCGCGGCGCAGGCGATCACCACCGCGATCCACACCAGGCCCTTGCGCCACATGCCCTTGACGAAGAAGTAGAACGGGAAGAATACGAACGCCAGGAAGTTCGAGGTGATGCGTATCCGGGCGCGCCACCCCAGTGCCCTTATCGCGTCCCGTGCCTCCGGTGACGACGACGGCAATCCGTAGGCGTCGAAGAAGGCGAAGCGCTGCTGCCAGGACGGGGACAGTGTTGCATCAGCCACGGAACGGCAGTGTATTCATCCGCCGCCGGCGTCGCGCACGGCAGCCCATACGGCCCAACCATCCGGTTGATCGGCCGCCCTGTTAGGGTGGCGAACAGGGGACTATTCTCCCAGCAGGCGCAATCGAAAATCCGTGTCGAACCCCAATCCGAAGAGGAACTCCAGTCATGTCCGAAGAAGCCTTCATCTACGAGGCCATTCGCACCCCGCGCGGTAAGCAGCGCGGTGGGGCGTTGAACGAGGTCAAGCCGGTCAGCCTGGCTGTCGGCCTGGTCAACGAGCTGCGAACCCGCTACCCCGACCTGGATGTGAACCAGATCAGCGACGCCGTATTCGGCGTGGTGTCCCCGGTCGGTGACCAGGGTGGCGACATCGCCCGCACCGCCATGCTGGCCGCCGGCATGCCCGAGACCACCGGCGGCGTGCAGCTCAACCGGTTCTGCGCGTCGGGCCTGGAGGCCATCAACACCGCGGCCGCCAAGGTCAAGGCCGGCTTCGACGACCTGGTGCTCGCCGGTGGTGTGGAGTCGATGAGCCGGGTGCCGATGGGCTCCGACGGCGGCGCCTGGGCGTCCGACCCCGACACCAACTACCAGATCGGTTTCGTGCCGCAGGGCATCGGCGCCGACCTGATCGCCACCATCGAGGGCTTCTCCCGCGAGGACGTCGACGCCTACGCGGCGCGTTCCCAGGACCTGGCCGCCAAGGCCTGGTCGGGCGGCTACTTCGCCAAGTCCGTGGTGCCGGTGCGCGACCGCAACGGCCTGGTCATCCTCGACCACGACGAGCACATGCGGCCCGGTAGCACGGTGGAGAGCCTCGGCAAGCTCAAGACCGCGTTCGACGGCGTCGGCGCGATGGGCGGCTTCGACGACGTGGCGCTGCAGAAGTACCACTACGTCGAGAAGATCAACCACGTGCACACCGGCGGCAACAGCTCCGGCATCGTCGACGGCGCCGCGCTGGTGCTGGTCGGCAGCGAAAAGGCGGGTAAGGAGCAGGGGTTGACCCCGCGGGCCCGCATCGTGGCCGCGGCCACCAGTGGCGCCGACCCGGTCATCATGCTGACCGGCCCGACCCCGGCCACCCACCGGGTGCTGGAGCGTTCCGGCCTGACCGTCGATGACATCGACCTGTTCGAGATCAACGAGGCGTTCGCCTCGGTGGCGATGAAGTTCCAGAAGGACTTCAACATCCCCGACGAGAAGCTCAACGTCAACGGCGGTGCCATCGCGATGGGCCACCCGCTGGGCGCCACCGGCGCGATGATCACCGGCACCATGGTCGACGAACTGGAGCGCCGGGGTGCCCGCCGCGCGCTGGTCACACTCTGCATCGGCGGTGGCATGGGCGTCGCCACCATCATCGAGCGCGTCTGAGAGGGTTTTTGAAAATGGCAGAGAACACCATTCAGTGGGACAAGGACGCGGACGGCATCGTCACGCTGACCCTGGACGACCCGACCGGGTCGGCCAACGTGATGAACGAGAACTACCGCGAGTCCATGCACAACGCGGTGGAACGTCTTGTCGCCGAAAAGGACTCGGTCACCGGTGTGGTGATCACCAGCGCGAAGAAGACCTTCTTCGCCGGTGGTGACCTCAAGGCGATGATCCAGGTGGGTCCGGACGACGCGCAGGCGGTCTTCGACCAGGTCGAGACCATCAAGGCCGACCTGCGTGTGCTGGAGACCTTCGGCAAGCCGGTCGTGGCCGCCATCAACGGCGCCGCGCTCGGTGGCGGCCTGGAGATCGCGCTGGCGTGCCACCATCGGATCGCCGCGGACGTCAAGGGCAGCCAGATCGGCCTGCCCGAGGTCACCCTGGGCCTGCTGCCCGCCGGCGGTGGCGTCACCCGCACGGTGCGGATGCTGGGCATCCAGAACGCGTTCATGAACGTGCTGGCCCAGGGCACCCGGTTCAGCCCGGCCAAGGCCAAGGAGACCGGTCTGGTCGACGAACTGGTCGGCAGTATCGACGAGCTGGTCCCCGCCGCCAAGGCATGGATCAAGGCGAACCCGGAATCGCACACCCAGCCGTGGGACGTCAAGGGCTACAAGATGCCCGGCGGCACCCCGTCGACCCCGGCGCTGGCAGCCATCCTGCCGTCGTTCCCGGCACTGCTGCGTAAGCAGCTCAAGGGCGCCCCGATGCCCGCGCCGCGGGCCATCTTGAGCACCGCGGTCGAGGGGGCGGCCGTCGACTTCGACACCGCCAGCCGCATCGAGAGCCGGTACTTCGTCTCGCTGGTGACCGGCAACGTCGCCAAGAACATGATCCAGGCGTTCTTCTTCGACCTGCAGCACATCAACGGCGGCGGCAGCCGGCCCGAGGGCATCGCGCAGACCCCGATCAAGAAGATCGCGGTGCTGGGCGCGGGCATGATGGGTGCGGGCATCGCCTATGTGTCGGCCAAGGCCGGCTACGACGTCGTGCTCAAGGACGTCAGCCTGGAGGCGGCGCAGCGCGGCAAGGGCTACTCGGAGAAGCTCGAGGAGAAGGCCCTCTCGCGCGGCAAGACCACCGCCGAGAAGTCAAAAGCCTTGCTGGACAAGATCACCCCGACCGGCGATGCCGCCGACCTCAAGGGTGTCGACTTCGTGATCGAGGCTGTGTTCGAGAACCAGGAGCTCAAGCACAAGGTCTTCCAGGAGATCGAGGACATCGTCGAGCCCAACGCGCTGCTGGGCTCGAACACCTCCACGCTGCCGATCACCGGCCTGGCAACCGGGGTGAAGCGCCAGGAGGACTTCGTCGGGATCCACTTCTTCTCGCCGGTGGACAAGATGCCGCTGGTGGAGATCATCCGCGGTGAGAAGACCTCCGACGAGGCGCTGGCCCGGGTGTTCGACTACGTGCTGGCCATCCGCAAGACGCCGATCGTGGTCAACGACAGCCGCGGCTTCTACACCTCCCGGGTGATCGGCACGTTCATCAATGAGGCGCTGGCCATGCTGGGCGAGGGTGTGGCGCCGGCCAGTATTGAGCAGGCCGGTCTGCAGGCCGGCTACCCGGCCGCTCCGCTGCAGCTCTCCGACGAGCTCAACCTGGAGCTGATGCACAAGATCGCTGTGGCCACCCGCGAAGGCATCGAGGCCGCGGGCGGCAAGTACGAGAAGCAGATGAACGAGGTCGTCGTTGAGAAGATGATCGAGCTCGGGCGGTCTTCGAAGCTGGTCGGCAAGGGCTTCTACGAGTACGTCGACGGCAAGCGCACCGGTCTGTGGCCGGGCCTGGCCGAGACGTTCAAGTCGGGCTCCAAGGAGATGCCGCTGCAGGACATGATCGACCGGATGCTGTTCGCCGAGGTGCTCGAGACCCAGAAGTGCCTCGATGAGGGCGTGCTGACCTCGACCGCGGATGCGAATATCGGCGCGATCATGGGCATCGGCTTCCCGCCGTGGACCGGCGGCACCGCCCAGTTCATCGTCGGCTACCCCGGCGGCAAGGCCGGCTTCGTGGCGAGGGCCAAGGAACTGGCCGCCCGCTACGGCGATCGGTTCAACCCGCCGGCGTCGCTGCTCTAGGCTGCAGACGTGACATCCCCCGAACCCCAGTGGTTTCGGGGGATTTCGCGTCTGTTGGACTACAAGATCACCATCACCGTCGCGAAGCTGCTGGAGTCGGCGCTGTGGCTCGGCCTGATCTACGTGGTCATCGGCGTGGTCTGCCTGTTTCTGCGTCCCGACGGCGTGCAGATCCTGCAGACCCGCGCTCAGGAGCAGTTCGGCGTACCACCCAGCAGCATCTACGAGGTGGCGACCATCGGCGGGGTGCTGCTGTGGCCGGTGATGATGGTGCTGCCCAGCACACCCTGCGGGGGCTGAGGCGTCAGGTCCGGCGGGCCAACAGGTAGTGCCGCACCGGCTGGTTGCCATTGGTCGGCACATAGTTCGGCTCGTCGCCGGAGCTGATCAGCTCCCACTGCGGGGTGAACATCCGCTCGATCTCCGACTGGTCGATACCGCGGACCCCGAACAGCGCGCCGGGGGTGAACCCGATGATCAGCAACCGCGACTCGGGCCGGGTGACCGCATTGATCTGTTCGACGTACACCGCGCGGTCCGCGGCGTTCATCCCGTGCAGGCAGCCGCCGTCGGTCACCAGATCGAAGTCGTTGCCCAGACCCGCCCCGCTCAACTGGGTGATGTCGACGCACAGGAAGCGCACCGACACCTTGCCGGCCTGAGCCTTGTCCCGGGCGATCCGCAGTGCCCGGGGGGTGAAGTCGACGCCGGTGACCGTCCAGCCGTTCTGCGCCAGGTAGATGGCGTTGTCCCCGGTGCCGCAGCCCAGATCCAGGGCGGTGCCCGGCGACAGGGCGGCACCCGAATCGTCCTCCACCACGTTGCGCAGCCCGCGGGCCAGTGCGTGGCCGTCCCACGGGGTGAAGCCCAGCCGATACATGCCCCGGAACAGCAGTCGCCTCGCCGACATGATGCCTAGATCGCTCCCATGTCCGCGGACAGCCAGTGCTGGGGACGCAGATAGATGACCACCTGCTCGCCCAGTTCGGCCAGGGCGAACTGTAGGAACCTCTCGGCCCGTTCGGGCGGAAGGTAGCGGTGGGCCAGCTCAGCGTGGTGGTCTTCGGTGCCGGGCTCGATTCGGCTGACGGGGCCGTCGACGGCGACGTAGCGCAGCGTGGGCTCGGTGCGCTCGACCATCAGCGAGAAACATCCGGCCGCCTCGATGAGGTTGGCTTTGCGCGACCCGGCCCCGGTCAGCACCCAGGGCTCGCCGCCGGGCGAGTACTGGTACCAGATCGGCACCGTCAACGGGCCCCGGTCTTCGCCGGCATCCACCGACAGCGCAGCGATGTGCGGCTCGGCCAGGAACCGCTCGCGTTCGTCCTTGGACAGGGCCATGTTTCGAGGCTAACCGCAATGTCGCGCGGCAAGCGGTTGCCGTGCTGGCGGGTCGCCTCAGATCGCCGGACCGAGCAGGTCGTCGGCGTCGCGGATGATGTAGCCGTAGCCCTGTTCGGCGAGGAAGCGCTGCCGGTGCGCGGCGTATTCGGCGTCCAGGCTGTCGCGGGCGACCACCGAGTAAAACACCGCGCCGCCGCCGTCGGCTTTGGGCCGTAGCAGCCGGCCGAGTCGCTGGGCCTCCTCCTGCCGGGACCCGAAGGTGCCCGAGACCTGCACGGCCACCGACGCCTCCGGCAGGTCGATGGAGAAGTTGGCGACCTTGGACACCACCAGGGTGGAGATCTCGCCGGTGCGGAACGCGTCGAACAGCTTCTCGCGCTCGGCGGTCCGCGTCGAGCCCTGGATCACCGGGGCGTTCAACTGTTCGCCGAGCTCGTCGAGCTGGTCGAGGTAGGCACCGATCACCAGGGTCTGCTCGCCGGGATGCTGCGCCAGGATCGAGCGCACCACCGCGATCTTGGAATGCACCGTCGAGCACAGCTTGTAGCGTTCCTCCGGTTCGGCTACGGCGTAGTTCATCCGCTCGCTCTCGGTCATGGTGACCCGCACCTCGATGCATTCCGCGGGCGCTATCCAGCCCTGCGCCTCGATGTCCTTCCACGGCGCGTCGTAGCGCTTCGGCCCGATCAGGGAGAACACGTCGCCTTCGCGGCCGTCCTCCCGGATCAGGGTGGCGGTCAGGCCGAGCCGGCGGCGCGACTGCAGGTCCGCGGTCATCCGGAACACCGGTGCGGGCAGCAGGTGCACCTCGTCGTAGATGATCAGGCCCCAGTCGCGGCTGTCGAACAGCTCCAGGTGCCGGTATTCGCCCTTGGTGCGCCGGGTGATCACCTGGTAGGTGGCGATGGTGACCGGCCGGATCTCCTTGCGCTCCCCGGAGTACTCGCCGATCTCCTCCTCGGTCAGCGAGGTGCGGGCGATCAGCTCGCGCTTCCACTGCCGGCCGGCCACGGTGTTGGTGACCAGGATCAGCGTGGTGGCCTTCGCCTTGGCCATCGCGGCGGCGCCCACCAGCGTCTTGCCCGCGCCACACGGCAGCACCACCACCCCGGAACCGCCGGACCAGAACGAGTCCGCGGCCATCTCCTGGTAGTCACGCAACACCCAGCCGTCCTGGGCCAGCTCGATCGGATGCGCCTCGCCGTCGACGTAGCCGGCCAGATCCTCTGCCGGCCAACCGATCTTGAGCAGCATCTGCTTGAGCCGGCCGCGTTCGCTGGGATGCACGACGACGGTGTCGTCGTCGATGCGGGCGCCGAGCATCGGGTTGATCTTCTTGTTGCGCAACACCTCTTCGAGCACGGCGCGATCCAGGCTCACCAGCGTCAACCCGTGCACCGGACTCTTCACCAGCTGCAGGCGGCCGTAGCGTGCCATGGTGTCGACGATGTCGACCAGCAGTGGCTGGGGCACCGCGTAGCGGGAATGGTTCACCAGCGCGTCGACCACCTGCTCGGCGTCGTGACCGGCGGCGCGGGCGTTCCACAACGCCAGCGGGGTGATCCGGTAGGTGTGCACATGCTCCGGGGCGCGTTCCAGTTCGGCGAACGGCGCGATCGCCGCGCGCGCCGCGCCGGCCTGCTCATGGTCGACCTCGAGCAACACGGTCTTGTCGGATTGGACGATCAACGGCCCGTCGGTGCTCATGGGCCCATTATCCGGAAGGCTTCGGCAGGCTCACTGCTCGGCCGACGACACCGAGGTGATGCGGTGCACGGCGAAGTCGCGCATCTGTCCCGACGTCGAGTCGAACGCCACCAGCTGGCTGCCGCGGACCATCACCGGCGACACCTCCCGCTGGGTGGCCACCCCGGCGGCGTCGACGTAGCCGATCAGCACCGTGGCGCCCTCCGTGGCGGCGCGCTTGAGCAGGATCATCGCAGTCACCGGGTCCAGGCGGATGTTGTCGAACGGCGCCGACGTGACGGTGCGCAGCACCCGTACCAGCGCGGTCAGGCTCTCTGCGCTGGGCGCGCCAGAGCCACGCTGGGTGCGCCGCTCCGCGGGCGTGGGCACCCGCACCCCGCGGGCCCGGATGTCGACGATCGTTCCGGTGGCGTCCTCGGCGGCCGGCGCGAAACCGGCGGCGCGCAACGCCGCCAGCACGTCGGCGATCGGGGCCTGCGCCACCGCCACCGTCGGCGCCAGCAGCCGCAGACCCAGGGTCTCGGCGGCCGGCACCGCGACCGCCTGGGCCAGCAGGACCGGATCCTCGCAGCGCACGAACGACGCGGCCTGCCCGATCCGCAACTGGCCGTGCCGGCGCGCGACGTCGTCGATCAGATACGTGAGCCCTTGCGGCACCGGGGTTTTGGAGTGCTTCTCGAAGAACGCCTGCAGTCCCGCGCCGGTCCGGCCGACGTCCAGGGCGGCCCGGATCGTCGGCTCGGACACCCGGTAGACCATCGCGGCGCCGGCCGACTCCACGGTGGCCACCACGCCCAGCTCCTCGGACAGCTCGCGTTTGAGCGGACCGGGCACCACCACCGTCAGATCGGCCTGCACCAGGAAGTGATCGATCGGCTCGGGCAGCGCGCGGGCCATCGAGGCGATTGCCACCGGGCCCTCGGTGCCGACACCGTCCAGCAGCGCCCGCCCCGGGGAGCTGATGGCGCCGCGGCCCAGCACACCGAGCGCATGCGCCTCGTCGAGCAGTTCACCCACCGGCGCGGGCTGCAGCCGGGTGGCCCACCGCGGCCGGCGCCACACCAGTGCCGCCGACGCCGTCCGCGGATCCACCCCGGCGCCGGCCGGCAGCTCGGCGAGCATGCCCAGCAGCAGCCGGCGATCCAGCGGCGCGGCGGTGGAGAACAGCGGCGTGGACAGTGCCGCCCGCGGTTTGCCGTCCGGGCCCCGGCTGCCGATCAGGCCCGGCCGGGCCGCCAGGTCCAGCCAGGTGGCGGCCAGCAGGTGCCAGCGCTCGGCGGTGGGCCGCTCGGCGAACCGGTCGGCCAGCGCCGTCGGCGCCCAGTACGGGCCGTCGGAGTCCGGCCACAGGTGCGGATCGGCGGTGCCCGGGTCGGGGAAGTCGGCCGCGATCAGCCGGGCGGTGGCCGCCAGTTCCAGCAGCAGGCCCAGCCGGGTCTCGTCGACGCCGGTCGCCTTGGCCAGCCGCTTGACCTCCCGCACCCCCAACCCACCGCTGCGCAGTTCGGGTACCGGCGTCTCGGCCAGGCAGGCCAGGATCACGTCGAGTTCGCGCAGCACATCGATCACCGCGCCGGCGGCGGCGGCGTCCACGTCGGCCGCGGTGGTCTGCGACACCACCGGGTCGGGCGGGTTCAACTCGAGCGGACCCGGCTGCTCGCCGCGCAACACCTGTCCGACCACCCGCGGCAGGATCACCGTCTCGTCGTCGACGCGGCGCAGCAGTCCCGACGCCAGCAGCCGCGGCACTGGATGCTCCGGCGGCGCCCCGGGCGCGGCGTCGCGGGTGCGGCCGATCGGCGACCCGGCCAGCAGCTTGTCCAGCAGATCGCGCTGCGGCGCGTCCAGATCGTCGATCGCGGCGACGATCCCGGGGATCTGCTCGGCGGCGTGCGTCGAGTACTCGCCGGTGACCTGACCCGCATGCCAGGGCAGCCCGGCACCCGCCTCGGCGGCCACCCGCAGCGAACCCTCCGGCTCAGGGGAGCCCCAGCACAGTGCCCGCTCGGTCAGGTCGGCCAGCGCAGCCGTCACCGCGTCGGCGGACACGGCCGCACCGAGGGACGCCAGCAGGTCAGCCACGGCCACGTCGGTGGTGTCGGCGTGCAGCACCAGCAGGGCGTCCAGCACGGCCAGGTGCAGGAAGTTCAGCTCGTCGCCGGCCGCCCGCACCGACTGGCGGGCCTGCGCACGGGCTGCCAGGGCGGCGATGCTGCCCGGCGCCGGCTGGGCGAGGTCGGGCCGCAGCTCCATCAGTCGGATCAGCCCCTGGTCGGGCAGGTCGGTCAGCCACGATCCCAGCGGCACACCCCGGGCGTGCTCAGTCATCGTTGACAAGCGTAAGGCCCAACCGGATAACACCGCCGATCGCGACCTGTCAGAATGGTTGCCGTGGCTGGAAACCAGGGCAGTAAGAAGCAGTATGTCGACAACGGTTGGCCGGAGACCGACGGCGAGCCCGCGGTGAGCGAGCTGCGCACCGACCGGGCCGGAGCGCTCTCGCCGTTCGGGGACATCGTGTTCCCGGTGCCGTCGGAGGACCTGCCTTATCTGCATCCGGTCACCGTCGTCAACCGTTAGGCGCTGACCGCATGACCGGTGCCGGCCCGCTGTCACACCTCGACGAACGCGGCGCGGCGCACATGGTCGACGTCGGGGCGAAGACGGCCACCAGGCGCACCGCGGTAGCCGGCGGGGTGCTGCGCACCACCGCCGAAGTGGTGCAGCTGATCTCGTCGGGCGGACTGCCCAAGGGCGACGCGCTGGCCACCGCGCGAGTGGCCGGCATCATGGCCGCCAAGAACACCAGTGATCTGATCCCGCTCTGCCACCAACTGGCCCTGACCGGAGTCGACGTCGACTTCGTGATCGGGGAGGCCCAGATCGACATCACCGCCGCCGTGCGCACCACCGACCGCACCGGGGTGGAGATGGAAGCCCTGACGGCGGTCAGCGTGGCGGCCCTGACCCTCTACGACATGATCAAGGCCGTCGACCGCGCGGCCGTCATCGACAACATCCGGGTGCTGAGCAAAGAAGGTGGACGCACCGGAGCCTGGGAGCGCGCGTGACCGACCGGACCGCCCACATCGTCATCGCCTCCACCCGGGCCTCGAGCGGGGTCTACACCGACCGCACCGGGCCGATCATCGCCGACTGGCTCACCGAGCGTGGCTTCGCCCCGGTGCAGCCCGAGGTGGTGCCCGACGGCGAGCCGGTCGGGGCAGCGTTGCGGGCCGCGGTGGCCGCTCGCGTGAACCTGATCATCACCTCCGGGGGCACCGGGATCTCGCCGACCGACGACACCCCGGCGCAGACGGTTGCCGTGCTCGACTACCAGATCCCCGGCCTGGCCGACGCGATCCGCCGCTCGGGCCTGCCGAAGGTGCCGACGTCGGTGTTGTCCCGCGGCGTGTGCGGGGTGGCCGGCCGGACGCTGATAGTCAACCTGCCCGGCTCCAGCGGCGGGGTGCGCGACGGGCTCGGGGTGCTCGCCGACGTCCTGGACCACGCGCTGGATCAGTTGGCCGGCGGAGACCACCGCTGATGGCCGCGGGCGACGTGCAGGTGCTGCGGGCGGCGGTCACAGAGGAACCGATCGTGTTGGCCGAACACGAGGAGCTGGTGGGCCACCGCGCTGCGGGGGCGATCGTCGGCTTCGTCGGCATGATCCGCGACCACGACGAGGGCCGCAACGTCACGCGGCTGGAGTATTCCGCGCACCCGACGGCGCAGCAGGTGATGGACGAGGTGCTGGCCGAGATCGCCGAACAGGCCGAGGGGGTGCGCGCGCTGGCGGCCAGTCATCGGGTCGGTGTCCTGCACATCGGCGACGCCGCCCTGGTGGCCGCGGTGGCCGCCGATCACCGCCGACAGGCGTTCGCGGCCTGCGCGCTGCTGGTCGACACCGTCAAGGCGCGGCTGCCGGTGTGGAAGCACCAGTTCTTCACCGACGGCACCGAGGAATGGGTCGGCTCGGCGTAACTACCTCAGATACGAAATGAGGGGGCCGGTGACCCGGCCCCCTCATTTTCGTCTGTGCGTTGTTACGCGAACGCGGTGACGGTGATGTTCTCCGACGCGATGGCCGCGCGCAGCTGCTCGTGGAAGCCGACTGCGACGCCCTCCTGCTGCCGGTTGCCTTCGGGGCCCTGAGCCGGAGCCTCGGGGGCCGGAGCCTCCGGGGCGTCAAGCGGGGGAGCCTCGGGGGCCTCACCGATCGGAGCCTCGGCCGGCGGGGCGTCGAACGCGGGTGCCTCGGCGGGCGGGGCGTCGAACGCGGGTGCCTCGGCGGGCGGGGCGTCGAACGCGGGAGCCTCGGGGGCCTCAGCCGGGGGAGCCTCCGGTGCATCGGGCATCCAGCCGGCGGGAACCACCGGCGGGGCGCTCTCCTCGGCGGGTGCCGGCGCCTCGGGCGCCTGCTCCCACGGGAAGGCCATGGCGACGGTCTCGCCGTTGTTCTCCGGGTTCTCGGCCGGCGGGTCCACCGGCACTTCGCGCTGAGAGGCGCCGGACAGGCCGCGACCGCAGACCGGCCACGCGCCCCGGCCCTGGGTTGCCAGCACATGCTCGGCGATGGCGATCTGCTGCTCGCGGCTGGCCTGGTTCGCCGTTGAGGCGTACTTGCCGCCGCCGTGCGCGCTCCAGGTGCTGGGCGAGAACTGCAGCCCGCCGTGGTAGCCGTTGCCGGTGTTGATGCTCCAGTTGTTACCGGATTCGCACCTGGCGACCCGATCCCACTCGTCATCGGTGGCTGCGCCTGCGTGCCCGGCGAGGGCGAGGCTGCCGCCACCGATCACTGCACCGGTGAAGGCGATCTTGGCGATGTTGACGTTCGACTGGGTGGGCTTGCGATGCCGTCCACTCATACGGTTGGTGAATTCCTCTCTGTCTACGCCTGCGAGGTCAGCGTCGGGTTCGGGCCGCAGAAGCTGCCCGGCCGCACTATGTCGGCTTCACCCCAAGGAGCCGAACAGGGCTCCAGGTCCGCTCGCGGCGGACCGGTGGGTCCCCCGCCTCCATCCATCAGGTATCTGTGGTTTTCCCCACCCGTTGGATGGAGCTCGGCGCTACGAGCGGGGAAAGGCGGATCGACCGGAAGATTTTCGATACACCCGAAGAGGTACCGTAACCGCACTCATCTGCAGAGTCACCCTGTGAAGACCCGCGTGTTTTCACTGAGACTACTTCGCGTAACCCCAGGAAGGCGATTTATCTGTGCTGGTCAAAGCACTAGGTAACGGGCCGTTGCCGGGCCGTGATCAATTCGTTATGTGACGTAGATCATGCTATCCACCGGCGAACGGCGGCAGTACGTCGACGGTCTCCCCGGCGCTCAACGCTGCCGCATGGTCGCGCACTGCGACCCCGTCGCGCAGATACGCGCAACGCAGCAGCACCGTGCCGAGCCGCTCATGGCGGTCGGCGAGGGTCTCGGCGAGTTCGGCCACTCCGGTTCCGGCGGGCACGGTGACGGTCTCGGAGTCAACGCCGGCGGCGGCGCGCGCCGCCGCGAAGTAGCGGACGGTCACCGCGAGGCCGGTGGATTGGGTCATGAGTCAGCCTCCAATTGCGCTCATCGGGCGGTCCGGCTGGATGAAGTCCGGATCGTTGATGCCGTGGCCGGCCCGCTTGGTCCACATCGCGGCCCGCCACGCCTGTTCGAGGGCGTCGTCGTCGGAGCCGTCCCGCAGCAGTGCCCTCAGGTCGGACTCCTCGGTGGCGAACAGGCAGTTGCGGATCTGACCGTCGGCAGTGAGCCGGGTCCGGTCGCAGTCGCCGCAGAACGGCCGTGACACCGAGGCGATGATCCCGAAGGTTCCGGCCGGGGTGTCGGGGCCCTCGTCCACCAGCCACACCTCGGCCGGGGCGGAGCCGCGCGGTTTGGGGTCGGGCCGCAGGGCGAACTGCGCCCGCACGATCTCCAGCAGCTGCTCGACGCCCAGGCCGGCATCGCGGCTCCAGGTGTGGTCGGCGTCCAACGGCATCATCTCGATGACACGCAGGTGGTAGCCGTGCTGCAGGCAGAACCGCAGCAGGTTGACGATGTCCTCGCCGGTGATCTTCGGGTCGAGTACCGCATTCACCTTGATCGGCGTCATCCCGGCCTGCGCGGCAGCGTCTAGACCGGCGAGCACGTCGGGCAGCCGGTCACGCCGGGTGATCTCAGCGAAGTGGGCGCGGTCGACGGTGTCCAGGGAGACGTTGATCCGGTCCAGCCCGGCCGCCACCAGAGCACCGGCCCGGCGCGCCAGGCCCAGTCCGTTGGTGGTCAGCGCGATCTCCGGCCGCGGCTGTAAGGCGGCCGCGGCGGCCACCACACCCTCGAGGTGGCGGGCCAGCAGCGGCTCGCCACCGGTGAAGCGGATGTCGGTGATGCCCAAGCGGGTGACGCCGATGCGCATCAGCCGGACCAGTTCGTCGTCTTGCAGCAGATGCTCGCTGGGAATCCAGTCCAAGCCCTCGGCAGGCATGCAGTAGGTGCAGCGCAGGTTGCACCGGTCGGTCAGCGAGATCCGCAGATCGGTGTGCACCCGCCCGAAGGTGTCGACCAGCGGCCCCGACGTCGGCATCGGTTCCGCGATGGCCTTTTCCACGGCTTGGTGGAAGGCCTCCTGGGTCCGTTGCCTGTGTGTCATGTGTCTGTCCGATTCGGTCGGCGGGAGTGCGAATTGGCTTCTCCAGCGGCACCACCACCTTACCCAGTAAACCGGGGTGCTCACGTGCCTGTGTTCCGAGTAAGATCTGCAACCGACGCGTCCTGCGCAGGCGGGACGCGTCCTTTATGTCCCCCGAACAAGTGATCAGCTAGACAAGCAGGTGAGACCAGTGCCGACCGGCAAGGTGAAGTGGTACGACGCCGAGAAGGGCTTCGGCTTCCTGTCCCAGGAAGAGGGCGAGGACGTCTACGTCCGCTCTTCGGCCCTGCCGGACGGCGTGGAGGGGCTCAAGGCGGGCCAGCGGGTGGAGTTCGGCGTCGCAGCCGGGCGCCGCGGCCCGCAGGCGCTGACCGTCAAGCTGATCGACCCGCCGCCGAGCCTGACCCGGACCCGTCGCGACGCGGCCCCGGCCGAGCACAAGCACACCCCCGACGAGTTGCACGGCATGGTCGAGGACATGATCACCCTGCTGGAAGGCACGGTGCAGCCCGAGCTGCGCAAGGGCAAATACCCCGACCGCAAGACCGCCCGGCAGATCTCCGAGGTGGTCAAGGCCGTGGCTCGCGAGCTCGACGCATAGATCGGGGCTGCACGCCGTGGCACGCTGATAGCCATGGCCAGCTATCTCGCCGGCGGCGATTTCAAGCGCGACACCGACTACATCGACACCCGGATCACCGCCGACGGCCGGGACGGGTATCCGGTCGAACCGGGCCGCTATCGGCTGATCGTCGCGCGAGCCTGCCCGTGGGCCAATCGGACCATCATCGTGCGGCGGTTGCTGGGCCTGGAAAAGGTCATCTCCATCGGGTTTTGCGGGCCCACCCATGATCAGCGCAGCTGGACCTTCGACCTGGACCCCGGTGGCGTGGACCCGGTGCTGGGAATCCCGCGCCTGCAGGACGCGTACTTCAAGCGCATTCCCGACTACCCCAAGGGCATCACCGTTCCGGCGATGGTCGACGTGCCCACCGGGGCGGTCGTCACCAACGACTTCGCCCAGATGACCCTGGACTTCTCCACGCAGTGGACGGCCCATCACCGCGACGGGGCTCCGCAGCTGTATCCGGAACCGCTGCGCGCCGAAATCGACGAGGTGGCGCGGCGGATCTATACCGAGATCAACAACGGGGTGTACCGGTGCGGCTTCGCCGGAACCCAGCAGGCTTACGACGCGGCCTACGACCGGTTGTTCACCGCCCTGGACTGGGTCAGCGACCGCCTCACCTCTCAGCGATACCTGTTGGGGGACAACATCACCGAGGCTGACGTCCGGCTGTTCACCACCCTGGCGCGGTTCGATCCGGTCTATCACGGACATTTCAAATGCAACCGGCAGAAGCTGTCAGAGATGCCGGTGCTGTGGGCGTATGCGCGGGATCTGTTCCAGACGCCCGGATTCGGCGACACCACCGACTTCGTCCAGATCAAACAGCACTACTACATCGTGCACGCCGACATCAATCCGTCGCGGATCGTTCCCGCCGGGCCGGATCTGGCGAACTGGCTAACGCCGCACGGCCGGGAAGCGTTGGGCGGCAGGCCGTTCGGTGACGGCACCCCGCCGGGGCCGGTTCCGCCCGGCGAGCAGGTGCCCGTGGGTCACGGAGCTCAGCCGGTCCTCGACTGACGGTTCCAGTGCAGGCCCACCGCCCATTCGGCGTGCGGTATCGCGAACGTGTCGCCGGTGTCGCGATCGCGCACCATCGTCAGCAGCTGCACCGCCAGGCCGCGCAACGGGCCGCGGTGCGGATCCATCGTGGGCACGGTGACCGCCAGGGTGCTGCCCGGCGGAAATATCTGGCCGGTGGTGTCACCGGGGTCGTCGTAGACGCGCACCAACCGCCACGGAGCTCTGCCGATGCGGTCGTCGACCGACAGCTGAACCGGGTGGCGTTCATCGACGCTCAGCGTGCCCTGCGACTCCGAGAGCAGGCAGGCCTCCAGATCGAGCGCGTCGCAGTACAGGTACGGCCCGACGTGGGTGAGGTGCCCGTTGGAGTACGCGCTGATCTGCGGTGGCGTCGGCTCCTCGGCTCGGGTGAAGTACCAGGTGCCGAAGCCGGCGAGCAGCGACGCCACCACCGCCGGCACCGCAACCAGCACGACCGTCGAACGTCTCACCTGTTCATCACCCCTGTCTGACGAGGATCGAGGCGGGCGCCGTCCTGTTCGATCAGCACCGGGCGGTTGCCCCCCAGGCCGGGGATCAACGAGTCGCCGTGGAACGACAGGATGGTCTGGGCCAGCCCCGGGATCAGCATGGCCGTGATCGCGGTGAAGCCCACCCACAGGTCCGTATACACCAGCACCCCTAGCGCGCCGCCCAACACCCAGGCCAGCTGCAGCGTGGACTCGGTGCGGCCGAACGCCGACGCGCGGGACTCCTCGGGCAGATCGTGCTGCAACGCGGCGTCCAGCGAGGCCTTGGCGACCGCACTGGCGGCCGAGGTCACCAGGGCGGCGACCGCGGCCATCGCCAGGGTGCCGGCCACCGCCGCCGCCAGCGCGACACCGGTGACCGCCATCGTGGCACGCACCACCAGCACCGCGGGCCGGCCCAGCTGCAGGCGGGCACTGGTGAGGTTCCCCGCGAAGTTACCCACTCCGGCCGCCACGCCGATCAGCCCGAGAATGCCCAGCTGCACCCATCCGTTGGCGTCGTGCTGCTTGGCGACGAACGCCGGATACAAGAACATGAAGCCGACCATCGCCTTGATGGTGCAGTTGCCCCACAGTGCGGCGATGATATTGCGCCCCAACGGTTGCCGCAGTGGCTGGCGTAGCGCCCCGCCGGCCCGCCTCACGTGCTCCGGCCAACTGCGGGGACGCTCGTCGAAGCGGTAGCTCAGCGTGGTCGGGATCTCACCGGTGGTCACCTCCACCCACCGGGGAATCCGCATCGCCAGCACCGCCCCGGCGACTGAGACCGCGACCACCACTATCAGCGCACCAGGCAGTCCGAGCAGCCGGATGAAGACGTACTCGGCGCCCGCGGCAATCCCGCCGCCGACGATGGTCCCGCCGAGCAGCCCGAACATGGTCAGCCGAGAGTTGACCCGCACCAGGTCGATCGACGGCGGCATCACCCGCGGCGTTACCGCACTGCGCAGCACCGTGAACGACTTCGACAGCACCATCATGGCCAGCGCACACGGGTAGAGCACCCAGGAGGCGAAGGTGCCCGCGACGCTGTCGTAATTGGCGATCAGGACCAGGGCCAGGGCGGTGCGCAGCGCGAACGAGCATGCCAGTGCCGCGCGCCGGCCGTGCTGGATGCGGTCCAGCGCGGGGCCGATCAGCGGGGCGATCACCGCGAACGGCGCGATGGTGATCAGCAGGTACAGCGCCACCCGGCCCTTGCTCTCGCCGGTGGCGGCGGCGAAGAACAGTGTGTTGGCCAGTGCGACGGCCATGGCCGCGTCGACGGCGAAGTTGGCCACCACCGGCCAGGTGAGCGCGGTCAGCCCGGACTTGTCGGCGCCGTCGGCAGTGGCCGCGCGCTGCACCAGGTCATACATCCGGGAACCCATCTCGCGGCTGCGGGCTGCGGCGGTCCGGGCCGCCGTGACGCGATCAGCGGGGGGAGGGTCTTGCCGGCGCGGTTCGCCCGGGGTGTCGCGCAGCGGCGGCAGGTAGCGGTTGGCGCTGGGCATGGGCTTGCGCGACCCCTGGTCAGCGGGGCCGTCACTGGGATAGTTGGCCATGCCGGGGTGCGGGAGATCGGGCCGTCGCGCAGACACGGTGCAATTCTTCCCTATCCTCGCGTGATGGCTGCGCAAGCCGTTGTCGTGCCTGCGTGTGGCCCCGCGGGCCGGGCTGCGGCAAGATGAGTGGCGTCAAAAGAACGGAAGGGACCCGCGTGATGCGCCCCAGCGAGGAATCAGCCACCGCGACCGTCGCCGTGCCCACGGCGCTGGCCGGGGCCGTCGAACAGGCCCGTGCGGCCGTCGCCGAGTTCAGCGGCGCCGAGACCGTCGGTGAGCATCTGGGCGTCGACTACGAGGACGCATACGCTGCCACCCACCGGTTCGGCGCGCTGCTGCCCGGCTATCAGGGCTGGCAGTGGGCTGTTGTCGTGGCGGCCATCCCCGGAGTCGACCACGTCACCGTCAGTGAGGTCGTCCTGGTTCCCGGCCCGACGGCGCTGCTGGCTCCGGAGTGGGTGCCGTGGGACCAGCGGGTGCGTCCCGGCGATCTCGGGCCGGGCGACCTGCTGGCGCCACCGGCCGACGATCCGCGACTGGTCCCGGGCTATGTCTCCAGCGGGGACCCGGACCTCGACGAGGTGGCCGGCGAGATCGGGCTGGGCCGCTGCACGGTGATGAGCCCGGAGGGCCGCGCCGACGCCGCTCAGCGCTGGCATGACGGCGAGTTCGGGCCGGATTCGGCCATGGCGCGTTCCACCAAGCGGGTCTGCCGGGACTGCGGGTTCTATCTGCCTCTGGCGGGTGCCCTCGGCATCCAGTTCGGGGTCTGCGGCAACGAGATGTCGGCCGACGGTCGGGTGGTCGACGTCCGCTACGGCTGCGGCGCCCACAGTGACACCCCGGCGCCGGCGGGTGCCGGTTCGCCGGCTTATGAGCCCTTCGATGACGGCGTGTTGGAGATCGTCGAAGTCACGACGGTTCCGGCCGTTGCCGACGAGCCGGAGGCGGAGCCGACCGAGCCGGTGGAAGCCTCGGTCGAATCGACTGAGGCGCCGATCGAGTTGGCCGAACTGCCTGCCGAATCGCCTGAGGCGGTCGCCGAAGCCCCCGCGGAGCCGGGGGAGTCGGAGACCACCTGAGCCCGTCGTCAGTCCGGCTGTTCGAGTCGGACGCGCCGATGCATTTCCTTGATTGCAGCCCAATTCACGTGGGGACGCTGGAGTCCCCGCTTTTCCAGATAGCGCTGTCCGGCCGCCCGATTGCTCTTGGCGGCCCTCCACAACACGACAACCATGTTGGCGGGTGGGGTGACGGCGGTACCGATGAAAACCCAGTCGCCACCGCGGCGCTCAAGGCGGCCTTTGATCTGCAGAGCTCTGATGTTCCAGAGCCGCTCGTCGTGCGAGTGACAGAGCAAGTTGGCCGGCCCCGCTGCGACCGCGACACCATCGGGCCAGGAAACGTACATCTCGCCCGTGGTCGCGTCGTAGCTCAGGAGGTTCTGTCGAACGCTGACCGGATATCCGTCGGGATCAATCGCGGTCACGACACCCTCCGGGAATGCCGCCAGCGCCGAGGTCTCTTCAGTCCGCATGACTCAGCTCTTTCAGATCGAGAGTTTCTGGATTGCTACTGAAATCTCTTGTAGGCCAATATAATCCACGACACGGTGTCACGTGTATCAGAATTCGCAGGTAGTAGAACGGAAAGAGCCGTCGACCAAGCCAGCTGCTCATGAAGGCGCCCGCCGGCTGTCGGGCGGACACTCTCTCGAGTAGCCGGCGTAATCCCTCGTCGTCCCCGATGTCGGCAACGATGCGGTCTTCCGCGGTGGCCACGCCTTGAATCAGCACCGCGCCCGGATTCTTGACGCCCGAACCGATCGGCTCGGAGAACAGCATGCTCACCTTCGGGTTTCGGCGGATGTTGAGCGCCTTCTGCGGCAGGCCGATGCTGGTACAGGCCAGGAAACGCCCATCCGGGAGTAGCAGAGGGCAGATGGGCCAGGTCTGCGGCGAACCGTCTCGGGACATCGTGGTCAGCTCACACGTTCGAAATTTCTCGACGATCTCGATTGCCGGCGAGCCGACGGGATCGCACACTGAGACTCCACATCGCACATTCGTGCTGGATCGCTGCGGGCCGTAGAGATCGGCCCGGTATCTCAACAGTGAGCGTCGCGCGAGTAATCGGATCAGGACGCGTTGTGGCAGCGGTACGTGCGCCAAGATCCGCCGTGCTTCATCAGCTGACGCGGCGTCGAAGGTCAAGCCGCCCAAGACGAGGCCGAGACGGAGATTCTTCCGCGAAATGAATTCGGTCCCACGAGCGGCGCACTGCTGCCATTCCTCGGCGGTGATGTGTTGGTTGATGAGTGGGACGATGTTTCGCTCTTCGTCGGCAAGGTGCTCGTCCAATCGCTCTGACAGATCCGCGACGGCTTCGGCGAGTTGTCGAGCGAGCCGGGCATCGGCAGAGCGGGCCCACGACGCCAGGATCGATTTGATCCTGGCGTCCGCGTCGGAGATGTCGCGATGCGCGTGTTGCATGCGGGCGATGGCTTCGGCGCAGGCAGGTGCTCGGGCTCGTAGTTTCGGCCATAACAACTCGTCTTCCGCGGCATGGTGGTGATGGAGTGCGGCCAGGATGAGTTCGAGGTGAGCGCCGACCGCTGCGGATCGCACTGTATCGGCGAACTCGACGTCTCGGACCAGCCCGAGGATGTTGTGCAACTCGTTGCGGAACACCCGGTGGGCAACGGCCATGTCGAACGCGTCGGTCGGCATGACGGCTCCCTTCCCGTGTCGCGCCGAGGTGGCCAGGCGCGACCACTGCATGATGGAGTGAGAGAGTGCAACTATTTGGTTATGGTATCGATGTAATGAATACAGTGGAACTGTAGTTAAATGCCCGAAGAAGTCAAGCCCCGCCGGCAGTACCGTTCGGCTGCGCGCACCCGGCAGCGGGAAGCGACACGTGCGGCGATCGTGGATGCGGCGACGGCCGGATTCATCGAGAACGGCTATCCGGCAACCACGATCGCGCAGATCGCCGCGCGCGCCCAGGTATCGGCGGAGACCGTCTACGCGGTCTTCGGGACCAAGCGAGACCTATTGCGCGCGGTGGTAGAGGGAGCATCCGCTGGAGCGCCGAGCACCGACGCATGGCAAACCGGCGACTGGCTTGCCCTAGTAAGGGCCGAGCCCACCCAGCGTCGCCGACTCGAGCTGATCACCGATGCCACCCGCGACGTGCTTCGTCGCGTGGCGCCGATCGACGAGATCGTGCGTTCGGTGGCCGCATCCGATCCAGACATTGCCGAACTTCAGAGCGAACTCGAACGCCGACGGCGCAGCGACCTTCGGGGGCTCGTGCAGCTGCTCGCAGAAGCGGGGCCACTGCGCCTGTCGATCGACCACGCGGTAGACCTCTGGTGGGCGCTTGGCCACAGCACCGGCCCGTATCGCTCACTCACCGTCGACCGGGGATGGAGTGACCGACGGGCGCGGACCGCGCTCATCGATGTCGTGGCGCGCGCGCTTCTCCCCGACGCGTAGGCGAAGCCGGGGACGCCCTAGCCGAAGTTGAACAGGTACTCGCCCGGCAGGACGAAGGCCATGTTGAAGGCGGTGTTGACCAGCAGTCCGGGGAGCCCGAGCACGTAGTTGATGATGTCCTGCGGGATGGTGATCGCGACACTGAAGGCCATTCCGAAATCTAGGTTGATCAGGTTGTCGATCACACTCGTGACGTCGTTGTACAACGTGACGGGCAGGCTGAACAGGCTGTTGAAGAAGCCCTGAGCGGCGGCGATCTCGGCATTGATCAGGCCGACGATGTCGAAGGCGTCGGCGGCGCCCGGGGTGTCCAACACCGCTGTGCTGAGGGCGTTTTCGAGGCCGGGGAGGATGCTGCCCACCGCGCCGCTGGTCAGCGCCACTGCGGTGGACACCTCGACCAGTGCGCCGCTGCTGATCGCGGGCGTGGCCGCTATCGGGGTCAGGCCGATGACCAATGCGCTTGCGGCGCAGATGCTCAGCATTCGAGGTCTGGTGGTGTCGATCATGTTCAAGGCTCCCTCCCGCGTTTGACGACGGACATTACCCCCGCCCGGCAAGCGGCTCAGCCGTTTTCGGCGGCTGCCTTGATCCTGTTCAACGAGGCGTTCATGCCCTCGACCAGCTCCTGCTCGAAGTTGGGCGTCCCGCCCATGAACTTGCCCACCATAAACGCCGAGAACGCGGTGGTGGCGCCGTTCTCGACGTGCCGGCTCTCGGTGACCCGGGTGCCCTGCGCGGTTGGCTCCAGCTCGTAGCTCCACACGCTGCGGTTCTCGACGACCCGGAAGGCCAGCTTGCGCTGCGGGACGTACTCGGTGATGACCGAGGTGGTGGGCCAGTACGTCCAGCCGCGCCGGTTGAAGTTGATGGTGCGGGTTCCCGGGCGGACCGCGCCGAGCGGCTTCATCCACCGGCACTGCGGGCTCCACTGCGGCATACGCCGGAAATCGGAGATCAGCTCCCACACCTTGGCGACCGGCGCGTCGATGTCGATATGTGTCTGCAGCAGTGGTTGTGCCATTGCGATCCTCCTTGAATCGGTTGGGCCGGTAGCCCTATTCGTTCTCCAGCCCGGTCTGGGCACCGCGTGCTCCGCGGCGCGCTGCGCTGCGTTGCACCAGAAATATGGTGGTTCCGATCACCCCGACGCCCAGGCCGGCCAGGCTCACCGGCCGCCAGGACTCCAAGCCGGGCACCGCGAACGCGGCGATGGTGGCAAGGGAGAACCCGGAGACGCCGGTCCCGATCACCGGCCAGACCCGCAGCAGTGCGGCCGGCAACGGCGGCGGCTCGGGGGTGGGCTCAGGCGGGGTCATCGCCGTTGACGTTAGCGCCTCGCCGGTAATGTTCGGTCAGTGGCCAGGGTCCTCGACGTCGTCGACATCGCGGATCCCGCCGATCTACGGCTCGATGACTTCCGTGACCTCAACAGCATCGACCGCCGCCCGGACCTGCCCACCGGCAAAGGCCTGGTGATCGCCGAAGGGGTCCTGGTGGTGCAGCGGATGCTGGCCTCGCGCTTCACGCCCAGGGCGCTGCTGGGCACCGATCGCCGGCTCAGCGAGCTCGCCGACGATCTGGCCGGCCGTGACGTCCCCTACTACCGGGTGTCGGCCGAGGTGATGGCGCAGGTGGTGGGGTTTCATCTCAACCGCGGCGTGCTGGCCGCCGCCTCCCGGGTGCCGGAGCCGACACTCGCCGACCTGCTCGCCGGCGCCCGCACCATCGCGGTGCTCGAGGGCGTCAACGACCACGAGAATCTGGGCTCGATCTTCCGCAACGGCGCCGGGCTGGGCGTCGACGCGGTGGTGTTCGGTGCCGGCTGCGCCGACCCGCTGTACCGGCGGGCGGTGCGGGTCTCGATGGGGCACGCCCTGCTGGTGCCCTACGTCCGCTCCACCCGGTGGCCCGACGACCTGGGCCTGCTGCGCGAGCACGGCTTCCGACTGCTGGCGATGACGCCGGACCCGCGGGCGCAGACGCTGTCGGCGGCGATGGACACGGTGCGCGACGAGCCGTTGGCGGTGCTGGTCGGGGCGGAGGGCCCCGGACTGTCCGAAACCACGATGCGCGCCAGCGACATCCGGGTGCGCATCCCGATGTCGCGGGGGACCGACTCGCTCAACGTCGCGACGGCGGCCGCGCTGGCCTTCTACGAACGCTGCAGGACGGCGCCGTGATGCCCGACGAGCAGACCCCTTGGGCAACGGGTTTGACGGTGGCCGGATTCGTGGCGGCGGTGGTCGGCACTGCGATCACCGTGTTGAGCATGGGCCTGGAACGGGTGCACCCTGCGGTGGCGGTCGGGCTCAACGTGGTCGCGGTGGGCGGGTTGGCGCCCACGGTGTGGGGCTGGCGGCACACTCAGGTGCTGCGGTGGTTCGCGCTGGGAATCGGAATCGGTGTCGCGGGGGCGTGGCTGGTGCTGTTGGCGACGGCCGGTTGAGGTCAGCCCTGGCCGGCCGTTCCGGTTCCGGTGGAGCGCACCCCGAGCAGCACGTCCTCCCAGCCCGGGACCTCCGGCTTGCTGCGACGGGCCCGCGGTGCCGCGCGCCGGCGGACCGGCTCACTCTCGGGCGCCGCCGGTGCGGCGGGCTCCTCGAAGTCCAGCTCGGCGACGGGGGCAACCGGCCGCAGCGGACGGTCGAAGGCCGGGTCGATCAGCTCCATCGCCGCGTCGTCGGCGGCGGTGACCGTCCCGCCGTGCGCGCCCGGGGTGAAGCGGAAGTGCGCGACGTTGTCCGAGCGGCCCGCCTTCCAGGCCAGCTGCACCGTCCAGCGGCCGTCCTCGTTGCGCCAGGCGTCCCAGCTGGTGTGCTCGGTGCTCAGGCCGCGCGCCATCAGGGCGCCGGTGATCACCTCGAGCAGGGTCGGCACCGCCGGACCGTCGGCCAGCACCGGGTGGGCGGCGGTCGCCAGCTCCGCGGCCCGCGAGCGCTCAAGCAGCACCGGGTGCGCGAACCGCTCCACCCGGGAGACCTCGACGCCTGCGGCCGCGGCCACCTGCTCCACCGACGCTCCGGCGCGGATCCGGGACTGGATGTCTTTGGGCCGGAGCATCTTGCCTCCCGGGGTGGTCTGGCCCGCTCGGCGGCCCTCGTCGCGCAACGCGCCGCGCAGCTGGTCTTCGATGCGCAGCCGGAACATGTCGGTGCGCTCGTCCTCGCCGCCGACGCTCTCGCAGATGATGTGCTTGCCGTCGACGTCGAGACCGATGACTGTCAGTTCCCTCATGACTTCTCCTCGCGACGGCCCGTTAGCTGCGGACTCTAGTGCAGCGCGCGGCCCCGACCGCGGTGACACGCTGGCCTTATAACGAGATGATCACGGCGCGACGAACTCAGAGTTTGCCCACGACCCAGTCCACGCACTGGGTCAGGGCGCTGACGTCGTCGGGGTCCACTGCCGGGAACATCGCGACCCGCAGCTGGTTGCGGCCCAGTTTGCGGTAGGGCTCGGTGTCGACGATGCCGTTGGCCCGCAGCACCTTGGCGACCGCTGCGGCGTCCACCCCGTCGACGAAGTCGATGGTGCCCACCACCTGCGACCGCAGCGCCGGGTCGGCGACGAACGGGGTGGTGAAATCGCGCTCCTCGGCCCAGGAATACAGCCGTTGCGACGAATCCGCCGTGCGCTTGACCGCCCAGTCCAGCCCACCGTTGCCCAGCATCCAGTCCAGCTGCTCGGCCAGCAGGGCCAGGGTGGCGATCGCCGGGGTGTTGTAGGTCTGGTTCTTGGTGCTGTTGTCCACCGCGATCGGCAGCGACAGGAACTCGGGCACCCACCGGCCCGACGCGGCGATGGCCTCGACGCGGGCCAGCGCGGCCGGGCTCATGATCGCCAGCCACAGCCCGCCGTCGGAGGCGAAGTTCTTCTGCGGGGCGAAGTAGTAGGCGTCGGCCTCGGTGATGTCGACCGGCAGGCCGCCCGCGCCCGACGTCGCGTCGATCACGACCAGGGCCCCTCCTTCGCCGCCGGTGCCTTCAGGTCGGTGCACTGGCACCGCGACCCCGGTGGAGGTCTCGTTGTGCGCCCAGGCGATGACGTCGACCGACGGGTCCGACGTCGGCTCGGGAGCACTGCCCGGGTCGGCCTTGATGATGATCGGGTCGCCGACGAAGGGGTTCTTGGCCACCGCGGAGGCGAACTTGGCGCTGAACTCGCCGTAGGTCAGGTGCAGGGAGCGCTTGTCGACCAGCCCGAACGCGGCGGCATCCCAGAACGCGGTGGAGCCGCCGTTGCCCAGCACCACCTCATAGCCGTCGGGCACCGAGAACAGTTCGCGCAGTCCGCTGCGGACCCGGCCGACCAGATCCTTGACCGGCGCCTGCCGGTGCGAGGTGCCGAACAGCGGCGCCGCGGTGGTGACCAGCGCGTTCAGCTGTTCCGGGCGGACCTTCGATGGCCCGCAGCCGAACCGTCCGTCGGCGGGTTTGAGGGAGTCCGGGATCGTGAGCTGCTCAGCCATGGCCCCTAGCGTAGACAGCGGCCGACGGCACCTCCCACAGCAGGTTTGAGCGTGAGCTGTGTCACATGAGACGCTCGACACCTGTCACGGCCACAGTCCTGCTCAGAAGCCTGGACGAGTAGCCGATACCTGCGGTACCGTTATACATAACAAGCCCAAATGTAAAGAACTCCTGGGGGTGTCTTCGATGGCTCAGACCGTTGCTCAGAAGCCGGCTCGCACTCGCATCATTCGGCGGTGGCGCGCCAACATGGAGGTGTCCGACGACACCCAGTACGTCGACATGCTCAACACCCTGTCGGAGGGGTCGGTTCGCCGGCACTTCAACCCCTACATCGACATCGACTGGGACAGCCCGGAATTCAAGGTCATCGACAACGACCCCCGCTGGAAGCTGCCCGCCACCGACCCGATCGGCAAGCACCCCTGGTACGCCGAGCAGTCCGAAGAGCGCCAGATCAAGATCGGCATGTGGCGTCAGGCCAACGTCGCCAAGGTCGGGCTGCACTTCGAGTCCATCCTGATCCGCGGCCTGCTCAACTACGCGTTCTGGCTGCCCAACGGCTCACCGGAGTACCGGTACTGCCTGCACGAGTCGGTCGAGGAGTGCAACCACACCTTGATGTTCCAGGAGATGGTGAACCACATCGGCGAAGACGTGCCCGGCATGCCGCGGATGCTCAAGTGGATCGCCGCGTTCATCCCGCTGGTCGCCGGGCCCCTGCCCATCCCGTTCTGGTTCGGCATCCTCGCCGGCGAAGAGCCGATCGACCACATCCAGAAGGACATCCTGCGCGAGGGCAAGACGCTGCATCCGATCATGGAGAAAGTGATGGCGATTCACGTCGCCGAAGAGGCGCGCCACATCTCCTTCGCCCACGAGTACCTCAGCAAGCGCATCCCGGACCTGCCGCGCCGCAAGCGATTCTGGCTGTCGCTGTTCGTACCGCTGACCATGCGCATCCTGTGTTCGGCGATCGTCGTCCCGCCGAAGGCGTTCTGGAACGAGTTCGACATCCCCCGCTCGGTGCGCAAGGACATCTTCTTCCGGTCGGCCGACGCCAAGCTGATGCTGTCCAACATGTTCGCCGACGTGCGCATGCTCTGCCACGACACCGGGCTGATGAACCCGGTCGCCAAGCTGGTGTGGAAGATGTGCCGGATCAGCGGGGCACCGTCGCGGTTCCGCGCCCAGCCGCAGCGCGCGCACCTGGCGCCCGCCGCCTGAGCCCGCCCGAGCTCACCGCCACATGCCGCACGTCATCAGCCAGGCATGCTGTAACGACGCGTCCTGCGTCTTCGCCTGCCCGGTCTACTGCATTCACCCGAGCCCGGACGAACCGGACTTCGCCACCTCGGAGATGCTCTACATCGATCCGGACGCCTGCGTGGACTGCGGCGCCTGTGTTCGGGCCTGCCCGGTCGACGCGATCTATCCGGACACCGCGCTACCGGCCGCCCAGCTGCCGTTCGTCGAGATCAACAAGTCGTACTACCCCAAGCGCCCCGAAGGGGTGAAGCTTCCGCCGACGTCCAAGCTGGCTCCGATCCTGCCCGCCGCCGAACTGCACCAGCGCGGCAAGTACCCGCTGACGGTCGCGATCGTGGGTTCCGGACCGGCCGCCATGTACGCCGCCGACGAGCT
The DNA here is from genome assembly GCF_020181635.2 of Mycobacterium zoologicum. Classification (NCBI taxonomy): domain Bacteria; kingdom Bacillati; phylum Actinomycetota; class Actinomycetes; order Mycobacteriales; family Mycobacteriaceae; genus Mycobacterium; species Mycobacterium zoologicum. The sequence goes on along the minus strand of NZ_JAYJJS010000021.1, from coordinate 42,288 downwards.
GCTCACCCAGCCCGGCGTGCTGGTCAACATGTTCGAAAAGCTACCCACGCCTTACGGTTTGGTGCGCGCCGGGGTGGCGCCGGATCATCAGCACACCAAGCTGGTGACCCGGCTCTTCGACTCGATCTCCTGGCGGCGCGGCTTCAACTTCTTCCTCAACGTCGAAGTGGGCAAACACATCAGCCACGCCGACCTGCTCGAGCATCACCACGCGGTGCTCTATGCCTCCGGCGCGCTGCATGACCGCCGGCTGGAGATCGACGGCATGGATCTGCCCGGCACCGGCACCGCCACCGAAGTGGTCGGCTGGTACAACGGGCACCCCGACTTCGTCGGTCTGCCAGTGGATCTCAGTCACGAGCGGGTGGTGATCGTCGGCAACGGCAACGTGGCGCTGGACGTCGCGCGCATCCTCACCTGCGACCCGGACAAGCTGGCCGACACCGACATCGCCGATCACGCGCTGACCGTGTTGCGCGAATCCAACGTGCAGGAAGTGGTGATCGTCGCCCGGCGCGGGCCGATCGACTCCGCGTTCACCCTGCCCGAGCTGGTCGGCCTGACCCAGGCCGTCGACGTGGTGCTGGATGCCGAGGACCACGCCCGGGTGCGCAACGATCTCGCGACCGTCACCGACAACTTCACCCGCCGGAAGCTGGAGATCCTGGCCAAGCTCGGTGACTCCTCAGCGCCGATCACCAAGCCGCGCATCCGGTTCGCCTACGGCCTGACCCCCGCCCGGGTGATCGGCGAGAACCGGCCTACCGCAATCGAATTCACCGTCACCGGCACCGAACAGGTCCGGTCGATCGATGCCGGGTTGGTGCTCACCTCGATCGGCTATCACGGCACCCCGATCGCCGACCTGCCGTTCGACGACGACGCCGGTGTGGTCCCCAATGAGGGCGGCCGCGTCGTCGACCCGGCGACCGGGCAGCGGGTACCGGGGGCTTACGTGTCGGGCTGGATCAAACGCGGTACCAACGGGTTCATCGGTACCAACAAGTCCGACTCGCTGATGACGATCCAGACCCTGGCCGCCGACTACAACGCCGGGCTGCTGCGCGAACCCTCCGCCGGGCCGCGCGCGGTCACCCGGATGGTGCACGCCCGTCAGCCCGACGTGATCGATGCCGCCGGCTGGAAGGCCATCGACAAGGCCGAGATCAGCCGAGGTGACGCGCAAGACCGTCCGCGGGTGAAGTTCACCCGGGTTCCGGACATGCTCGACGAGGTGGCGGACCACTCCGACGTGCCACTGCTGCAGAACCTGCTCGGCGCGTTGCGGAGACGCTGAACGGATCGGTGGTCCAACTCGACGCGCTGTAATACTTTGAAGCGGTGCCTCGTCGTCGATTGGATCGAGATGCCAGCCTGACGGCGCAGACGTGCGCTCTGCAGCGCGCGGCGGAATCTCTACAACCGCCTCATCGCAGGTTGCTCGATGACCCCGATTCAGCGCTTTTCGTGGACGGATACCAACTCCTGTTGACGAAGCCAGTGATTGCGCGAGCATGTTTGCGTGTTCTCGATGGCTACCTCCCCGGGTTGCATGTCTACATCGTCCTTCGTGTCCGGTACACGGATGATGTGGTCCGGCAAGCAATCTCGACGGGAATCGATCAGGTTGTCCTTCTGGGGGCGGGATTTGACACCACGAGCTTGCGCACACCTGCGACGGACTCCGGGCCGGCGATCTTCGAGGTTGACGCCCCAACCACCCAGCTGGAGAAGCGGCGCTTGCTGGAGCGCGCCAATCGCGCAGTTGGGCCGGGAGTCCAGTGGGTTCCGTGTGATTTCGAGACTGATCGTCTGGCGGAGCGTCTTGATCAGGCCGGCTTCGACCCGACAAGACCATGCGTCGTCGTCTGGATTGGCGTCTCCGTTTATCTCACCCGGGCGGCGATCGACCAGACCTTGACAGATCTGTCCGATATCTGCGCGCCCGGAAGTCTTCTCGTCACTGACTTCGGCGACCCCGAGACGGTGACCGGAAAGCATCATCTCGCCGGTGCCCGCCGTACCGCCCGACTGGTACGCCGTCGTGGCGAGCCGTGGCTTACCGCCCTGTCCATAGCCGAGCTGACCGCTGCGCTCAATGGTCCCGGTTTCGTCGTGCGTGACCAAGCGCGAGTCGCCGACCTCGCCAAGCGATATGCCCCAAACGGACGGCCGTGGTGCTCGACGGATGACTGGCTGGGGGTGTTGACGGCCGAGCGGGTGCGGTCGGATGGTGGCTGTTAGGCCTGGGCCAGCTGATTCCAGCCCGCCAGCGAATCCGCCCTTGCGTCGAGCGTGTACTCAGATTGAAAAATCGCCCCAAAAATCGCGCTGATTACACGTTCGGCGTGACGGCCGGTCAGATCAGGGCCTTGGAAATCTGGTCCCAGCCCGCAACGGATGCCGCGCTGCGCGGACCGGGGCCGACGTAGATCGCCGACGGGCGCACCAGCTTGCCCAGCCCCTTCTGCTCCATGATGTGCGCGCACCAGCCCGCGGTGCGTCCGCAGGTGAACATCGCCGGCATCATGGCCGGCGGCACCTGCGCGAAGTCCAGGATGACCGCGGCCCAGAACTCGACGTTGGTCTCGATGGCCCGGTCCGGGCGGCGCTCCCGAAGCTCGGCCAGTGCGGCCTGCTCCAGCGCCGCGGCCACTTCGTAGCGGGGCGCGTTCAGTCGCTTGGCGGTGGCGCGCAGCACCCGGGCGCGCGGGTCCTCGGCGCGATACACCCGGTGCCCGAAGCCCATCAGCTTCTCGCGGCGGTCCAGGATGCCCTTGACCACGGCGCGGGCGTCGCCGGACTTCTCCACCTCGGCGATCATCGGGATGACCCGGGCCGGCGCACCACCGTGCAGCGGCCCGCTCATGGCGCCGATCGCGCCTGACAGTGCAGCGCCGACGTCGGCGCCGGTGGAGGCGATCACCCGTGCGGTGAAGGTCGAGGCGTTCATGCCGTGCTCGGCCGCCGACACCCAGTAGGCGTCGATCGCCTCGACGTGGGCCGGGTCGGGCTCCCCGAGCCAGCGGGTCATGAACCGTTCGGTGATGGTGGCGCAGCCGTCGATCTTCGACTGCGGCACCGGCGTCTGCGAGCCGCGCGCGGACTGGGCGACGTAGGACAGCACCATCACCGCGGCGCGGGCCAACTGGTCGCGGGCGGTGGCGTCGTCGGTGTCCAGCAACGGCGCAAAGCCCCACTGCGGTGCCAGCATCGCCACCCCGGCCTGGGCGTCCACCCGGACGTCGCCGGTGCGCACCGACAGTTCCTGTGGCTCGGCCGGGTCCAGCGGACGGGCGAACGAGCCGTCGACCAGCAGGGCCCACACGTCACCGAAGCTGACCTTGCCGGCCAGATCCTCGATGTCCACACCGCGGTAGCGCAGGGCGCCACCGTCCTTGTCCGGCTCGGCGATCTCGGTGGTGAAGGCCACCGTGCCCTCGAGGCCGGCGACGAAGTTCTCCGGTACCGCAGCAGTCATGACCCCGATTCTCCCACCTGGGCGCGGGAAACTTGCTACCGGCCGGTAACACTGCCTGGGCTGCGCCGGGGCGTAGCGTTGGGCGGTGCGAAGGACGGGCCCCGACAACGAGCACCTGGCGGCGATGCGAGTGGAATACCGGGAGAAGGACAACAGCGGCGACCTCGAAGCCGACTGGCTCGCCGACGGCTGGGAGGTTCTGCTGCGCAACTGGATCGGCGACGCCGAGGCCGCCGGGATCGCCGAACCCAACGCGATGGTGGTCGCGACCCTCGAAGACGGCCGCCCGGTCACGCGCTCGGTGCTGTGCAAGAATCTCGACGCCCGCGGCGTCACGTTCTTCACCGACGCCGGCTCCGCCAAGGCCACCGACCTGGCGGCCACCCCGTTCGCGTCGGCGACCTTCCCCTGGTACCAGCTGGGCCGGCAGGTCCACATCCGCGGCCGGGTGAGCCGGACCGACGCCGCAGAGCCGGCCGAATACTGGGTGCACCGGCCGCGGGCGTCGCAGTTGGGGTTCTGGGCGTCGCAGCAGTCGCGTCCGGTCGCCTCGCGGGCCGCGCTGCTGGGCCAGCTGGCCGAGGTGACCGAGCGCTTCGCCGACCTCGAGCAGGTTCCGGTCCCGCCCAACTGGGTCGGATACACCATCGCTCCCGAGGTGGTGGAGTTCTGGCAGGGCCGGGAAGGCCGGTTGCACAACAGGATTCGGGTGACCGGCGGGCACATCGAGCGCCTGCAGCCCTGACGCGGCTACGCAATCACCATCGCACTTTTGCGAATCTCAGACAGCACTTTGTAGTAACTTCTCATTTCATTCGGAATTCTTCAGATTGAGAGTTCCGGCAAAGGAAATGAGGCGTCGGGAAATGTCTCGTCGTGGCGCTGAGGTGAAGCGGCGGTCGACTGCGGATTCCCCAGGTCGGCACGTCCGGGCGATCGGGTCGGGTGCAGTGCTGGGGGCGGTCCTGGCGTTCGGCATGGCTGCGTCGCCGCCGGCCGATGCCGAGGTCATCGACGATGTGCTCGATCAGATGCTGGCGCCGTTCACCGATGCGGCGACCAACACCGTGGACTGGGACACGCTGTGGAACCCGGCGGCCTGGGAGGCGTTCTTCGATCCTGCGCGCTGGGATGCCGCCCTCGCCGGGGTTGCGGTACCGATGCCCGGCGCCGCGGACGCGAGCGCGTGGTTCGACCAGCTCATCTACACCCCGCTGCACACCGGCATCGAGGGCTGGATCAACAGCACCGGGCCGACACCGATCCTCGACGGGCTCAACGGCTTCAGCAACGCGCTGGGGTGGGGGTCGATGATCGCCGACGGCACGGCCGGGACCGAGACGACCCCAGACGGCGGTGCTGCCGGCTGGTTGTTCGGCGACGGCGGGGCCGGTTGGGACAACACGGCGCCCGGTGGCGTCGGCGGTGCCGGTGGTGCAGCCGGGATGTTCGGCAACGGCGGCGTCGGCGGCCACGGTGCCGACGGCATCGACGGCGGCCACGGCGGGGACGGCGGCGCCGGTGGATGGTTGATGGGTAACGGCGGCCACGGCGGCGACGCCGGCGACAGCGGGATCGGCGGAGCCTCCACCGCACTGCCAGCTCTCGGCGGCACCGGCGGCACCGGTGGCGTGCTGTTCGGCGACCACGGCGCGGCCGGCCATTACGGCACACGGACCGACGCACCGCCGATCACCGACGACGGCGGGCTCAGCGTCACCGGACGTTGGTTCACCGACAGCGACGGTCGGGTCGTGGTCCTGCACGGACTCAACCACAACTACAAGGTCCCCCCGTATACGCCGTCCGCCGACGGATTCAGCGACGACGACGCGAAGTTCCTGGCCGACAATGGCTTCACCGCGGTACGGCTGGGTTTCGCGTGGGAAGCCGTCGCGCCCGAACCCGGTGTCTTCGACGCGGCCTACCTCGCCTCGGTCGCGCAGACCGTACAGACTCTGGCCAACCACGGCATCGTCAGCCTGCTCTACCCGACCCAGGGTCTCTACAGCAGCACGTTCGGCGGCCAGGGCTTCCCGGACTGGATGGTGCAGACCGGCGGGTTACCCAACCCCCAGCTGGGCTTCCCGGCCAACTACATCTTCAATCCCGCGGAGAACCACGCCTGGGATGCCTTCTGGGGCAACGCCAAAGCCCCCGATGGGGTCGGACTGCAGAACCACTACGCGCAGATGTGGCAGTACGTCGCCAACTACTTCCGGGGCAACCCCGACGTGCTGGGCTACGAGCTGATCAACGAGCCGTGGCCGGGCACCCAATGGCTGGGAGGTCTGTTCGGTGATCCGCACTTCGACAGCCAGGCGCTGACGCCCTTCTACAACCAGGTGGACGCGGCGATCCGGTCCGTAGACCCGCACACCCCGGTGTTCTTCCAACCGAACACCATGTTCGGCAATCTGCCGGTGGACACCCATCTGGGCAAGGTGGACGACCCGAACACGGTCTTCTCCTTCCACACCTACTGCCTGCAATCGGCCGTGTTCGGAATCGACTTCGGCTGCGGGGACTACTACGACCTGGCGCTGACCCGCGCCGAGCACTACGCGGATTCGCACGGTATCCCGGCCTACCTGACCGAATTCGGATCCACCTCCCGGCTCAAGGCCATCGACGCCATGATTCCGGTCGCCGACCGATTCGGGCTCAACTGGACCGAGTTCGCCTACGCCACCAGTGAGGTGACCAGCTCGGACCCGATCGGTCAGGCGCTGGTCTTCGACCCCAGCAAGCCGCCGGTCGGCGACAACGTCGACTGGGACAAGCTGGCGATCATCGCCGCGCCCTACCCACAGGCGATCGGCGGCACGCCGGAATCCTGGTCGTATCAGGACGGCATATTCCAGCTGAGCTACTCCACCGAGCGCGCCGACGGGCTGGGCAGCTTCACGGCCGGCACGCAAACGGTCATCTCGGTGCCGACCGTCGAATACCCGAACGGCTACCACGTGGAGGTCACCGGCGGCACGGTCGTCTCAGATCCCAACGCTCCGGTGCTGTTCATCGAATCTCACGGCGGCGCAAGCACGGTCAACGTCGTCGTGCGTCCGGCCTGAGTCCTGCCCCGGCCGGGCTGCGGGGGAAACTGACCGGGTGAGGCTGTTCGCCGACACCACCCCGCTGCGCAGCCCGGATTTCCGGCGGCTGTGGGTGGCGGGGATCCCGACCGTCATCGGGGCGAACCTGACCATCTTCGCGGTACCGGTGCAGATCTACGCGCTCACCGGAAGTTCCGCCTACGTCGGGCTGGCCGGGCTGTTCGCGCTGGTTCCGCTGGTGGTATTCGGGCTGCTGGGCGGCGCCTGGGCCGACGCGATGGACCGCCGCACCCTGCTGATCATCGCCTCGTGCGGACTGGCCGTCGCGTCGGTGCTGCTGTGGGTGCAGGCCCTGGTCGGGGCCGGGGTCTGGGTGGTGCTGTGCCTGCTGGCGGTGCAGCAGGCGTTCTACGCCATCAACGCACCCACGCGCTCCGCGGCGATCCCGCGGATGGTCGCCGCCGGCGACCTGCCCGCCGCCAACTCGCTGAACATGACCGTTGCGCAGTTCGGGGCGATCGTCGGGCCGCTGCTGGCGGGCCTGCTGCTGAAATGGGTCGACCTGCCCACCCTGTACCTGATCGACTCGGTCACGTGCCTGATCCCGGTCTGGGCGACGTGGCGGCTCTCGCCGATGCCGCCGGTGGGGGCGGCGGTTCGGCGATGCTCGCGGGAGTCGGCCCCCGGGCCGGCGAAGGCGAGGGGAAGCCGGGACCGCCGCATGAACCCGGTGGGGGAGTCGCGGTTCGGGTTCGCGGCGGTGCTGGACGGCTTCCGGTATCTGGCCACCAACACCGTGGTGCTGATGTCGTTCGTGGTGGACCTGATCGCGATGGTGCTGGGCATGCCGCGTGCGCTGTTCCCGCAGATCGCCGCGGTGGACTTCGGCGGGCCGGTCGAGGGCGGCACGACGATGGCGCTGCTGGCCGCGGCCATGTCGGCCGGGGCGGTGGCCGGTGGGGTGTTCTCCGGCTGGTTGCCGCGGGTCGACCGGCAGGGCCTGGCGATCGTGGTCGCCATCGTGGTCTGGGGAGCGGCCATGGCCGGCTTCGGGCTGGCGGTCGGGAGGGCCGACGGCCATCCCGGCGCGGTGTTGTGGGTGGCGTTGGCGTTCCTGGCGGTCGGCGGAGCCGCGGACATGGTGTCGGCGGCGTTTCGTTCGACGATGCTCCAGGAGGCCGCCTCCGACGAGATTCGCGGCCGGTTGCAGGGGGTCTTCATCGTCGTCGTCGCAGGTGGCCCACGGCTCGCGGACACTGTCCACGGCGCGGCCGGAGCCGTGGTGGGCACCTCGGTTGCGGCCGCCGGCGGTGGGGTGCTGGTGGTGATGGGCACGGTTCTCGCAGCGCTCGCGGTGCCCGCGTTCCTGGGCTACCGCAGGCCCGGCGCGGTTCAACGACCGCCGTCCCGCTATGACCGATGAGGGATACCGTGACCCGGGGGGGCGCGTCGGCCCGGAACCGACTACCTTTCCTAATACACACCCAATCGGCTGGTTAGCCGAATAGTGCAAAGGGGTTCCTTGTGGCCGCAACCGACGAGTCCGCCACTCTGAAGTATCCGGGCGGCGAGCTTGAACTGCCGATCGTCAAAGCCACCGAAGGCTCCGACGCTCTGGCCATCGGCTCGCTGCTGTCCAAGACCGGGTACACCACGTTCGACAACGGCTACGCCAACACCTCGCCGGTCAAGAGCGCCATCACCTACATCGACGGCGACGCCGGCATCCTGCGCTACCGGGGCTACCCGATCGAGCAGCTGGCCGAGAAGTCGACGTTCATCGAGGTCAGCTACCTGCTGATCTACGGCGAGCTGCCCACCACCGAGCAGCTGGCCGAGTTCACCGGCCGGATCCAGCGGCACACCATGCTGCACGAGGACCTCAAGCGGTTCTTCGACGGCTTCCCGCGCAACGCCCACCCGATGCCGGTGCTGTCCAGCGTCGTCAACGCGCTGAGCGCTTACTACCAAGACTCGCTGGACCCGAGCGACAACGACCAGGTCGAGCTGTCGACCATCCGGCTGCTGGGCAAGCTGCCCACCATCGCCGCCTACGCCTACAAGAAGTCGGCCGGCCAGCCGTTCCTGTACCCGGACAACTCGCAGAGCCTGGTGGAGAACTTCCTGCGGATGACCTTCGGGCTGCCCGCCGAGCCGTACGAGGCCGACCCCGAGGTGGTTCGGGCCCTCGACCTGCTGTTCATCCTGCACGCCGACCACGAGCAGAACTGTTCGACGTCCACCGTGCGGCTGGTGGGCTCGTCGCGGGCCAACCTGTTCACCTCGATCTCCGGCGGCATCAACGCGCTGTGGGGCCCGCTGCACGGTGGCGCCAACCAGGCGGTGCTGGAGATGCTCGAGGACATCCGCGACAACCACGGCAACGTCACCGACTTCGTCCGCAAGGTCAAGAACCGCGAGGACGGCGTGAAGCTGATGGGCTTCGGCCACCGGGTCTACAAGAACTACGACCCGCGGGCGCGCATCGTCAAGGAGCAGGCCGACAAGATCCTGAGCAAGCTCGGCGGCGACGACGAACTGCTCAACATCGCCAAGGCCCTCGAAGAGGCCGCACTCACCGACGACTACTTCATCGAGCGCAAGCTGTACCCGAACGTCGACTTCTACACCGGCCTGATCTACCGGGCCATCGGCTTCCCCGCCCAGATGTTCACCGTGCTGTTCGCGCTGGGCCGGTTGCCGGGCTGGATCGCGCACTGGCGTGAGATGCACGATGAGGGCGATTCCAAGATCGGCCGGCCGCGTCAGATCTACACCGGCTACACCGAGCGCGACTACGCCGGAATCGATGGGCGGTAACCGACATGGCGAACTCGGCCAAGCCGCAGATCACCGTTCCGACCGGCCCGGCCCCGACCGAACTGGTCATCGAAGACATCGTCGTCGGCGACGGTGCTTCGGCCGCGCCCGGTGCGCTGGTCAACGTGCACTACCTCGGCGTGGACTACGACACCGGCGCGGAGTTCGACAGTTCGTGGAACCGTGGTGAGTCCCTGGAGTTTCCGCTGGACGGGCTCATCGCGGGCTGGCAGGACGGCATCCCGGGGATGAAGGTCGGCGGTCGGCGTCAGCTGGTGATCCCGCCGGAGCTGGCCTACGGTCCGGCGGGTACCGGGCACCAGCTGGCCGGCAAGACCCTGGTCTTTGTGATCGATCTCCTCGGCACTCGCTGAGTTGCGCGTCCGGCTGATCGGGGCGGCGCTGGTCGCGGTGCTGCTGACAATGGTCGGCTGTGGGCCGCGCCATACCGAATCCGATGCCGCCGCAACCGATCCGGTACCGCTGTCGGTTGTCCGCCACGGTAACGAATTCACGCTCACCGGTGACGTGACGGACCCGGCGGCCAAGCGTGAGCTGGTGGACGCCGTGGTCAGCTCGGCCGACGACGTGACCGTCGTCGATCGCCTCACGGTCACACCGAATGCCACCACACCTGATCTGAGTGCATCGGCCCCGGTGTTCGAAACAGCCGAAGTGATCCGAGATTTCAGCTTGCGAGCTAACAATGACACTGTGACATTGGCAGGTACCGCGGCCACTGCGGCCGAGGCTGCCGCCGTGACGGATGCCGCCGAACATGCCTGGCCACGGCGCCATATCGTCAACGAACTGGTGGTCGCTGGGGCACGTTGACAGGGCTCGGCCGGAATCCTCCGAAGTCTCCCGCCAGCTAACCATGAACCCACTACACTCGCGTTGTCCCGGACGCGGGTGTCTCGAACCACGAGGAGTGTTCATGCGAAAGGCTTCGCGCTTCTACCGTCGGCCACCCGGCTTCGGCTGGTTGCTGGCGGCGGCCGCGGTACCGCTGTTGCTCGCCCTGATCGGTCTCGGAACGGCGGATCGCTCGAAACTGGACATCAACGATTCCAAACTCGGGGCGCCGTCCCTGTCCGCGCCGTCCCTGTCGGTGCCGAGCGTGAGCCCGCCGGCTCTGTCCATCGCGCCGCTGTCGATCATGCGCAACGGCAATGTCATCACCCTCAATGGCAACGTGCCCGACATCAGCGCCCGGACCGGCCTGATCGACATGCTCAAAGGCATGTTCGGCAGCGGGGTGAAGCTGGTCGACAACATCAACATCAAGCCCGGTGTGTCCGCGCCGGACCTGGGCAGCCTGGGCTCGGTGTTCAAGGCTGCGCTGTCGATGCCGGACTTCAAGTTCAAGATCGAAGACAACACCATCACCCTGCGGGGCACGGCCGCGTCCGACGCGGTTCGCTCCGCGGTCGAGGCGGCAGCGAAGCTGGCCTGGCCGAACCTGACGCTGGCCAACGACATCCAGATCAAGCCCGAAGAGTCGAAGAACGCAGGGAACTCCACTGCGACGGCGGAGCCCGCGACACCCAGCACAGCTGCTGCGGCATCCGGTGACTGCGGCAACCTGCAGACCGACATCACCAACCTGATGAGCGCGCCGGTGACGTTCGTGACCAACGGCTACACCCTGTCCGCCGAAACCCAGCAGCAGCTGAGCCGGGTCGCCGAGAAGGTCAAAGGGTGCCAGAAGGCTCACCTGACGGTCAGCGGCTACACCGACAACACCGGCAACGACGGCATCAACGTCTCGCTGAGTGCGAGCCGGGCCAAGTCGGTCGCCGACTTCCTTGTGGCCAACGGCGTGCCCGCGAGCAGCGTCACGTCCAACGGGCACGGTTCGGCCGACCCCGTCGCCAGCAATGCGACTCCCGACGGTCGCGCCCAGAACCGTCGCGTCGCCATCACGGTTAGCTAAGGAGAATCGTCCATGGATTTCGTCATGCACTGGCTGTGGTACCTGCTGGCATTCTCGGTGGGCTCGGCAGTCGCCTGGTTGCTCACCGTCGCGTTCGTTCGCCGCACGAGCAGACAGGCCGCCATCGCCGACCTGCCCGGCTCAGCTGAGATCGGAGCCAACTGATGCACGGCACCAACTGCTGCCTGATGGTTCTGTCGTTCGTCCTGGGACTGCTGCTGACTTTCGCCTTCACCATCCGACGGGTCACCCGCGAGGCACCGGCGGCGGCGAAGCTGGCCGGCGGCACCGCCGCTTCGGAGGCCGCGACGGCCAAACTTGCCGTCAGCGGGGCACCGTACGGAGACGGTTCGGCACGAGCGGGTGCCGGCGGCAGCGGCCCGTCGGGATGGACGATCAAGGGCAACGAGGACTCGATGCTCTACCACGGCCCGGAGAGCCCCTCCTACGATGCGACCATCGCCGAGGTGTGGTTCAAGGACGAGGAGACGGCCGGCGCAGCCGGCTTCAAACGCTGGGACAGCTGGCGCACCGACAAGGAGAAGTAGCCGCCCCGGGGCGGAGGCAGTTCAGCGCGGCGGCGGTAGCTGCAGCAGCAGTCGCACCCCGCCGATCGGGCTGTCGTGCAGCGACGCCGTGCCGCCGTGCAACTCGGCCTGCTGCGCCACCAGGGCCAGCCCCAGGCCCGACCCCGAGTGCGACGCCGTCGACCCCCGGGAGAACCGCTCGAAGACGATCCGGCGTTCCTCCTCGGGCACCCCGCTGCCGTTGTCGTCGATGGCGATCTCGACACCGGCGCGCGAGGTGACCGCCGACAGCTGAACCTGCGTCGCCCCGCCGTGCTTGACCGCATTGGCGATCGCGTTGTCGACCGCCAGCCGCAACCCGGCCGGCAACCCGACGATGATGCAGGTCGGCGACGGCACCAGTGACACGTTCAGTTCCGGGTACACCCGCATCGCGTCGTGGGCGGCCCGGTCGAGCAGCTCGGTGATGTCCACCGGGACGTGATCGTCGGCCGTGGACAGTTCCCCCTGTGCAAGGCGTTCCAGCGCGGACAGCGTCGCCTCGATCCGGGTCTGGGTGCGCACGACGTCGTTGAGCACCTCTTTGCGCTGATCGTCGGGCAGGTCCAGGGTGGTCAGCACCTCCAGATTGGTGCGCATCGCGGTCAGCGGGGTCCGCAACTCATGCGAGGACACCGCGGCGAAGTCGCGCGCGGAGGCCAACGCCTCCTGGGTGCGGTCACGCTCTGTCCAGATCCGCTGCAGCATGCCGCGCATCGCCTCGGCGATCTCCACCGCCTCGGTGGCGCCGCGCACCTCGATATCCGGGCGTTCGTCGCCGGCATCGATCGAGCGGGCCTGCTCGGCGAGCCGGCGCAGCGGCCGCACCGCGAACGCCGCCAACAGCCACCCCAGCACGGCAGCCGCGCCGATCGCGAGCGTGCACAGCAGGATCACCCGGCGGTGCAGGTTGCTGGTGTCGGCCAGGGTGGCCTCGTAGGTGGCGCCGACGGCCAGCGACCGCGGACCCGGCCCGGGGATGTCGACGGTGCGCACCCGGTAGAGCTCGCCGTTGATCTCGGTGTCGGCGTAACCCGGCTCCAACTCCGGCAGCACCACCGAGGAGTTCGACGTCACCTCGTTGGCCCGGCGCAGGGTGATCACCGCATCGCCGGCGCCCGCCGACCGGGGCAGCTCGCCCAGGCCGATCAGCGGGACGGTCAGACCGGCGGCCTCATCCAGGCGGCGGTCCAGCCAGTACTTGCGGTCGTTGGTGATACCCACCCACACGATGGCGCCGATGATCACCGTCACGATCGCGGTACCGATCGCGGTCGCGAACACCACCCGGGTTCGCAGCGAGGGTGTCCGGGCGAAGATCCGCCGGAGCATGCTCATCACGTTCATGGTGGCCCTCATTGCGTTCGCAGGACGAAACCGACTCCGCGGACGGTGTGCAGCAGCCGGGGTGCGCCGCCGGCCTCCAGCTTGCGTCGCAGATAGCCGATGAACACGTCGACGACGTTGGTGTCGGCGGCGAAGTCGTAGCCCCAGACCAACTCAAGCAGCTGTGCCCGGGACAGTACAGCGGTCTTGTGTTCGGCGAGCACGGCCAACAGGTCGAACTCCCGCTTGGTCAGATCCACGTCGACACCCTTGACCCGGGCGCGCCGGCCCGGGATGTCGACCTCCAGCGGACCGACGGTGATGGTCTCCGAGGACGAGCTGGCCGCCGAGCCGCGTCGCCGCAGCATCGCGCGCACCCGGGCCACCAGCTCGGCGAGCACGAACGGCTTGACCAGGTAGTCGTCGGCGCCGGCCTCCAGCCCGGCCACCCGGTCGTCGACCGAGCTGCGCGCCGACAGGACACAGACCGGAACGTCGTCGCCCATCGCCCGCAGTGCCGTCACCACGCTCACCCCGTCGAGCACCGGCATGTTGATGTCGAGCACGATCGCGTCGGGCCGGGTCTCCTTGGCGTTGCGCAGCGCCTCGGCGCCGTCGGCGGCCGTCGACACCTCGAAGCCGGAGAGCCGCAGTCCGCGTTCCAGCGACGCCAGCACGTCGGCGTCGTCGTCTACGACCAGTACCCGGGGCGAGGCAGCGTTGTCCATGGCGCCATTTTGCCTGACTGTGGTCGGTCCACGCGGGATGCGCCGCGGGTCGCCGCCGTCAATCTAGGGTCGAAGTCGTGAAGCCGGCCGCCGCATCGTCGTCGCTGCGGCGCCTGCTGCCCTATCTGCGTCCGTACCGGGCGCGGTGGATCACGATGGTGACGGTGGCGGTGGCCGGTCTGGGTGTCACCGTCGTCATCCCGCTGATGACCAAGGCCGTCATCGACGGGCCGGTGGCCCACCGCGATCAGCAGGGCTTGTGGGTGCTGGGCGCCGCAGCCGTCGCGCTGGGCGTCGGTGAGGCGACTCTGTGGCTGGTGCGGCGCTGGCTGGTCGCGCGCACCACGATGGGTGTCGAAGCCGACATCCGCAAGGATCTCTACGCCCGACTGCTGGTGCTGCCGATGACGTTTCACGGACGCTGGCAGTCCGGGCAGCTGCTGTCGCGGGTGATGAACGACCTGTCCACCATCCGCCGCTTCCTCTCTTTCGTGCTGGTGTTCCTGGTGCTGAACACATGTCAGATCGTTGCGGTGACGACGATTCTGCTGGTGCTGTACTGGCCGCTGGGCGTGGTGGTCTGCATCTCGATCGTGCCGGTGGTGCTGGTCGTGCAGTACTTCCGCCGGCAGTACACCTTGTTGTCGCGACGGGCGCAGGACCAGGCCGGGCAGGTGGCCACCGTGGTCGAAGAGTCCGCGCTGGGTCTGCGCACCATCAAGGCGTTCGGCCGTGAGGACCACGTCTTCGAAAGGTTTGACGCCCAGGCCACCGCGTTGCGCGACATCGGTATCGCCAAAGTGGAGGTGTCGTCCCGGTTCTGGACCCTGCTCGCGGTGATCCCCGACCTCACCCTGATCGTGGTGCTCGCCTTCGGCGCGTATGCGGCGGGCCACCACCTGGTCACGATGGGCACCCTGGTCGCCTTCATCACCTTGATGATGTCGCTGGCCTGGCCGGTGTCGTCGCTGGGTTTCCTGCTGTCGGCCACCCAGGAGGCGATGACCGCCGCCGACCGGATCGCCGAGATATTCGATGCGCCCGTCGACATCGCCGACGGCGACGATCCCGTCCCGCCGCGCGGCGCCCTGGAGCTGCGCGACGTAGGGTTCCGCTTCGCCGGCGGTCCCTGGGTGCTGCGCGGGCTGGACATCACCGTCGAGCCGGGCGAGACCGTCGCCCTGGTGGGTGCCACCGGATCCGGCAAATCGGTTCTGGCGATGCTGCTTTCACGGCTCTACGACGTGACGCAGGGCCAGATCCTGATCGGCGGCCGGGACATTCGCGGGCTGACGCTGGCCGCGTTGCGTTCGGCCGTGGTCACCGCGTTCGACGACCCGACCCTGTTCTCGTTGTCGGTGGCCGAGAACCTGCGGCTGGGCCGGCCGGGTGCCGGCGACGCCGACCTGGCCGACGCCCTGGCGACGGTGTCGGCGGATTTCGTCTATGCCCTGCCGGCCGGCCTGGACACCCGGATCGGTGAGCAGGGCATGAGCCTGTCCGGCGGTCAGCGTCAGCGGCTGTCGCTGGCCCGGGCGCTGTTGGCCGCCCCGACCATCCTGGTGCTCGACGACACGCTCTCGGCGCTGGACGTGCACACCGAGGCTGCGGTCACCGACGCCCTGCGCCGGGTGCTGCGCGATCGTGCGATCACCGCGATCGTGGTGGCCAACCGGGCGTCGACGGTGGCGTTGGCCGACCGGGTGATGCTGTTGGAGGACGGGCGGATCACGGCGGTGGGTACGCATGCCGAGCTGCTGGCCGACGCACCGCGCTACCGCGATCTGCTGGCCGCCGACGACGAAATCGACGACGGCGCCGAACACCTGGTCGAGTGGGTGCGCCGGTGACCGCGGGCCGGGTGCAGGCACGCGGGCTGTTGTGGTCGCTGCTGCGCCCGTACCGGGCGTCGGTGGCACTGCTGGCGCTGGTTGTGGTGGTGGAAAACCTTGCCCGCCTGGCGGTTCCGATGTTGGCCCAGCGCGGTATCGACCGCGGAATCCCGCCCATCACTGCCGACGGATCGATGCGGACGTTGGGCACAGTCATCGCGGTGCTGTGTGTGGCGGTGCTGATCGCGGCCGCCAGCCGGATCCTGTTCACCCAGTGGTCGGGGCGGATCGGTCAGCGGGTGCTGTTGGAGCTGCGCCGCCGGGTGTTCCGTCACTTCCAGCGCCTCGATGTCGGATTCCACGACCGCTACACCTCGGGCCGGGTGGTGAGCC
Organism: Mycobacterium zoologicum; assembly: GCF_020181635.2. NCBI lineage: Bacteria > Bacillati > Actinomycetota > Actinomycetes > Mycobacteriales > Mycobacteriaceae > Mycobacterium > Mycobacterium zoologicum. Next base: position 26,150 of record NZ_JAYJJS010000021.1, on the reverse strand, counting down.
GGCTGACCAACGACGTCGACGCGATCCAGGAGATGTTGCTGTCCGGGTTCGACGGCCTGGTCAGTGCGGCGCTCACGCTGGCCGGCACGGCGGTGCTGTTGGTGGTGCTGGACTGGCGGCTCGGCCTGATGTGCCTGGCCGCTTTTCCGGTGCTGGTGGTGCTGCTGCGCTGGTTTCGGGGTGAATCGGCGAAGACCTACACCGCGGTCCGGGAGCAGGCTGCCCGGGTGATCGTGCAGTTCGTCGAGACCATGACCGGGATCAAGGCGGTGCAGGCCTATCGCAGCGAAGCCCGCAGCCAAGAAACCTTCGACCGCGTCGCCGACGGCTACCGCGCCGTCAACGAGAAGTCCTTCAAGCTGATCGCCGTCTTCAGCCCCGGGGTCAAACTGATCGGCAACCTCACCACCGGCGTGGTACTGCTCTACGGGGGCTGGCGAGTCCTGCACGGGCACATGACAATCGGGACGTTCACCGCCTTCCTGCTGTACCTTCGGATGTTCTTCGAGCCGATGCAGGACATCACCCAATTCCTCAACACCTTCCAGTCGGCGACCTCCGCGCTGGAGAAGCTGGCCGGAGTGCTCGGCGAAACCCCCGCCGTCACCGACCCGAGCGACCCGGTCAGCCCGGGGCAGGTGCACGGCGAGATCGCCTTGCGCGACGTGCATTTCGGCTACCGGTCCGACACCCCGGTGCTCGACGGGCTGTCGCTGACCATTCCGGCCGGCCAGACCGTGGCGCTGGTCGGCAGCACCGGCGCCGGCAAGACCACCATCGCCAAGCTGATCGCCAGGTTCTACGACCCCGGGTCGGGCACGGTCGCCCTCGACGGCGTCGACCTGCGCCGGCTCAGCCAGGCGCAGCTGCGTCGGCACGTGGTGATGGTCACCCAGGAGAACTACCTGTTCTCCGGGACGGTCGCCGACAACATCCGCTTCGGGCGTCCCGACGCGACCGACGCCGAGGTGGCCGCGGCCGCGGCGAGCGTGGGGGCCGCGGCGTTCATCACCGCGCTGCCCGACGGGTATCACACCGACGTCGCCAAGCGCGGCGGCCGGCTCTCCGCCGGCCAGCGTCAGCTGGTCGCGTTCGCCCGGGCGTTTCTGGCCGACCCGGCGGTGCTGATCCTGGATGAGGCCACCTCGTCACTGGACATCCCCGGGGAGCGGATGGTGCAGCGTGCCCTGCGCGACGTGCTGGCCGGGCGCACCGCGTTGGTGATCGCCCACCGGCTGTCCACGGTGGAGATCGCCGACCGGGTGCTGGTCATCGAGGGCGGGCGCATCGTCGAGGACGGGGCGCCCGCGGAGTTGATCCGCGCCGAGGGTCATTACGCTGCCCTGCACGAGGCGTGGTTACGGGCGATTTCGGCGCGATAATCGTCGCTCAGCGCACACTATCGCGCCGAAATCGCGGGTCAGGGCAGCCCGATCCGGCGGTAGCGTTCCAGCCGGGCGGCCAGGCGCTGCTCGTCGGGGATCGCGCGCAGCGCGGCCAGCTCGGCGGCGATCACCCGCGACATCCGCTTGGTGAAGTCGATCGGCTCGTCGGCGGCATCCGGGCGCTCGGCCACGATCACGTCGACGATCCCGTTGGCCAACAGCTCCGCCGACCGGATGCCCTGGGCGGCCGACAGTTGCGGGGCGTGGTCGGTATCGCGGAACACGATGGCGCTGGCGCCCTCCGGCGGCAGCGGCGCCAGCCAGCCGTGCAGCGCCGCCACCACCCGATCCGCCGGCACCATCGCCAACGCCGGCCCTCCGCTGCCCTGCCCGAGCAGCACCGACACCGTCGGGACCTCGCAGGTGACCAGTTCGGCCAGGCACGCCGCGATCTGGCCCGCCAGGCCGTCCTGCTCGGCCTCGGCGGACAGCGCCGGCCCGGCGGTGTCGATCACCAGCACCAGCGGCAGCCGCAGACCCGCGGCCAGCGCCATCCCGCGCCGGGCCTCCCGCAGCGCCGCGGGCCCGACTATTCCGCCGGCCCGGCGCTGCTGGCCCACCACCACCGCCGGCTGACCGCGGAACCGGGCCAGCGCCAGCAGGGTGGTCGCCGCCTCACCGTGGCCGGTGCCCGAGAGCAGCACCCGCTCGGTGGCGCCGTGCCGCAGCAGAAATCCCGCCCCCGGCCGGTCCGGGCGCCGCGACGCACACACCGAGTCCCACGCCGGGACATCGGGGATCGGTTCGACCGGCGGTGCCGGGTTCATGCGCCGGTCCCAGCTTCGCCTCTCCTCCGTCGAGCCTCGCTGAACCGCCGGGGGAGCCGCGCCCGGCTCGTCGAGCATCACCTTCAGCGCCCGCGCGCAGGTGCGCCGCAACCACTTCACCGGGATCACGCCGTCGATCACGCCGTGCGCCTGCAGGTTCTCGGCGGTCTGCACACCCGGCGGGAAAGGTTCCCCATAGAGCTGTTCGTAAACCCGGGGACCCAGGAACCCGATCAGCGCACCGGGCTCGGCCAGCGTGATGTGGCCCAGCGACCCCCAGGAGGCGAACACCCCGCCGGTGGTGGGATGACGCAGGTAGACCAGGTAGGGCAGGTGGGCGCGTTTGTGCAGCTGCACCGCGGCGGCGATCTTCACCATCTGCAGAAACGCGACGGTGCCCTCCTGCATCCGGGTGCCACCGGAGCTCGGCGAGGCCAGCAGCGGCAGCCGTTCGGCGGTCGCGCGGCGCACCGCGGCGGTGATCCGCTCGGCGGCGGCCACCCCGATCGAGCCGGCCAGGAAGTCGAAGTCGCTGGCGATCACCGCCACCCGGCGGCCGTTGATCCGGCCCGCACCGGTGCTGACGGCCTCGTCGCGGCCGGTGGCGGCCCGGGCCGCGGCCAGGTCAGCGGTGTAGGCATCGCCGGTCGGCACGGCCAGCGGCTCGTGGTCCCAGCTGGTGAACGAGCCGCGGTCCAGTACCGCATCGCGCAGTTCGTCGGCCCCGGTCCGGCTCACCCCGCAAGCCTAATTACCCTGGGATCTCATGATCGGTGTTACTCGCAACGAAGCCGTCACGACCATCGAGATGCAGCGCCCGGAGCGGCGCAACGCACTGAACTCCCAGCTCGTCACCGAACTGCGCGAGGCGGTTTTGGACGCAGCCACCCACGACGTCCGGGCGATCGTGCTGACCGGGCAGGGCAGCGTGTTCTGCGCCGGTGCCGACCTGTCCGGCGACGCGTTCGCCGCCGACTACCCCGACAAACTGATCGCCCTGCACCAGAGCATCGCCGACGTGTCGGTGCCGGTGATCGGTGCGATCAACGGGGCCGCGATCGGTGCCGGCCTGCAGCTGGCGATGGTCTGCGACCTGCGGGTGGTGTCTCCCGAGGCGTTCTTCCAGTTCCCGGTGGCCAAGTACGGGCTGGCGTTGGACAACTGGAGCATCCGCCGGCTGACTTCGCTGGTCGGCTACGGGCGGGCCAGGGCGATGATGCTGACCGCGGAGAAGCTGACCGCCGATGATGCCCTGCTGACGGGTATGGCCAACCGGCTCGGTACCGTCGCCGACGCCCAGGCCTGGGCGCAGGAGATCGCCGGGCTGGCGCCGTTGGCGCTCCAGCACGCCAAGCGGGTGCTCAACGACGACGGCGCCTACGAGGACCAGCAGCCCGAGCACAAGGAACTGTTCGACCGGGCCTGGGGCAGCCAGGACGTGGTCGAGGCCCAGGTGGCGCGCATCGAGAAGCGCCCGCCGAACTTCCAGGGCGCCTAGCAGGGGGGTGGACATGCTGCGGGGGGCCCTACGGCTGGGGGTCGGAACGGCCACCCTGGCCGCCGGTAGCTGGATGCTGCGCGCCCTGCGCGGCACGCCGGCCGCCCTGGGTGCGGCGCCGGGTGCGATCCACGCGGTGGCGGTGCGTTCGGCGAACTACCACGACGGCGTCTTCCACAATCTAGAGCGGGTCTCGATGTTCAGCGCGGATCGCGAGCAGCAGAGTGCGGTGCTGCGGGAACTGATCGCCGACCGCGGCGCCGGACGGCCGCCTGCCCCGGTTCCGCTGGTGACGCCCGACTTCGGCGGCGCCGCCGAACCGCTGGCGGTCACCTGGCTGGGCCATGCCACCGCACTGGTCGAGGTCGACGGGTATCGCGTCCTGACCGACCCGCTGTTCAGTGACCGGTGCTCGCCGTCGGACGCGGTCGGCCCGAGGCGGCTGCATCCGCCGCCGGTGGAACTGTCGGCGCTGCCCGCAGTGGATGCGATCGTGATCAGCCACGACCACTACGACCACCTCGACATCGACTCGGTGACCGCGCTGGCCCGCAGCCAGCGGGCGCCGTTCGTCGTCCCGCTGGGGGTGGGAGCGCACCTGCGGTCCTGGGGTGTCCCCTCCGAGCGGGTCGTCGAACTGGACTGGGACGAACACACCACACTCGGCGAGCTCCGGCTGACCTGCACCCCGGCCCGGCACTTCTCCGGGCGGTTCCTGAGCCGCAACGTCACGCTGTGGGCGTCCTGGGTGATCGCCGGCCCCCGCCACCGCGTCTTCTTCGGCGGAGACAGCGGCTACACCACCAGTTTTCGCCAGATCGGTGCCGAGCACGGCCCGTTCGACGCGACCCTGCTGCCGATCGGCGCCTACAACACCGCCTGGCCGGATGTGCACATGAACCCCGAGGAGGCCGTCCGCACGCATCGGGACCTCAACGGTGCGTCCGCAGGCCTGCTGGTGCCGATTCACTGGTGCACCTTCCGGCTGGCCCCGCACCCGTGGGTGGAGCCGGTGGAACGGCTGCTGGACGCCGCCCACGCAGCGCGAGTCGAAGTGGCGGTTCCGCGTCCCGGCGAGCAGGTCCGGGGCGCCACGCGCGACGCCGAAAAATGGTGGCGTGGGTGAGCGTGTCGCGGACCGCCGCCGGCCTGACCGAAGCCGAAGTCGCCCAGCGGGTGGCCGAGGGCCAGACCAACGACATCCCGGTCCGGGCCGCGCGCAGCGTGCCCGAGATCGTGCGGGCCAACGTCTTCACCCGGATCAACGCGATCCTGGGGGTGCTGCTGGCCATCGTGGTGACCACCGGCTCAATGATCAACGGCCTGTTCGGTCTGCTGATCGTGTTCAACAGCGTCATCGGCATGGTGCAGGAGATCCGGGCCAAACAGACGCTGGACAAACTCGCCATCGTCGGGCAGGCGAAACCGTTGGTGCGCAGGCAGTCCGGAACGCAACAGCTGCCGCCGGGCGAGGTGGTGCTCGGCGACGTCATCGAGCTCGGCCCGGGTGACCAGGTCGTCGTCGACGGCGATGTCATTGAGGTGTCCGACCTCGAGATCGACGAGTCGCTGCTGACCGGTGAGGCCGATCCGGTCGGAAAGAGCGTCGGCGACCAGGTGATGTCGGGCAGTTTCGTGATCTCCGGCAGCGGTGCCTACCGGGCGACCAAGGTGGGGCGCGACGCGTACGCGGCCAAGTTGGCCGAGGAGGCCAGCAAGTTCACCCTGGTGAAATCCGAACTGCGCAACGGCATCAACCAGATCCTGAAGTTCATCACCTACCTGTTGATCCCGGCCGGACTGCTGATCATCTACACCCAGCTGTTCACCACCGACGTGGGATGGCAGGCATCGGTGCTGGCGATGGTCGGGGCCCTGGTGCCGATGGTTCCCGAGGGCCTGGTGCTGATGACGTCGCTGGCGTTCGCGGTCGGAGTGGTGCGGCTCGGCCGGCGCCAGTGCCTGGTGCAGGAGCTGCCGGCGATCGAGGGCCTGGCCCGCGTCGACGTGGTCTGCGCGGACAAGACGGGCACCCTCACCGAGAACGGCATGCGGGTGTCCGATGTCGTCGAACTGGCCGCGGCCGAAGGACTTCCGGTGCGCGCAGCGCTGGCCGCGCTGGCCGACGCCGACGCCCGGCCCAATGCCAGCATCCAGGCCATCGGTGAGGCGTTCCCGACCGCGCCGGGCTGGGCCCCGAGTGCCACGGCGCCGTTCAAATCGGCCACCAAGTGGAGCGGCGTCTCCTTCGCCGAACACGGCAACTGGGTGATCGGCGCGCCCGACGTGCTCCTCGAACCGTCCTCGGCGGCTGCCGAGCAGGCCGAGCGGATCGGGGCGCGCGGACTGCGGGTACTGCTGCTGGCCGCCTGCGACGCCCCCGTCGACCGCCCGGACGCACCCGGGAAGGTCACCCCGGCGGCGCTGGTCGTGCTGGAACAGAAGATCCGGCCCGACGCCCGGAAGACGCTGGATTATTTTGCCGCCCAAGACGTGTCGGTGAAGGTGATCTCCGGTGACAATGCAGTGTCGGTGGGTGCGGTGGCCGACGAGCTGGGGCTGACGGGCGGGGCGATGGACGCCCGCCAGTTGCCCGCTGAGCCGGAGCCGCTGGCGGCCGCGCTGGAGGAGCACACCGTGTTCGGCCGGGTGCGCCCGGACCAGAAGCGTGCCATGGTGGCGGCCCTGCAGGCACGCGACCACACGGTGGCGATGACCGGCGACGGCGTCAACGACGTGCTGGCGCTCAAGGACGCCGACATCGGCGTCGCGATGGGCGCCGGCAGCCCGGCAGCGCGTTCGGTGGCCCAGATCGTGTTGCTGGACGACAAGTTCGCCACCCTGCCCTACGTGGTAGGCGAGGGACGCCGGGTGATCGGCAACATCGAGCGGGTGGCGAACCTGTTTTTGACCAAGACGGTGTACTCGGTGCTGCTCGCCCTGCTGGTCGGTCTGGTCGGGCTGGCTTCGGCGCTGTTCGGCACCAAGCCGCTGCTGTACCCCTTCCAGCCGATCCACGTCACGATCGCCGCCTGGTTCACCATCGGCATCCCGTCGTTCATCCTGTCGCTGGCGCCGAACAACGAGCGGGCGCACCCCGGTTTCGTCCGGCGGGTGATGACCGGGGCGCTGCCGGCCGGACTGGTGGTGGGCGTCGCCACCTTCTCCTCTTATCTGATCGCCTACCGCGGCAGCGAAGCCACCCCGGTGCAACAGATCCAGGCGTCGACCACCGCCCTGATCACGCTGCTGGCCACCGCCGGCTGGGTGCTGGCCGTGGTGGCGCGGCCCTATCAGTGGTGGCGGCTGATGCTGGTGATCTGCTGCGGCCTGGCGTATGTGGGGATCTTCGCGATCCCGCTGGCCCGGGAGAAGTTCCTGTTGGATCCCTCCAACGTCGCGCTGACGGCGATGGCGCTCGGCATCGGTGTGCTGGGTGCCGCCGTCATCGAGGCGATGTGGTGGGTGCGCGGCCTCATGCTCGGTGAACGCCCCAAGTTGTGGCGGGAGCCGGCAACGACCACAATGACCCAGCGATAAACCGCGACACAAGGGGAAAGCACGACATGGCGAAACTCTCCGGATCCATCGACGTCCCACTGTCGCCCGAAGAGGCCTGGGCGCACGCCTCGGATCTGTCGCGCTACAAGGAGTGGCTGACCATCCACCGGGTGTGGCGCAGCACGTTGCCGGACACGCTTGAGAAGGGCACAAAGCTCCAGTCGATCGTCGAGGTCAAGGGCATGCCCAACAGCATCCGGTGGACGATCGTGAACTACAAACCGCCGACGGGGATGACGCTCAACGGCGACGGCAAGGGCGGGGTGAAGATCAAGCTGCTGGCCAAGGTTGCCCCCGAAGGCGACGGCTCCAAGGTCAGCTTCGACGTGCACCTGGGCGGTCCGGCGCTGTTCGGACCGATCGGCATGCTGGTGGCCGCCGCCCTCAAGAGCGACATCAACGAGTCGCTGCACAAGTTCGTCACGGTCTTCGCTCCCGCTTGAGCCGGTTAGTGTCACAACATGACTCGCGTACACCCGGGCTGGCTCGTCGCACTGTTCGCCGCGATCCTGTCGGTCAGCGCGTGGCTGCCGTGGCTGACCACATCGGCCAACGGCGGCGGGCGGGCCAGCGCCATCGGGGGGAGCGTCGGAAGTATCGCGCTGCCGCCGCGCTTCGGGGTCGGCCAGCTGATCGTGCTGTTGGCCGCCGTGCTGCTGGTGGCCGGTGCGATGATCGGCGGTGGCCTGTTCAGTCGGTTGGCATCGGTTGCCGCGCTGGTGGTTTCGCTGGGGTTGCTGGCGCTGGGTGTCTGGTACTACCGGCTGAACATCGTCGAGCCGATCACCGCGGCCTACGGGCTGTATCTCGGCGGGGTGGCTGTGGCGGGCGCGTTGGGCGCCTCGGTGTGGGCCGTGATCACCGCAGTGCGGCAATGACTTCGGCGAAGGCTTCGGCGTGATCCTGCTGAACGGTGAAGTAGCTCACCCCGTAGCGACGGCGATATTCCCGCAGCGTGTCGGCTATGTCGTGAGCTGATCCGGAGAGCACGGCAGGCGAGGCCAGCAACTGTTCATCCGACAGTGTCGGGGCGAACCGGCGGGTCAGCGACAGGTCTGGTATTCCGGAGCCGTCGGTCGGCACCGCGGTGATGGCCAGGTTCAGTTCAAGGGCGTCGAATCGGTCACCGGCGGCTGCGCGGACGAACGCGATCCGCTCGGCCAACGGGTCGACGCGGTCTTCCTGGCCGGCCACCCGCGCCCCGGTCAATCCGATGATGTCGGCGTGGCGGGCCGCCACGGTGAGCAGTCGATCGCCGCTGCCGGCGATCAGGATGGGCACGTCGGGCCGGCGCCTGGTCACATACGTCGTCACGTGTTCGAGGTAGTCGATGCGGCGGGCCGCGGTCGGGAACGGCAGCTCGGCGGCCTCGAACTCCGCACGGACATAGCCCGCACCCAACCCGACCTCCAGTCGTCCGCCGGACAGCAGGTCGGTGTCGGCGATGTCGCGGGTCAGCAACGCCGGCTTGTAGAAGCACGCGTTGAGCACATAGGTCCCCAGTCGGATCGTCGAGGTGGCCGCCGCGGCGGCGACCAGCGCGGGGAAGGGTGCCGGGGCGCCGAGGTGATCGGGCACGTGGAACACATCGAAACCGGACCCCTCGAGGCGCCGCGCGGTCTCGGCCAGCGCAGCCGCAGACCGGATCGCTTGCACACCCACGCCGAAGCGAAACTCGTTGTCCACCATCCGCCTCCTAAACGTCCCAGGTTCTTGCCGCGATCGCCAGACCACGCACCAATGCCGCCGTGGCCGGAGACAATCCGTCGTCGCCGGGCGGCTGGCTGCGCGGGCTGAGGCCCCTGATCCGTGGCGACAACTCCAATTGGGTGCCTCCGCCGCGCGCCCGATTGACCGGATTGTCCGGGTGCAGCCCCCGCAAACCTACCGGGATGGCGCCCAGATCGGTGACGATCTGATAACCCGGCACCTCGACGCATCGGGCGAGATGCATTGCCAGGGTGCGGTTCCCGCCACCGGCCAGCAGCTCGGTGCTGCGCCCCATCCGGCCGTAGCCATGCACCGACACCACCACGTCGACGTGGTCCAGGAATTCGGCGAGGCATACCGACTCCTCAGGCAGGAAGCGGGCCGAGGGCAGGTGGTGGGGATACCCGTCGGGGTGGCGCAGCAAGTAGACCGACGCGCCGCCGGCCTCGGCGGCTCGTTCGGCGATGACGTCGGTCATCCGCTCCAGACCTCCGCCGTGAATGGCCAGGAACCCGAATCGGGACCGCAGCCGACTGACCTCGTCGACGTCGGGGTCGGCCAACAGCTCTGAAAGTGACTGTGGCCCCGAGCCGTTCGTGGTGGGCGGGGACAGCGGCCAACAGGCCGGATCCCAGCGACGCAGGAACTCGATCCAGCTCGACGGCAGTGCGTGGTCGGCCGCGGCGCCGATGATGCGTTCCAGATAGCCGTCGCGCGGTGGGCCGGGCTGCACCCGGTGGTCGACGTACACCCACGCCGGTGCCGGTCCAGCGGCGGTGTGCACGGTCAGCCGGTCGCGGCGATAGCGCTCTGGCACACCTTCGGCGCGGTCCAGTGCCGCCAGATCGTCATCGGACACCTGCCACAGCACGCCGTGCACGCGTGATCCGGGAAACGGCTCGACGGTGGCGACGCCCCGTTCGTTGATCAGCCAGTCGTAGTCGGCCAGCGTCGCGGGGATCGGGTCGGATGCGTGTGGGCAGCGGCGCATCATCTGCTGCGTGCACAGGTTGGACCCGTACGCGAAGTAGGCGTGCCGTGGTGTGGCCATTCAGCGTGGCGGGCGCGCCTGGGTCGTAGACGGAGCCGGAGTGGTCGTAGTCGAAGGTGCCGGTGTGGTTGAAGGTGCCGGCATGGTCGTCGGAGAAGGCGCCGGGGTGGTCGGGGCGGGTGTCGTGCCCGTCTTGGTGTCGGCCTCATCCGCCCGCGCGGTGGGGAACATCCACTTCCCGGAAAGGATCTCCGGTTTCGGCTGGTAGAGCCGCACCAGGTAGTTCCACCCCGGGGTGATCGGCAGGCAGTTCGCCACCTCCGACGAGCAGTCACCGAACTGCACGGTTACCGACCCGTCGGCCGCCTTTGTCGCGGTGATGTCGTTGATGGAGTAGGCATCCTGCGGATTCTCGGTGAAGTAGCCGTTGCGGTTGTAGACGCTGATCGACCAGAACGCCTTCACCGGAACGTCTTTGACCGTCACGCGGTACACCGTGTCGCCGTCGTTGCGGGACGGGACGACGTTGAGGTAGAGCGCGTCGTTCTCCGGGTTGCCCCCCCACGCCGCAGCGGCCCCGATCAGGTGACGCACCGGGTCGGTGTCGGCCAGGGTGCCGAACATGCCGCGGGTGTCGGGGACGGTCTCGGCCAGACTCAGCAACGCATCGGTGACCTTCTTCTGGGTGACCGGATCCCAGCGGGGGACGTCGAAACTGCCGGCGTCGTCCTGGGCCACCGTGATCGCGTCCTGCAGCTCGTGCGCGGCGGCCATGTCGGCGGTGTCCTTGGGGTTGACCAGGATTCGGATCGCGACCATGACGTAGCGGGTGCCGATGTGCTTCTGGTCCAGGGTGTGCTCGCCGGCGCCGTAGAAGACGTCGGTGACGTACTCGTCCTGGTTGATCACCTGCGCGGCCATGTAGCGCTCGCCCGGATCGGGCAGCGTGATGGTCACCGGACCGGCCTGCAAGTCGAACACGCCCGCCGAATACAGGGTGTCCCGGTTGGACCGCACCACCAGTTGCCGGTCGATCGGGGTGACCTCGCGCAGGTGGAAGAACCTGCCGAAGCCGTTCTCGTTGACGACGTTGGTGAACTCCTGGTCGGTCACCGCGCGCACGTAGTTGTCCGGCGAGACCAGCACCATGCCGTTCGGGGTACTGCGCGGGCTGGTCAGCGGGTTCGGCCCGGCCTTGGTCACCGTCAGGCCGCATCCCGCGAGTACCAGGGCCGCTGCCGACGCGCCGAACGCACAAAGCCATCGCTTGGACATGCAGCGCAACCTACCTGGCGGTGTGGGCTCATGTCGGCATTGGCGGGCCTGTTGCGCCTCTTCGGGTACGCCCGTATGGTCCCAAATAAGAATCTGCCGTGAGCAATGAGAGAAATTGGTTAACGAGATCGGGGAGTGCGTGACCGTGCGCGTCGAATCGAAACGGGCCCGGCGGCTGTTGACCGCGGCGGCAGTTCTGGGCGGTGCGCTGTCGATGATGGTGGGCACCCCGCTGGCCACCGCCGGTGGCTTGGCGCCCGCGGTGCGGTTGACGGCCGGATATCAAGATGCCCTCGATGACCTGCTCGCCGCGATGAAGCAGGCGCAGGCCAACGATCTGGCGCTGCCCTATGCCTCACCCGGCGACGCGGACACGCTGATGACGATGATCCAGAACACCAACTACCAGTTGATCACCACCGGGTTGTCGCGGGTGACCGAGCTGTTCAACGGGGTGTTCTTCCAGTCGCCGGAAGTGGTTGCCGGCAATGTCGCCGACTCGCGCCAGTACTTCGACTACTTCACGCCCGACATCAACTACCACGTCACCGCGGGCCTGGCTCCCGGTGCGACCTACGTGCTGAAGGGAACCCTCGGTGGGGCGACCGAGCACATGTCGATCAGCACCATGGCCGTCACCGGTGCCACGGCCCACACCATCGAGGATCTCGAGCTCAACCACGGCCTGGTGGTGGACGCCAACGGCAACTTCACCATCTACGTCGGGCCGGAACCACCGGCGGGTGCGGTCAATTTCCTGGATTCCAGCGACGCCACCGTCGGCGGTGCGGCCTCCCTGCTGATCCGCGACATGACCGGCGACTGGGCCAAGGGCCCGGCCAACATCAGCCTGCAATGCGTGGCCGACTGCCCGCCGTTCTTCTCCATCCCCGCCGGCGGATTCTTCCCTACCGATGGCGGTGGAACCGACGTGCCGGCCGAGCCGGCCAAGATCGGCTCCGTCGACGACGTGCTGAACATGCTGTTCAGCGCGTTCGCTCAGATCGTCGTCCCGTTCAACCAGCGCAGTATCGAAGGTGGGGCATCGGTGGGCATGGAGGTGCCCGCCAACACGATGATGAACCTGGCGCCGGAGACCAGCTTCGGAGTCGGTCTGGAGTCCGCGGTGGTCACCGGCGGCAACTTCGATCTGGATCCCGGTGAGGCACTGGTCTTGAAGCTACCGACCGTGGATGCGGCCTACAGCGGCATCGAGTTGATGAACGTCTACGGCGGCGCGCTGCCCTATGTCATGGCGCAGACCACCCTCAACGACACGCAGGCGTTCCACTCCGACGACGGCTACACCTATTACGTTGTGAGCGCGACGAATCCGGGCGTGGCCAACTGGCTCGACACCGGCGGGCTCACCACAGGTGAGATCTTCGCCCGCTACGAGAACGTCACCGACCGTGCCGACGCGATCGGGCTGGGCGTGGAGGCGCACGTGGTGTCGATGGACGACTTGGCCAACTGGCTGCCGGATGACACCCCCACCGTCAGCCCGGAGGAGTTCGCCGCTGACATGGCCCGGCGGGTGTTCTCCTACGACTACGCGATGGACATCTCCCGGATCCATGCCCAGCCCGCCTGGGTGCTGCAGCAGCTGGAGCTCAACGCGCTGTCGGCCGTGATGGGCAGCGAGAACTTCGAGTCGGTGTTCGGCACTCAGCCGTCCACCCCGATCGAGCTGCGGTTCACCGACGCGTTGAGCCCGGACTGGGATGCCGTGATGCGCAGCGTCATGGATCATCCGATGGAGAGCCTGACCTCGGTGTGGAATGCCCTGCCGGTGCTGAGCGCCGACATCACCATGCCGATCAGCCTGGCGCTGGCCCAGGGCGCCATGTCGCTGCTGCTGCCTCAGATGGCACTGACCGCCATCGACGACGCACTGTTCAACCCGAACACCAGCATCCTGGCCGGGCTGCTCAACGCTCGTGACGACTTCGCGACGGTGATCTTGAGCGGCAACAACGACTGGCCGACCGAGCTCAGTGCGCAGGCCGCTCAGCAGTGGGCGAACATGTCGGATCTGATCGCCTCGACGCCGAGCTTCAGCCTGGCCGACCTGTTCGGCTGAGCCCACGGGTGGGCGAGTCTGTTGACTTGCTGTGGCTTTGAATCGCATTAGCTGGAGCTTCTTGACGTCCTAGTGGCACCTGAGGATTGTCGAATCATGACTCTTGGGCGTCTCAGGATAGGAATGACGGGCGCGGTCAGTGCCTTTGTGGCGCTGGGACTGGGACAGCTGTCGTCAGCGCCCGACGCCCATGCTGACGACTTCGACATGCTCATCGACCAGGTCCTCAATTCGATGACGAGTTTCCTGGAGCTCGACTCGGTCAGCGCGGTGTTGGGTTCGCAGACGGACACCGAGCTCATCAGCTGGCTCAACAGCCTTGACCCGGTTGGCGCCGCCAGCGTCGACGCGCAGGCGATGAGCCAGAACCTGTTGGTGAACCCCAGTTTTGAGACGGCCGATCCGTCCGGGTCGGGTTACAGCGGGGTGACCATCCCGGGCTGGACCGAGACGGGCACCCCGACCGTGATCGCCTACGGCACCCCGATGGGCTACCCGTCGCCGGTGTCGACTCCCATTCCGGCGTGGACGAGCTTTCCGCTGACCGCGCCCCCGGGCGCCGGTGACAACTTCGCCGGCGGGGGACCGGTCGCCACGTCGAGCATCAGCCAGACCGTCGACGTCGCCGGCGCGGCCGGAACGCCGTATGCGCTGAGTGCGGATCTTGGCGGCCAGGGCTGGGACCCGTCCTCGGCCGGGGTTCAGGTCACCTTCTACGACGCCAACGGCGCCGTGGTCGGTACCGGGTCGCTCGCGCCGGTCTCGGTATGGGATCGCTGGGGCTTCACCGGGTTTGAGGACCGCTCCACCACCGGGACGGTTCCCGAGGGCGCCGTCTCCGCACAGGTGACCACGACCTTCACCGACCGGAACGCGGCCCTGGGCAACTACAACGGCGCCTACGCCGACAACGAGTCGTTCACCGTGGGCGATCCCAGCCTGACCGCCGCGACGCTGGTCGCGCCGACGTCCGATGTCGGACAACTGGACCACGTGTTCGTCATCTACATGGAGAACAAGGGTGCCGCCGACATCGTCGGCAGTCCCAACGCGCCGTACATGAACAGCCTGATCAACACCTATGGCTATGGCGACAACTACTACGCACTGGGCCACCCCAGCGACCCCAACTACTTCCGGATCCTGGGCGGCTCGGACTTCGGCATGGACTACAACGCCGGCTTGAACACCATCGACGCGCCGAACCTCATGCAGGAAATGGACCAGGCGGGCGTCTCGTGGGCCGGTTACGCGCAGAGCATGCCGACGGCGGGTGACCTGACGGCATCGGGTGACTACTCGCCCGACCAGCTGCCCTTTGCCGACTTCAGCTACGTCTACGGCAACACCCCTGACTACCTGCAGGACCACCTGCTTCCGCTGACGCAGTTGTCCACCGACCTCGCTGACCCGAGCAAGTTCCCCGGATTCACCTGGATCGCCGCCAACGAGGACAACAACGGGGAGGGCCCGGTCGACTCGCTCAGTGGCGTCCTGCAGTTCATCGCCACCCAGCTTGGAGACCACCAGTACAACGTCGCGGCCGCCGACCAGTTCGTCCAGCAGGAGGTCTCCACCATCGAGAGCTCGAAGACGTGGACGGACCCGAACGAGCGGGACGTCATCATCCTGACCACTGACGAGGACAACAACAACCTGTCACTTGGCTTCGGCAACCAGGGCAATAACGTTCCGATGATCGTCATCCCGAACGCGGGCGCGGTCTCGGCGGGCGGCATGGAATCCGGTCACTTCACCACCGACGACTACTACAACGAGTACAGCGTTATGGCCACCATCGAACAGGCCTTGGGTCTGGCTCCGCTCACCGATAACGACGCCTACGCCACACCCATGAACGCGTTCTGGAAGTAGTGGTAGATCGTTGCCTACGTCCGTGGTCAATTCGATTTGGGGCCAGTGTGTTTGACGAGCAGTTCACGCAACGTGGGCAGGACACGGCGATCTTTGGGTCGGTCGGCTGCGGTCTTGGATCGGATGATGTCGGCCAGTGAGGCGATGTGCACGGTGATGCCGTAGAGCTGGGCAGCGGTCGCGTCGCGGCGGAGGTCGGTGTATCCGTGGGTTCCCGACGGTTGCAATGCCAGGTCCAGGTCGCCGGCGTCGGTTTGTAGGTTCCATGTCTGGACCGATGCCAGGCGGTCGGCGTCGTAGGCGAACGGCAGGCCTTCGAGGACGTCTTCAGTCCGGAATTTTGCATTGACCTCGCGAAGTGCATCGGCGAGGCGGCTCAGGTTGGCGCGGTCGGTGGCCGGTGTGATGTCGGCGTCTTCGGTGGGGAACGGGGAGCCGTGATAGACCGCGGCCAGGCCGCCGATGAGGACATAGATCACGTGATGGCGGTTCAGCACGTCAAGCAAGCGGGGGAGGTCGAGTTCCATTACTTGGTGCCGGCCTGCCTCAGATGGTGCAACTGCCTGGCCAGTCGTGCGTGGCGATCGAGTCGTTGTTGACCTGTGAGCCCGGCCAGGCGCGCGGCCTGGGCCATGTCACTGTCGTCACGTTCGACGATCGAGAGTTCAAGGTCCAAGCCGCACAAGCGGATTAGACGGATGACATCTTCGAGGCTGACGGCGGTACGGCCAGATTCCCATCGAGCGATGGCGGGCTGAGCGGTGTCGGCGCGTTCGGCGAGTTGCCGCTGGGTAAGGTTGGCGCGGCGTCGAGCTTCGCGGATCAGGTCTCCTCCGTATGACCCCATACAGCGAATATAACAGTTCTGTTATGTCGATACGCGCGAGCGGTGCCGGGTTCTTGCTGGTAGACAGTGGTAGAGAGTGCCCCCGGCAGGATTCGAACCTGCGACACCGGCTTTAGGAGAGCCGTGCTCTATCCCCTGAGCTACGGGGGCGGGGGACGTGAAGAAATAGTTGTTGAAAACTCTAGTGGATCGTTCCGGCTGCTTGGTGCCCGGTCGGACAGTGGCGGCGGAGGCTTATTTCGGTGGTGCTGGCGGTGAGCGAGGGCGGAATGGGTTGCCTGGAACGTGTGTGACTGGCCTGAGGGCATGGGTGTGCCCTGGGCGGTGTTCAGGCTGCGGTGGGTTGCTGTTTTCGTTGATGCAGGTAGTTGGCGATGGCGTTGCGGCCGAGGGCGAATCCGATCATGACGCCGTGTTGTCGGGTCGCGGTGTGTGCGGTCATTCGGCCGCCGTAGAGGGTGCGGTCGAGGGTGTTGTTGAGGGATTCGGCGTCTTCGCGCCAGCCGTAGCAGCGGTCGTAGAGGCTGTCGCCGGTGTCGGTTTTGGTGTGTTGGCGTAGGTGCTCGGTGCGGTTGTAGCCCTTGGTGGTGTCTTCGTCGGTGATGTCGAGTCGCTCACGTTGGACGGTGCCGCAGGTGGTGGCGAAGTCGATGTACCAGCGGTGGGTGCCGTCGCGGTTGCGGCGGTCGTAGACCTTGGCGACGGGTAGATGTTGGAGGTGGGTTTCGCCGGTGTCGAGGATGGCGTGTTCGTTTAGGCGCCCGTTGCTGGTCCAGATGTTGTGGGTATCGCCGCAGCGGCAGTCGATTGTGGTGAACGGGGTAGGTACGGCGGTGCCGGCGTGGGGTGGGACGAGTGCGATGAGTCCTTGCTTCATGACGTGGTCGATGTGGGTGCCGCGGAAAGCGCCGTCGTAGCAGATGCCGTCGACGCGTATATCGGTGCGCATGGTTAGGCGGTCGAGCATTTTCAGAGTTGTTCCCGCTTCGCCCTTGTAGCCTTTGCCGTGCGGGACGGGCATCGTGTCGAGGACGACGCGGAGGTTGCGGGTGTTGTCGGGGCGGGCGCTGAGGATGGCGAATTTGGCGCCGTAGCGGTATTCGGGTGCGCCGTCACCGTTTTGGACTTCGGTGTAGGCGTTGATGGTTGGGCCGCCGTTGGCTGCTCGGCGTTCGACGGTGGATTTGCGTTGAGGTGAGGCCACGACGGTACCGTCGCCGACGACGAATTGCCCCCGGGAGGGGCTGGTCCGCGATACCGGGGTGTTGGGGTCTAGGCAGTCGAGTTGGCGGGCCAGTGCAGCGGCGGTGTCGAGAAGGCCCCGGTGCAGGGCATCGATATGATGGTCGATCCGCTCCTGGGCATAGCAGTGATGGTGGCGCTGTGGTGGCCGTGGGCGGGCGGCCTTGCCATTGGCGGCGGCCTGGTGGCGAATGATCTGCCAGTACTCGGGGTTGGCCATGATCCGGCTGGCGTGGTTGGCGCTGCCGAATGCACCGTGGAGGACTTTGTGGATGACCGACACCCAGGCCGGGTAGTGCGCGGGCCTGCCAGGGGAACCTTCAGGGCGGTCGGGAACCATGTCGCTGATCGCGTACAGGGCCGGATACGAGGCCACGGCCCGCACCTTCTCGAGTTCGAGAAGCGTGTTGTTATCGCCGGGGGTGGTGAGCGCCTGTACGGCACGTTGTTTGATGCGGACAGCACCGAACGCGCTGGCGGCACTGTGGTGCCGGCGCGGCGTCGGGTGCTTGGTGGTCACAGGTGGGTCAGTCGTTCGGGCGCCACTGGTAGCCGATGAGTGCGGCGGTGCCGTCGAGCGAGCGCGATCCGGTGACTCGGGCGGCGTCTTCGACACGGCCGGTCTCGTCGAAGGCACACCGTGCGGCATGTGCGGTCAGCGACGAGGGTTTGATACCCGGGGTTGTGCTCAGCCCGGCACGAGTGAGTACGTCGCGGACGGTGACGCAGACGCGGGCTTGGCGCTGGGCGTCGGACCCCTCGGCGCCGGTGCAGACGACGGTGTCCGGTGTCGCCCCGCGCTCCGTGAGGTATCTGATGCGCTGGCTGACAACGCGCTGAGCCCAGGTGTCTAGATGCAGCTGGCGCGGTCGATGTTTGGTTGATCCGTGTGCCCAGGCGATGTGTGCGGCGGTGTCGATGTCGGCGATGCGGATGTGGCCGAGCTCGCTGGTGTGTGCCCCGGCCAGCAGTAGTGCTGCGGTGGCCGCGTGCCGGGTCGGTGTGGCGTGCTCGGCGAACAGTCGCACGATTGCGGCCTCTTCGTCGTGCAGGGGACGCACCGTGGTGGCCTCCCGGTCTGGCAGGTCGATGTCAGCGGTCGGATCGTCGAGCGTCAGTCCCAGGCGGCGGGCGGTACGGAAGAAGGCCCGCAGGGCGGAGCGTCGGTTATGCATGGTGGCTACTGCAGCGGGGGCTACGGCGCCGTGTCGGGAGCGGCCTTTGGCGGCAACGAATTTGGTGACAAGATCGGCATCGACACCGGCGAGGGTGGTGACGTTGTAGGCGGTGGCGAACCGGGTGAATCGGCGGGCCAACAGTGCGAACTTGTCCAATGTCTGCGGCGACATCGCCCCATCGACGGTCCAGGCTGCCACCACGGTGTCCACGGCGGTCACGAGACTGCCTTCAGTCATGGCAGGCGTCCACGGCAACATCAGTGTGAGCTGTGCTGCGATCATGACATTCCCACGTCACGGTGTGATGCGACATTGCTGGACCCTCCAGTCCGGTGCGTATATGCACCAAAATGGTATGGGTGACGTTCGGCGGAGATGTTGGCGCGGCCTGTCCGCGATATCGTCAGCTGATGCCACGCAGTCGCGGTGATCAACCGCCGGTTGCGTACCTGGACAGTGGCGCATGGCCCGGCGGGCAGTTGATTCCTGGGGCTCCACCATCGGCGTCCGCGGCTCAGCAGCTGGCCCGTGCCCTGCAGGTGGCGATGAGCGAGACCGGGACCGGCCAACGCGCGCTGGCCGCTGCCACCGGAGTCGCCCACACCACCATCGGCAGGATCCTGGCCGGTGCCGTGCTGTGCGACATCGGAACCCTGGCCAATCTCGAAAATGCCTTGGGTCGCCCGCTGTGGCCACGACTGGCGACAGGCAAGCGACGGCCTGAAATTCGTGATGACGTCTGACACATGAGGCACGATACAAACAATGGAAACCATTGTGTGGCATTACTGGCGGCGTGTCGTACTTGACTCGTGTTACGTGCGGCAGAACAATGACGAACACGTAGGCATGGCTGGGCGAGAGGTACGGCGGGTGTGGTGATGGCGAAGACCGGCAAGTCGCTCATGGACCTGATCGAGATCGCTGCGAAACGCCAGGATGGGGCGTCAGGTCGTCGGCTCGCTGACCTCGCCCAGCGGGCCGGCCACGACATCTCTCACGCGACACTCAACCGGCTGCGGCAAGGTACCTATGCATCACGGCCGACGGATGCCTCGATCAGGGCGATCGCCTACCTGGCCGAAGTGCCCGAAACCGTGGCGTTCGCCGCCGTGGGAGTGCGCCCTCCTGCGGCTGACCAATATCAAGTGCCGATCGAGGCGCAGCGGATGAGCACCCGCCAGCGCAGGGCCCTCGATGAACTGCTGAGAGCGTTCGTCGTCGAACAGACGTCGCCGACAGCCCCTGGACTGGCGCCGTTGCTGGCAGCACGCGATGAATTGGCGGCCGCGCTGGACACCGCCGGGGTTGAGACAAGCCCCCTGGCAGCGGCCGCGCACGCGGCGATCGCCGCGATCGACGACGCCACAGCCGCGCTGTTCAGCAGGGGGACCGACAACCCAGGCGAATTACCCGACGATCCGACCCGGCCGCCAGCAGGCGATACAGCACCAATGGCGTGTGCAGTCGGCTGAAGCCAGTGGTGGCCGGCGCGGTCTGAACTGGCGGGCAAACGGGGAGTAGACAGTGATACCAGAGCTTGCATCGGGTGGTGCGCTGCCGCCCGGACGATACCGGGCAACGGGAAACCAACTGCACGCCACATTCGTCGAAGGCCGGGGCCAGGCACGAGCGGACTTATGGCGCGACTGGCGAACGGCCACCAACCTGCTCGGACGCCACGTCCACATCAACGCCGCCTGGCTCTACGGGCCGTTCCTATCTGCAGCTACGACACCCGAGGCGGTGCACTGCGTGTACTGGGCCGAAGATCTCGAACTGGACAAAGCCCGTCTCGATGACACCGCGCGAAACCTCCTGCGTGCCTTCGCCTTACCCGGCGAGGTACGTCGAATCGTCGGACTGAAGGTAGACACTCAGCTGGCAGCCTGGCACTGCCAACCTGACCTGAGTGCCCGCGATGATCGCTATACCCAGTACGCGAAAGACCGCGGCACAATGGACGACCTGCTGCAGCGCATCGCGTCCGGCCCAGTCGGCGCAGGCTTGGGCCGGGCGAATGCATGGCCACAGCGCGGCTACATGGAGGTGATCGTCGGTGACTACACCTGAAGAAGAACTCGACCAGTTGGAGTCGGCGATCCTGGCAGCCATGAATGACCCGGTGATCGCCGAGCAGATCCCGGACTGGACCACCGCCGAGGATCTCACCCGGATCGGCATCGACGCCATGCTCGACACCCAAAAATTTGGACGTGTCTTAGCCTCACGGGGCAACATCCACATCACCGGCGACGGGCTCAGTGACTCATCAGCCAGAGTCAACGACGTCGCCCGCGTCATGACCGGATTTCAACGACTCACCACAGCCGTCGGGGCCTCCCAAACCGGTGACAAAGCGCTAGGAAAACAACCCAACGCCGATGTGCAGCGCCGCACCGACCTACTGCTGAGCACCGCCACATCGCCCGGTTCGATCATCCTCACCTTCACCCCGGCCGTCACGCCGATCGATGAAGTCGGCAACCCCGGGATGGTCGAGGAACTCGAATCCGATCAGCAGATGCTCGACACCGCCGTCGGCGCAGCGATCGAGGTGCTCGCCGCCGGCAACGACATCGGCCCGAGTTCGGTCGAATCGGCGTTCGTCGACCTACTCAGCACCCTGGGCCCACGCGCGGCCGCCGCAGTACGGGATTTGGCAAAAACACTGGACCGCGCCCGATTCGACATCGACATCGCCTGGCAACAACCAGCCCGGACCACCCGCCGAGTCCATGTCACCGCCCGCAGCGCCGCCTACATCGCCGACGTCGTCGAACACGCGAACCTCGACGAACAACCCGTAACCATCATCGGCGAATACCTCACAGTCAGCGCCGTCACATCCTGGCTCATCCAGCAAGACGACGGCGACACCATCACCGTAAAACTCGGCTGCGTCGACCCGGCTCAGACGAAGGGCCTCGCAGTCGGGGATCGCATCCGGATAGAGGCCATCATGAAAACCGAAACCACCACCGGCGGAAGCGTCAAAACCTCCTACACAGCACAGGCTTTCGAAAGACTCGAACGGCCTGTGTGACCACTGGTGGCACGGTTGCGGTCAGTGGTGCTGTCTCGGGGGTACTTACACCCACTGGCGGGGATAGCAGTCACGAAAGAACTTGCGTCGCCAATCGCGAGGGGCCTTCGGAGGTTTGGTCTCCAGCGCTTTTTCGGTGTCCACTACCCACGCCTGCATCGGCGCGAAAACCGTCAGGGACGGGTCATGCCGCGCGTACCACTCCTGAAGGCGGGCCAGCTCACGGTCGCGGAAAGGACTGAAGTAGGCCAGCGCCATGTCGCACTCCTCGATGCTCAGCGCTTCGATCCTTCGCATATCGTCGCGGAATCGTAGATAGCGTCGTAGGTCCTCGATCCCGTTCAGTCCGTGCAAGAGCAGAACCCATGACTGTAGGTCGGCGACGGCGATCCGCGTGGTGTCCGCTGCCCCAGTCACATACGTGAGCATCCGTGGATCACCCAGCGAACTGCTGTATGGGTGCAGGACCACACCAAGTCCGATCGCGTCGGCGCCGTAGTGCTGGACGCCATCCGCATCGATCAACGGGATGCCGGAGTCCAAGGTACACAGCCGAAGATGCAGCTGCCCATAGACTTCGCCGACCTGCTTTTCGAAGGTGCTGGCGGCAGCGCTGCGCGGATCAGGAACCTCCATTGCCTTGACCTCGCCCAGTATCTGCACCCTGTCGCCGACCAGCGCGACGTCGACATCCCCTGGGTCGCGTGTTCCGTCGATCTTAATGCCGTATCCACGTGTTATTTTTCGGCAACCGTGACCGATTGCGTCCACGATGCACGCCTGCGCGGCTCGTTCGAACAGCTCCCCCTTGTCGACCTTTTCCTTCCTGCCAACGATGAGCCGCGCATCTGCGGCTGCCAGCAGTGACCGTTCCAACGCGTACAGCACCTGCCATGGTGGGCAAGGTAGGAAACTGTCGGCGAAACGCACCCACGGCTGCATCTCCATCCGATGATTTGTGGCGGCTTCTGCGAATGAGAGCGTGGACAGCTCGCCAGCGTCGACCGCCATCAACGCCGCCAACTCCATGCCCTTGGAGCCGTCGGAAGCGATCGGCGGTTCGCCGTCACCGTGTCGACGCACCGCATCGAACACTCGATCGGTTGGCGACCGTGAATTCCGGCAACCCTCACGTCGTATAGCGACGAACTCCTGACCTATGTTGACCCTCCCTACCTCGGGCAGGGCGATGACCTCTACATGGATAAGCTCAGCGCCGAAGATCACCGCAATCTCGCTGCGCAGCTGAAAGATTCACCGTTGATTTGGTTCTTGACCTATGACGCCGATGACCGCGTAACCGACGAGCTGTACGTCAACTTTCGTTGCGCGGAATTTGACATCAAGCACACTGCGCAGGTCAATCACATCGGGTCGGAGTTCGTGGTGTTCTCAGACAACCTCGCCGTCCCAGATGATCTACAGGTGCTTTCGACCGCTAAAGGGCGATGGCTCGTCGTCTGACTGAACCACCGCAGCGTCCCTGGTGAGGCCGCCGGCTGACGTCCCTCCGGCGGGGACAGTACTCGTTGGTTGCGACATCGCCGATGGCGCCTCATCTCACTTGTGCCGCATCGCCAGCCCAGCCTCAATCTGTTCGGCGAGGATGTCGGAATGACCGGTGTGCCGGGCGACTTCGCCGATCATCCCCAAGTAGATGAATCGCAGGCTCACGGCGCCGACAAGGTGGTGTTCGACGGTGTCGTCCAGGTCGCGGTCGGCAACCAGTTCGTCCGACCGTCGACACGCCGCAACGTATTCGGCAATCACGTCGGCGAGGGTTTCGTGGTCGGTGACGTGGAAGCTGCCGTCGCCGCCGGTGGCGTGGCCGTCGCATTCGTCGACGGTGATGCCCGCCAGGGTTCGTTGGAACCAGATGCGTTCGGCCGCCGCGCAGTGCTTGATCAGCGAGATCGGCGTGGTCAGCGAGGGAACCAGCTTCTCGCGGGCCTGCGTGTCGGAGAGGTGTTCAATGGCGCGCACGAGTTCACGCCGGTACAGTCCGAGGATGCTCTCCAGCAGCTCTCGCTCACTGCCGGTGAACGGGCGGCCCGGGTCAAGTACGGCGGTCATGGCGAATCTCTTCGTGTAGGTGATGTTTCGGATATTCGGTCGTGGCTCGGCGGGGCGCCTGCCGGTCCGGTTGCTTACGGGCGATGTAAACGCCATGAATTGGCCGAGCAAAGTGAAAGAGACGTGGAGGAGGCGGATCAGAGCCGAATCACCGCGGAGCTGGTCACGATCAGCCGTTCAATATCGTGTTCAGCCATGGCTGCGATGATCACCGTCGCCGATTGGGAGTAGAGACTGATCGGCTGGCGACTGTAGGCGGTGCCGAGGGTGGACGCGACTGTGTCCACGCCGCGCAGGGCGTTCCTCACAGCCCCTTGAGACGTTGCGTCGGCGCCGATGACCGTCAGCCCCGGTGTTCTGGGTATCGGGAACTGGTTCGGGCCGACGACAGTTCTCTATCTCCTCTTTCGACCGCTGAGATGGTCGACTGAGGTACTCCGGCTCGGTCTGTGTTAGCTCCAGCAGTTCACGAAGGTCGTTCAACGTGGCGCCAGGCTAGGCGCTCCCGCCACTGCCGTCCTCCTCGTCGTAGCTGATCGAGACCTTCGTCGAGACCCTCGTCGAGAACTTCGAAACGCATTGACTCGAAGTCGGTTCGCGTCCGCGGGAGGTCAGCCGAGAAATCGATCGGCACCCCCCGGTGAGAACTACCAGGTCCGATCGGGCGCACTACCCGTAGCGAGATTCCCTCCTCCTGCTCGTCCCAGAGCAGGCGCCTCACGCAGGAGCCGCAGGGCCAGATCTCCGTCTGAATGGATCAGGTGGACGGCACCGTTCTGACTATGGCGTTTCCGGTCGAGTGTCCATCCATCGACCTCATAGGCGACAAGGTAATCGAAGACCTCGCTGCGGTAGTTGGGTGGTGCGCAACCATCGCTTGTTATCGCCGTTGGCAATACCAAGATCGTCGATTCGGACCCGCGCGTGGCCCCAGGCGGTTCAGGGTATGCGCCGCAGGCGTATGGCGTCGTTCCTCGACAATGATGCCGATGGTAGACATTCTGGTAAGTATCGTGCCAGTGAGCGAAGGGTGGAGTGGTGTCAGAAGCAGTACTGCGTGAGCGTCGTGGTCGGATCCTCGTCATCACGATCAATCGGCCCGATGCCCGGAATGCGGCCAACAGGGCGGTTGCCGAAGGCCTGGCCGCCGCCTGCGATGAACTCGATGACACCCCCGAACTGTCGGTGGCGGTGCTCACTGGCGCCGGCGGTAATTTCTGCTCGGGCATGGACCTGAAGGCGTTCGCGGCCGGCGAGCTGGCGTATGTCCCGGGACGGGGCCTGGGCTTCACCGAACGCCCGCCGCGCAAGCCCATCATCGCCGCCGTCGAGGGTTTCGCGGTGGCCGGCGGCACCGAACTGGTGCTCGCCACCGATCTAGTGGTCGCGTCGAAGACGGCGAAGTTCGGTATCCCCGAGGTCAAACGCGGCCTGGTGGCCGCCGGTGGGGGGCTGTTGCGGTTGCGGCACCGCATCCCGTACCAGAAGGCACTCGAATTGGCGCTCACCGGTGCGAGTTTCACCGCCGAGCAGGGCGAGGCGTGGGGTTTTGTCAACGTGCTGACCGAACCGGGCGAAGCGCTGGCCGGAGCCATCGAGCTGGCCGAACAGATCACGGCCAACGGGCCGCTCGCGGTGGCGGTGACCAAGGACATCATGGTCAAGTCTGCTGACTGGTCGCAGGACGAGATGTGGCAGAAGCAGGGCGAGCTGATCGCGCCGGTGTTTTCCTCCCACGACGCCAAGGAAGGCGCGATCGCGTTCGCGGAGAAGCGCGAGCCCCAGTGGACGGGCTCCTGATCGGGGAGCATCTGGCCTGGCGAATGCGGTCGTGAAATAGGATTGGCCGCTGCCTCGGCGCCGACGGCGCACTGGTCGCGGTCACGCACCTTCGTCCGCTGATCTGGACTGCGCCGTTGAAGACTTGGCGCGAAGATGGCTCCTTCGAAGGCTGCCGACCTGGGTGTGGCTGTTAGGGGATACGGCCGCGTCTACGGAATTTCCTTGAACGGAAATGCATTCGCGACTGTGGCACTCGCCCTCGAGTAGCGGGAACTCGGCGAATCGTTCCGGCGGGTCGCTGTTCGCCGTGCATAGCCGAGCATCCTCGAACTGAGGAACTTTTCTTCGGAGATCGGCTTGAGCCGGAACGCCCAGCCTCCTCACTGTTTATCGGTGTGCTCCTCTTTTCGAGCCATCGAGCCATCGAGCCATCGAGCCATCGAGCGCCGAGCGTTCGCCGACGGCACCGTGCTGGTCGGGATGCCGCGGTGGTGCGCCGGGAAGGCCCGTATCCGACGACCGACGTTCTTAGGCACGAAATCCAACCGCTACCCGCATGACCGCGCATCTCCCAGCAGAAACTGGCCAAGGCCGCGGCGAAGAACTTCCGCAACAGAACGCTGAATCCGAATGCGTTTGTCGACATGGTCGTGGTCAAGGGTTGACCCAGCACGCAGCCGAAGGCAATCGAGCCACCGGCCGAGCTGACGCTCTCATGGGGGTGGATATTGCGCTGGGTGAGAGCCACTGTTCCGCTGTTCGGTGAGCCACTGTTCC